>JAGWMW010000139.1 GCA_028871575.1 Burkholderiales bacterium | reverse complement strand
TGGCGGCGCTGGCCGCGCGCGGGCCGCAGGCGCTGGATGCCTACGCGCAGGGCCGCAGCGCGCTGCTGTCGGTGGTGCTGCCCCCCGGCCAGGCCGCGCCGCAGGGCGACGCGATCTCGCTCGCGACGCCCGGGGGCGCGCCGGCCGCGGCGCGGCTGATCGGCGCCTCGCCCCGCGCTGACGCCGTGGTGCAGGGCGCGACCTACCTTTATCGCAGCGACGCGGCCGGCCTGCGCATCGGCGAACGCCTGGACGCCCAGGTGCCGCTGGGCGGCAGCGCACAAGGCGGCGTGACCGTGCCGGCGGCGGCGGTCCTCTGGTACGCCGGCCAGCCCTGGGCCTATGTCGAGACTGCTCCAGGTCGCTACTTGCGCCGCCCGCTGGTCCTGCCGGTGCGCGATGCGGGCGGCTGGTTCGTGAGCGCGGGGTTCCGCCCCGGCCAGCGCGTGGTGGTGCGCGGCGGCGAGCTGCTGCTGTCGCAGGAGCTGCTGCCGCCGCCCAGCGCGCAGCCGCCGGCCGGGGATGGCGATGGCGATTGACGTGAGTCCCCCAAGCTCAGGGCATTCGCTGCCCCCCGAGGGGGCCGTCCGGCAGCGGCCCGGCGAAGCCGGATCCGCGGCGGGAAGCTGGGGTGACCCGAGCCCGCGCGGCCGGTTGCGGCCATGCTGAACGCCATCGTCGGTTTCGCCGTGCGCCTGCGCGGGGTGACGATCGCGCTGGCGGTGCTGGCGGCGGCGTACGGAGTGCTGGCACTGGGCCGGGCGCGGCTGGACGTGTTTCCGGAATTCGCGCCGCCGCAGGCGATCGTGCAGACCGAGGTGCCGGGCTTCGCGCCCGGCCAGGTCGAGACCCTGGTGACGCAGCCGCTGGAGAACGCGCTGGCCGGCGCCGGCGAGCTCGCAGGCATGCGCTCGAAGTCGCTGCAGGGCCTGTCGATGATCACCCTGACCTTCCGCAATGGCAGCGACCTGCAGCGGGTGCGCCAGACCGTGAGCGAGCGGCTGCAGCGGGTGGCCAGCACGTTGCCGGCGGCGGCGCGCGCGCCGGTGATGCTGCCGCTGTCGTCGTCGTCGGGCATCGCGCTCACCCTGGGCATCACGTCGCGCCATCTCGGCGCGCTGCAGCTGCGCACGCTGGCCGACTGGACGCTCAAGCCGCAGCTGCTGGCGGTGCCGGGCGTCTCCGATGTCAGCGTCTACGGCGGCGACGAGCGGCAGCTGCAGATCCAGGTGCACCCGCAGGCGCTGGCGCGCTACGGTCTGTCGATGCCGCAGGTGCTGGCGGCGGCGCGGCGCGCCACCGGGGCCGCCGGCGGCGGCTTCGTGGAGAACGAGAACCAGCGCATCGTGCTGGCGCCCACCGGGCTGGCCGAGACCCCGGCGCAGGTGGCCGACGTGGTGCTGCGATCGCATGGCGGCGGCGTGCTGCGCCTGGGCGACGTGGCCACGGTGCGCAACGCCGCGGCGCCGCCGGCCGGCACGGCCTCGGTGATGGGCCAGCCCGGGGTGATGCTGGTGGTGGCCGAGCAGTACGGCGCCGACACCGTGCGCCTGACGCAGGCCCTCGAGGCGCGGCTGCAGGCGCTGAAGCCGGCGCTGGACGCGCAGCAGGTGACGCTGTACCCGGCGCTGTTCCGGCCCGCCAACTTCATCGCCGCGGCGGTGGGGCACCTGCGCGACGCGCTGCTGGTGGGCGGGGCGCTGGTGCTGGCGGTGCTGTTCCTGTTCCTGCGCCATGCGCGCGCGGCGCTGATATCGGCCGCGGCGATCCCGCTGTCGCTGCTGGCGGCGGTGGTGGTGCTCGGGCACTACGGCCTGGGGCTGAACACCATGACGTTGGGCGGCCTGGCCATCGCCATCGGCGAGGTGGTGGACGACGCCATCATCGACGTCGAGAACATCGTGCGGCGGCTGCGCCTGAACCGGCTCGAGGCCGTGCCGCGGCCGGCGCTGCAGGTGGTGCTGGCGGCCTCGCTGGAGGTGCGCAGCGCGGTGATCTACGCCACCTTCATCGTGGCGCTGGTGTTCGTGCCGGTGCTCACGCTGTCGGGCGTGGCCGGCAGCCTGTTCGCGCCGCTGGGCATCGCCTACATCGCGGCCATCCTGGCCTCGCTGGCGGTGGCGCTGACGGTGACGCCGGCGCTGGCGCTGACCCTGCTGCGCCGCGCCGAGCAGACGCCCGAGCCGGCGCCGATGGCGCGGCTGCGGCAGCGCTACCAGGGCCTGCTGCAGCGCGTGGCGCGGCGCTCGCGCGCGCTGCCGGCGGCGGTGGCGCTGCTGTGCCTGGCGGCGCTGGCCGTGCTGCCCTTCCTGCACAGCAGCTTCCTGCCGCAGCTGCGCGAGGGCCACTACATCGTGCACATGCGGCTGGCGCCCGGCGCCTCGCTGCAGGCCTCGCAGGCCCTGGGCGCGCGCGTCACGCGCGCCCTGCTGGCAGTGCCGGGCGTGCGCTCGGTGGCGCAGCGCACCGGCCGCAGCGCGCGCGTGGTCGATCCCTCGCCGATCTTCGCCACCGAGTTCGAGGTCGACCTGCAGCCGCTGTCCGGCCCCGGCCAGCAGCGCGCGCTGCAGGGCATCCAGCAGGCGCTGGCGCCGCTGGCCGGCGGCGCGTTCGCCGTCAACACCTTCCTGACCGAGCGCATCCACGAGACCTTGTCGGGCTACACCGCGCCCGTGGTGGTCAAGATCTACGGCCCCAGGCTGGACGAGATCGACCGCCTGGCCCAGAAGTCGGCCAGCGTGCTGTCGGGCCTGCCGGGCGCCGGCTACGTGCAGCTGCAGGCCGCGCCAGGCGAGCCGCAGCTGTCGATCCGGCTGCGCCTGGGGGCGCTGGCGCGCGCCGGCATCGCGCCGGCCGATGTGCTCGACACGCTGCAGGCGGCCTACGCCGGCACGCGCGTGGGCCAGGTGCTCGACGGCAACCGCGTGTTCGACGTCGAGGTGATCCTGCCGCCGGCGCTGCGGCAGGACCCGAGCGGCGTCGGCGCGCTGCCCATCAGCGCGCCCGACGGGCGCCAGTGGCCGCTGTCGGCGCTGGCCGATCTGAGCATGAGCCAGGGCCGCGTGATGGTGCTGCACGAGGATGGCCAGCGCGTGCAGGTGGTCACGGTGAACCTGCGCGGCGTCAACGCCGCCGCCTTCACGCGCCGGGCGCAGCAGGCGCTGGCGCGCGACATCGCCTGGCCGCCCGGCACCTACGCCGTGTTCGGTGGCGACGCGGCGGCGCAGGCGGCCGCCACGCACCAGCTGCTGGCGCACGGCGCGATGGCGCTGGCCGGCGTGGTGCTGCTGCTCTACCTGGCGCTGCGCAGCCTGCGCTCGGTGACGCTGGTGCTGGTCAACCTGCCGTTCGCGCTGGTGGGCGGCGTGGCGGTGGTGCTGGCCATGGGCGGCACGCTGAGCCTGGGCGGACTGGTCGGCTTCGTCACGCTGTTCGGCATCAGCGTGCGCAACTCGATCATGCTGGTCTCGCACTGCCGCCACCTGGTCGAGGTCGAGGGGCTGACCTGGAATGCCGAAACCGCCCACCGCGCCGCCGCCGAGCGCCTGCTGCCGATCCTGATGACGGCGCTGGTGACGGCGCTGGGCCTGCTGCCGCTGGCCCTGACCGCCGGTGCGCCGGGCAACGAGATCGAAGGCGCGATGGCCGCCGTGATCCTGGGCGGCCTGGTCAGCTCGACCCTGCTGAACCTGCTGGTGCTGCCGACGCTGGCCGTGCGCTGGTTGCGGCTGGCGCCGGTGACCGGCCCGGACGCGGCGCCGGCTCAGCCGAGCTTGTAGGTCTGCAGGTGGATGCTGGTCTCGGTGCCGGCAATGCCCTTGATCAGGCGCACCCGCTCCAGCACCGTGGCCAGTTCGGCCAGGTGGGCGGCTCGCAGCTCGGCCAGCAGGTCCCAGCGGCCGTTGGTGTCGTGCAGGGCGGCCACGCCCGGCTCGCCGAGCAGCGTGGCGACGACGGCCCGCGTCTGGTTGCCCTCGACCGTGATGCTCATCCAGGCGGTGATGCGGTCGGGCTCGGTGTCGGGGCGCAGCTGCACCGTGTAGCCGACGATGACGCCGGCGTCCTCGAGCCGGCGGATGCGGTTGCCCACCGTGCCGCGCGAGACGCCGAGCTTGTGCGCCAGCGCCGCGATCGGGGCCCGGGCGTCCTGGCGCAGCAGCGCGACGAGCTGCAGGTCGGTCGAGTCCATGGCGCATTTTGCCAGCCATGGCTGCCAAATCGGCAGAAACCTGTCGCTTCACCGGCAGTGTTGTCGCTTCACGTTGCCGTGGCCGCCGGAAAAGAATGGTGCTTCACCCAGCCGAGTGCCGACCATGACCCTGCTCATCACCCCGCGCGACGTGGCCGCGATCGTGGCGGCCGAAGGCCTGCCGGTCCTGCTGCAGCAGATGGAGGCGGCCATCGCGGCCGACTTCCGGCGCTGGGGCGAGTTCGACAAGGTCGCGCGCGTGGCCAGCCACTCGGCCACCGGCGTGATCGAGCTGATGCCCGTGGCCGACGCGCGCCGCTACGCCTTCAAGTACGTCAACGGCCATCCCGGCAACCACCGCCTGGGCCTGCCGACGGTGATGGCCTTCGGCGTCCTGGCCGACGTGGCCACGGGCCGGCCCGAGGTGCTGGCCGAGCTCACCCTGACCACGGCCATGCGCACCGCGGCCACCTCGGTGATGGCGGCGCGGGCGCTGGCCCGCCCCGGCGCGCGCTGCATGGCGCTGATCGGCAACGGTGCGCAGAGCGAGTTCCAGGCCCTGGCCTTCCACCACGGGCTGGGCATCGACCAGCTGGCGCTGTACGACGTCGACCCCGCGGCCACGCGCAAGCTGCAGCGCAACCTGGCGCCGGTCGGCGGGCTGCAGTTGCGGGTCGCCCGCAGCGTGGCCGATGCGGTGCGCGGCGCCGACATCGTGACCACCGTGACGGCCGACAAGCGCCGCGCCACGATCCTCACGCCCGAAATGGTCGAGCCGGGCATGCACCTCAATGCCGTCGGCGGCGACTGCCCCGGCAAGACCGAGCTCGCGCCGGGCGTGCTGGCCGGCGCGAGCGTGTTCGTCGAGTACGAGCCGCAAAGCCGCATCGAAGGCGACGTGCAGCAGATGCCGGCCGACTTTTCCGTCACCGAGCTGTGGCGGGTGCTCACGGGCGCGGCGCCGGGGCGGCGCAGCGCGGCCGAGGTGACCGTGTTCGACTCGGTCGGCTTTGCGCTCGAGGACTACTCGGCGCTGGGCCTGATCGCCGCCAGGGCGCAGGCCCTGGGGTTGGGCCGCCGGATCGATCTGATCCCGTCGCTGCCCGATCCGAAGGACCTGTACGGGCAACTGGCCGCTGCCGGGTCGATGCCGGCCCAGGCGCGCTTGCGCGCAGCCTGAACGCGGCGCCGGCCCGGTGGCCGGCGCCTGGCCGGCGCGTCAGAGCGCGCGCTCGTGCAGGTCGGCCGCGGCCAGCAGGTCTTCGGCGAATCGCGGGTCGTGCTTGGCGTAACGCATGGCGTACTCGCGCAGCGCGGCGGCTTCCTTGATCCGGTCGGCGGGCTTGGGTTCGCTGGCCCGGGCGCCGGACGCCGGCTGCAGCTTGCTCAAGAGCCAGTTGGCGCCCACCAGCACGCTGCGGGTGAAGCGCGGGATGGCCAGCTTGACGGGGGACAGAACGGTCGTGGTGCTCATCTGGATTCCTCTCCAACAGCCGCGGTCAGACGCGGCGATGGGGAGATATTAGGGTTAACACCATGCAAGTTCAACTGAATATTGTGCATTGCACACATGCGCGCCGTGAATATAATCACGGCCGATGGCACCCAACTTCCGCACGCTGGACCTGAACCTGCTGCGTGTGCTGGACGCGGTCATGTCCGAGGGCAGCCTGACCCGCGCCGCCAGCGCGCTGTCGATGACGCAGCCCGCGGTCAGCCACGCGCTGCGCCGGCTGCGCGAGTCGCTGGGGCAGGAGCTGTTCGTGCGCACCGCGCGCGGCATGAGCCCCACGCCGCAGGCCGAGGCGCTGTGGCCGCAGGTGCGGCGGGCGCTGGACGGGCTGCGCCAGGCGCTGGCGCCGAACGATTTCGACCCGCGCCGCGATGCGGTGCAGCTCCGCCTGTCGATGGCCGACGCCACGGCGGCGATGCTCGCACCCGGCCTGGTGCAGGGCATCGAACGCGAGCGGGCGCTCGCCAACCTCCGCTTCCTGCCGCTGACCACGCGCGATCCGCGCAAGCTGCTGGAAGACGACGAGATCGACCTGGCCGTGGGCTATTTCCCGGACGCGATCCGCGAGATCGTCGCGCTGGGCGAGGCCAGCGTGCTGCGCCACGAGCGCCTGCGCGAGACCCGCTACGTGTGCGTGATGCGCAAGGACCACCCGCTGGCCGCGCAACCCCTGACGCTGGACGCCTATTGCGGCGCCGAGCACCTGCTGGTGAGCTTTTCGGGCCGTGCCCACGGCTACACCGACCAGGCCCTGGCGGCGCTGGGGCGTGAACGCCGGATCATGCTGACCGTGAACCAGTTTTTCACCGCCGGGCGCGTGGTCACGCGCTCCGACCTGCTGACCGTGCTGCCCGAGAGCTTCGTGCCGGCCACCGGCTACGCCGATGAGCTGGCGGTCTGCGACCTGCCGCTGACGCTGCCGGCGGTGAGCGTGGAGATGATCTGGCACCTGCGCCACGACGCCGCGCCCGAGCACCGCTGGCTGCGCGGGCTGGTTGTTGCGACGGCGGCAGGCTGACCGCCACCGAGTGCGGTCGACGGCGGCGCGCCGGCCGCCGCCAGGGTGCCGCCGGCACCGGCGGGCCGACCGCTGTCGCTCACACCACTGCGGCGAGGGCCTCGGCGGTGCGCTCGACGTTGCCGTTGTTCAGCCCGGCCACGCACATCCGCCCCGAGCGTACGAGGTAGACGCCATGCGCCTCGCGCAGGCGGTCCACCTGCTCGGGGGGCAGGCCGGTGTAGCTGAACATGCCGCGCTGGGCGAGGAGGTAGCCGAAGTCGCGGCCCGGCCGCTTCGCCGACAGTAGCGCGTGCAGGCGGCGCCGCATGGCCGCGATGCGCTCGCGCATGGCCGCCACGTCGGCCTCCCAGGCCGCGCGCAGCGCCGGCTGGCCGAGCACGCGGGCCACGATGCCGGCGGCATGCAGGGGCGGGCTCGAGTAGTTGCGCCGCACCGTGGCCTTGAGCTGGCCGAGCACGCGATCGGCCTCCTCGGCGTCGGCGCAGACCACGCTCAGGGCCCCGGCGCGCTCGCCGTACAGGCTCATGCTCTTGGAAAACGAGTTGGCCACGAAACAGGTCAGCCCGGCCGCGGCGAGCTCGCGCACCGCGAACGCGTCGGGCTCGATGCCCTCGCCCCAGCCCTGGTAGGCGAGGTCGAGGTAGGGCAGCAGCGAGCGCTCGCGCAGCACCGGGATCAGCGCGCGCCACTGCGCGGCGCTGAGGTCGACGCCGGTGGGGTTGTGGCAGCAGGCGTGCAGCAGCACCACGCTGCGCGGCGGCAGGCCCGCCAGCGTGTCGCGCATCGCGTCGAAGGCCAGGCCGCCGGTGGCAGGGTCGTAGTACGGGTAGCGGTGCACCGTCAGGCCCGCGCCCTCGAACATCGCGCGGTGGTTGTCCCAGGTCGGGTCGCTGACCCAGACCTCGCTGGCCGGCAGCCAGCGCTTGATGAAGTCGGCCCCCACCTTCAGCCCGCCGCTGGAGCCCACGGTCTGCAGCGTCGCCACGCGGCCGGCCTGCAGCGCCGGGTGGCCGGCGCCGAACAGCAGCTGCTGCACGGCGCCGCGCAGGTCGGCCGCGCCCTCGATCGGCAGGTAGGGCTTGGCGCCGCCCTCGGCCAGCATCTGGGCCTCGGCCTCGCGCACGCTGGCCAGCGCCGGAATGCGGCCGTCGTCGTCGAAGTAAATGCCGATCGACAGGTTCACCTTGTCGGGGCGGGGGTCGCGCTGGAAGGCCTCGTTCAGGCTCAGGATCGGGTCGCCCGCATAGGGCTCGAGGTGGCCGAACAGGTTCATGCCGCCAGCGCCCGCTCGATGTCCTGGCGCAGCGAGGCTGGGGCGTCGGTGGGCGCGTAGCGCTTGATCACCTGGCCGTCGCGGCCGACCAGGAACTTGGTGAAGTTCCACTTGACCGCCTGCGTGCCCAGCAGCCCCGGCCGCTCGCCCTTGAGCCACTGCCACAGCGGGTGCGCGTCGCTGCCGTTGACCTTGACCTTGGCCATCATCGGGAAGCTCACGCCGTAGTTCAGCTGGCAGAACGAGGCGATCTCGTCGTTGCTGCCCGGGTCCTGGCCGCCGAACTCGTTGCTGGGGAAGCCGACGACGACCAGGCCGCGCTCGCGGTAGTCCTTCCACAGCTGCTCCAGGCCTTCGAACTGCGGCGTGAAGCCGCAGGCGCTGGCGGTGTTGACGATCAGCACGACCCGGCCGCGCTGGGCCGAGAAGTCGGCGCGCTGGCCGGCGATGGACACGGCGTCGAAGTCGTACAGGCTGGTGGCGGCCATCGGTGGGCTCCTTCAGGGCGGGCCGGTCGATGTTAGCGGCGGCTGGCCAGCAGCGTGGCCGAGACGATCAGCAGGCCGCCCAGCGCCAGCGCCCAGCTCAGCCGGCCGGCCCCGAGCACGACGGCCGAGACCGAGGCGAACAGCACCTCGCTGACCATCACCACCGCGGTGGTGGCGGCCGGCAGGCGCGCCGCGCCGTACTGCAGCGACAGGTTGCTGGCCAGGAACAGCGCGCCCATGCCCAGCGTGCCGGCCAGCCAGCCCGCGGCCGGCGCCGGTGGCCACGGCACGCCGGCAGGCCCGCCCAGCGCCGCCGCCAGGCTGCCGGCCACGAGCGCGCCGCCCAGGAACATGGCCAGCGCGCGTGCCTCGCTCGGCTGCGCGGCCAGCCGCTTGAGCAGCACGTTGTTGAGCGCGAAGCTCGCCCCGCCCAGCAGGCCCAGCCACTCGGGCGCGCTGCGCGGCAGCGGCAGCCCGCCGCCCGCCGGCCACAGCAGCACGGCCGCGCCGGCCACGGCCAGCGCGGCCCGCGCCA
>JAGWMW010000138.1 GCA_028871575.1 Burkholderiales bacterium | reverse complement strand
CAGCGTGGCGGGTTCGGGCACGGGCCAGGCCCCGGTCTCCAGCGCCTGGGCGGCTTCGAGCATGTCCAGGCTGTGCACGAGCCCGAAGCCGAGGTCGGTGTCCAGGAACAGCCGCCCCGGCTCATCGAGCCAGGCCGAGCGCACGCGCGCCGGCTGCCCCGTGTGGCTGCTGACGGGCCAGCCGCTGGGCGCGGCGCGGCCGGCCAGCCGCCAGACCCAGGGCGCGGCCTCGAGCTCGACGTAGACGCGCTGCGGCCCGTTCTGGAAGAACCAGGCGCCCGCGGCATCGTGCCCGTAGTTGCGTTCGATGAAGCCGCGCAGCTTGTCGTGCTCGATCCGGCTGCCCTTGACGCGCGGAAACGGGCCCGCGGCCTGGATGCGCTCGTCGCGCATGTACCAGTCGCCGCGCGCGTCCAGCGCCAGCCAGCCGTAGCAGTGCGGCACCCGGGGCCACTTGCGCAGCGCGGCTTCGACGATCGCGTCCATGCCGGCCAGCTTAGGGCTTCAGGCGGCGGTCTGCAGCCAGTCGACCACGGCGGCGGGCATGGCCAGCACGTGGCCGGGCCAGGGCGCCTGCGGGAAGCCCACGTGCCCGCCCTGGGCCGGCCGCCACAGGGTGACGTGCGGGCCGAGCGCGGCGCCGGCCGCGGGCAGCGAGGCCGCCGGCACGAAGGGGTCGTTGCGCGCGTGCAGCAGCAGCGCCGGGATGCGGATCCGTGCCAGGTGCGGCAGGGCCGAGGCCCGGGCCCAGTAGTCGCGCGTGTCGCGGAAGCCGTGCACGGGCGCGGTGAACACGTTGTCGAACTCGTACAGCGTGCGCGCGGCCAGCAGCCGCTCGCGGTCGAACAGGCCCGGGTGGCGCTGCAGCCGCTGCAGCGCGCGCGGCTTCATCGTGGCCAGGAACATGCGCGCGTAGACCTGGCGGTTGAAGCCGCGGTCGATGGCACGGCCGGCCGCGGCCAGGTCGATCGGCGCGCACACGGCGGCCACGGCCGCCGCGGTGGCCGCAGCACTCTCGCCCGCCTCCTGGGCCCAGCGCAGCAGTGCATTGCCGCCGAGCGAGACGCCCACCACGCGCAGCGGCGCGGCGCTGCGCTCGCGCAGCCGCTGCAGGATCCAGCCGATCTCCTCGAAGTCGCCCGAGTGGTAGGCGCGTGGCGCCCGGTTGATCTCGCCCGAGCAGCCGCGGAAGTGCGGGACGCTGCAGGCCCAGCCGCGCGCCTGCGCGATGCTGGCAAAGGCCTGCGCGTAGGCGCTGGCGCTGCTGCCTTCCAGGCCGTGGAACAGCACCAGGTGCTGCACGGGGGGCGCCGCGCCGTCGGGCCGGCGCAGGTGGTCGACATCGATGAAGTCGCCGTCGGGCGTGGTCCAGCGCTCGCGCTGCAGCGGCGGCGGTGTGCCCAGGTGGCGGCGTGAGCGCGTGGCGGCCCAGATCGTCTGCAGGTTGCCGCCGGGCAGCCAGCGCGGCGCGGCGTAGCGCTGCGCGAAGCTCAATGCAGCGTCGCCGTCGGCTCGCCGCGGCCGGCGCCGGGCGGCTGCGGCATGCCGGGGCTGGCATGGTGCGAGGCCAGCCGCCAGCCCTGCGCCGTCTTGACGTAGAAGTTGGTGGCCAGCACCCAGCCCAGCTGCAGCCCGCCCTCGGTGGCGATCTCGATGCGCTCGACCAGGTGGTGCAGGGCCGAGCCCATCTGATGCAGCCGGTGCACCTGCTCGGGCTGCACCGGGATGCCGCCGCCGGCGAAGACGGCCTCGAAGCTGGCGCGGATGGCCGCGGCGCCGATCACGCGCGGCCCGCCGGGGTGGACGCAGACGATCTCCTCGTCGTCGGCCCACAGGGCCATCAGCTGCTCGATGTCGCCGCGGCGCAGCGCCTCGTACAGCCGGGCCTCGACCTCGTCGGGGCTGCCGGCGAGCACGGCCGGCGGGATCGGCGCTCGGGCCACGGCGGCGCCTCAGCCGAAGACCACGCACTTGTGGCCGTTGACGAGCACCCGGTGCTCCACATGCCAGCGCACCGCGCGCGCCAGCACCATGCATTCGATGTCGCGGCCGGCCGCGGTGTAGTCCTCGGCCGACTGCGTGTGGTTCACGCGCTGCACGTCCTGCTCGATGATGGGCCCCTCGTCGAGGTCGGCCGTCACGTAGTGCGCCGTGGCGCCGATCAGCTTGACGCCGCGCGCATGGGCCTGGAAGTAGGGCCGCGCGCCCTTGAAGCTGGGCAGGAAGCTGTGGTGAATGTTGATCGCGCGCCCCGCCAGCGCGCGGCAGAACTCGGGGCTCAGGATCTGCATGTAGCGCGCCAGCACCACGAGGTCGATGCGCTCGCGCTCGATCAGGGCCTCGACCTGCTGCTCCTGCGCGCGCTTGGCCTCGGCCGCCACCCGGCCGTCGGCGCCGGCCGCCAGCGGCAGGTGGTGGAACGGGATGCCGTAGCTCGCGGCCAGGCCCTCGAAGCGGCGGTGGTTGGAGACGATGGCCGGGATGTCCACCGCCAGCGAGCCGCTCTGGCATCGGAACAGCAGGTCGTTCAGGCAGTGCCCGTGCTGGCTCACCATCAGCAGCAGCCGCGGCCGAGCGGCCAGCGCGTACAGCCGCACCTCCATCCCGAACTGCTGCCGCGTGTGCTCGAACAGCGTGGCCAGCGTGGCCGTGCTGGCCAGGTGCGGCGGCGCCTGGAAATGCACGCGCATGAAGAACAGGCCCGTGGCATCCTCGCCCTCCAGGTCGCCGAACTGCTGCGAGTCGACGATGTTGCAGCCGGCCTGGTAGAGCAGGCCCGAGACGGCGTGGACGATGCCCTGGGTATCGCGGCAGGCGAGCGTGAGCACGAATTGCAGGTCCTGCGGCATGCGCCGAATTGTAGTTAGCGTGGGCGAGGATCGAGGATGAGCCAGACCGATGTGCGCGACTGGTCAGAGCGCAGCCGCGAGCTTTCGCAGCTGCTGGCGCGGGCCGGCCTGGGCGACCGGGCCGCGTTCGCCCGGCTGTACGAGGCCACCAGCGGCCACCTGTACGCGGTGGTGCAGCGCATCCAGCGCGACCGCGCGCTGGCCGAGGACCTGCTGCAGGAGATCTACGTCTCGGTCTGGAAGGCCGCCGCCAGCTTCGACGCCGCGCGCAGCCAGCCGCTGACCTGGCTCACCCACATCGCGCGCAACCGTGCCATCGACAGCCTGCGCCGGGCCCAGGCCCAGCCGCGCACCGAGAGCCTGTCGCCCGCCGACGACGACGATGACCGCCCCGACCCGGCCGACACCCTGGCCAGCCCCGACCCCGGCCCGCTCGACCTGCTGGGCCAGGCCAGCCAGCGGCGAGAGCTCGACCACTGCCTGCAGCGGCTCACGCCGCCGCAGCGCCAGAGCGTGGCGCTGGCCTTCTTCGACGGCCTGTCGCACGCCGAGGTGGCCGAGCACCTGCGCCAGCCGCTGGGCACCGTGAAGAGCTGGGTGCGCCGGGCGCTGACGACGCTCAAGGCCTGCCTCGACCGCGCCGCCGGGCGCGATGCCGGCAGCGAAGGCGCCGCCTGATCTGCCTAACGTTCAATGACATGGACTACGCCCACCCCCAACTCGCCGACGCGCTGGCCGCCCAATACGTGGCCGGCACCTTGCGCGGCCGCGCGCGCGACCGCTTCGAGACGCTGCTGCCCAGCCACCCGGCGCTTCAGCGCGCGGTCGACGACTGGCAGCGCCGGCTCATGCCGCTGACCGCGGTGCTGCCCGAGCAGCGGCCGCCTGGCCGCGTCTGGCAGGCCATCCAGGCGCGGCTGTGGCCGCCGCAGCGCCCGGCCGCCGCCCTGCCGTGGTGGCAGCGGCTGGGCCTGTGGCGCGCCGTCAGCGCCACCGCGCTGGCCGGCGCGGTGGCGCTGGGCGTGCGGCTGGCCCACCCGCCACCGGCCCAGCCCCCGGTGGTGGTGGTGCTGGCCAGCACGGGCGCGGCGCCCAGCGCCGGCGGCACCATCGTCGCCAGCCTGAGCGGCGACGGCCGCGCGCTGGTCACGCGGCCGCTCACGCCGGTGAGCCTGGCGCCCGACCACGCGCTCGAGCTCTGGTCGGTGCCGCCGCACGGGCCGCCGCAGTCGCTGGGCCTGATCTCGGCCGACGGCCTCACCGTGCTCGACCGCCACCGCCTGCCGGCCACGCTGCTGGGCGGCGGCACGGCGGCCCTGGCCGTGACCGTCGAGCCGCCGGGCGGGTCGCCCAACGGGCGGCCCACGGGGCCGGTGGCCTACGCCGGCAAGCTGCAGACCTGAAGGGCCTGCGACGCGGGCAGCGCGGCCGTGGCGGCGGCCGGCGGGGCCACGGCGGCCGCCGGCGGGGCCACCACCACGCTGCAGCCCTGCGCATCGGCGCTCAGCACCGCGCCCACCGGCAGCGCCTGCCAGCCGGCCGCGTCGTCGCACAGCGGCTCGCTGGCGACGATCACGCCGCCAGCGCAGCGGCGCAGGTACAGGCTGGGCGGCTTGCCGTCGCTGGCGATGCGAAACGCATAGAGGCGCTCGCCATCGGTCAGCGCAGCGGCAAAGCGCAGCGGCTCGGCGATGCCGCGCTCGCGCATCAGGGCCGAGGTCTCGGCCAGCACGGCCAGCATCGCTGCGTCGGGCGCCTGGCCCTCGCGCATGCGCGCCATGGCCAGCAGGAACAGCAGCTCGGAGTCGGTGGCGCCGCGGCGCGCGGCGTACAGGTCGTCGGCCAGCATCGATTCGAGCGTGCGGCGCAGCTGCGCGTAGCCGCCGATCTGCCCGTTGTGCATGAACAGGTGGCGGCCGTGGCGGAAGGGGTGGCAGTTGGCGCGCGAGCTGGCGCCGAAGGTGGCCGCGCGAACATGGGCGAAGAACAGCCGCGAGCGCAGCGTCTGCGCCAGCGCCAGCAGGTTGTCGTCGCCCCAGGCCGGCGTGGCGTCCCGGTACAGGCCGGGCTCGGGCCGCTCGCCGTACCAGCCGATGCCGAAGCCGTCGCCGTGCGTCTGCAGCTTGGCCTGGTCGGCGTGCAGCGACTGCCGCATGAGCGAGTGGCGCGGCGTGGCGATCAGCGCTTCCAGGAAGAGCGGTTCACCGAGGTAGGCGGCAAGGCGGCACATGAGGACGAGCGCTTGATTTTCACACCATCGTCACCGCCGCCGGCGCCCTGGAGCGCCGCCGGCCGCACGCGCAGCGCCGTGGTGCGGCTTGTGCCACAGTGTCGGCCCGCTCGCACCCCACCCGAAGGATTCCGGCCGTGAACCTGCTCTTCGTCACCGACCCGCTCGCCACCTTCAAGATCACCAAGGACTCGACCTACGCCATGATGCGCGAAGCCGCCTCGCGCGGGCACCGGCTGGCGGCCTGCGGCCCGCAGGACCTGCGCTGGCAGCGCGGCGCTGCGGTGGAGGCGCTGGCCTGCGAGATCGAGCTCACGGGCGAGCCCGAGGCCTGGTTCCGCGCCGCAGCGCCGCGGCCGCTGGCCCTGCGCGACGCTGGCGCGGTGCTGATGCGCAAGGACCCGCCCTTCGACAGCGAGTACTTCTATGCCACCCACCTGCTGGGCCAGGCCGAGCGCGAGGGCGCGCGCGTGTTCAACAAGCCCGCGGCGCTGCGCGACCACCCCGAGAAGCTGGCCATCATGGAGTTCGCGCCCTACATCGCGCCGACCCTGGTCACGCGCAGCGCGGCCGAGGTGCGGCGCTTCCACGCCGAGCAGCGCGACATCATCCTCAAGCCGCTGGACGGCATGGGCGGCATGGGCATCTTCCGCGTCGGCCCCGACGGCCTGAACCTGGGCAGCATCGTCGAGACCTTGAACCGCGACGGCGCGCAGACCCTGATGGTGCAGAAGTACCTGCCCGAGATCGCGCAGGGCGACAAGCGCGTGCTCGTCATCGGCGGCGAGCCGGTGCCCTACGCGCTGGCGCGCATCCCGCAGGGCAGCGAGATCCGCGGCAACCTCGCCGCCGGCGGCAAGGGCGTGGCCCAGCCGCTGACCGCGCGCGACCGCGAGATCGCCGGCGCCCTGGGCCCGGTGCTGGCCGCGCGCGGCCTGCTGCTGGTGGGCATCGACGTCATCGGCGATTGCATGACCGAGATCAACGTCACCAGCCCGACCTGCTTCCAGGAGATCACGCAGCAGACCGGCTTCCCGGTGGCGAAGATGTACCTCGATGCGCTGGAGCGGGCGCTGGCGTGAGGGGGCCGGCGCAGGCGCGCATCGACCTCGGCGCCAGCCCGGCGCTGCGGCACTGGCTGCGGGCCAATGCCGCCTTCGACGCCGAGTACGGCGATCGCCTGAGCAACCACCTGCCGATGGCCCTGATGTCGCTGCAGCGCCTGGGCGCCGACGATGCTCGCCTGCACGCCTACGCCCGCGGCTACGTGTCGAGGCTGCGGCCGGCGCCGCCCGACCGCGGGCCGGCCGACGAGGAGCCGGTGCGACCGCGCTGGAAGGCGCTGCTGGGCCGGCAGGGCACGTGGCCAACGTGGCGCCGACGTTTCGCGCGGTGGCTGCAGCGCGACGGCAGCGACGCCGTGCTGCACGCGGCGCTGCCGCGGCTGCTGCCCGGCTGCGCCGGGGCGGCCTTTCATGGCCTCATCCGCACCGCCTACGCGGTGCAGGCCGGGGATGGCCAGGAGCTGGCCGACGCGCTGGCGCACTGGGCCTGTGTCTGGCAGCGGCTGCCGACGGCACGGGCTTCGGCCGGCCGGCCCACGCGCGACCCCGCCGCGCTGCTGCGCGGCCTGCCACGCCCGTCCGGGCCCGTGCCCGGCGCGCTGATCGCCGACCGCGTGGCGGTGGTCGCCGCCCATCCGGGCTTCGCGGCGGCCGTGGCGGCGCTGCAGGTGGATGGCCGGACGCTGGAGGGCCTGGCCCGCGGCGCGGCCGAGCTGTATGCGCGCAGCGGCAACTTCACGGTGCTGCACCTGCTGACCAGCGCCCATGCGCTGCGCGTGCTGCTGCCCTGGGCCGGCGCAGGGGAAGCCGCCGTGCGCGCCTACTGGCCGGCCTTTGCGGCCGCCTGGGCCGCCAGCGGTGCGGGCGAGCGCGGCGCCGTGCCGTTGCTGCCCTGGGGCCGCATCACGGCGGCGGCCATCGCCAGCGACGACGACCACCGCGCCAAGTTGGTGGACAGCTGCCTTCGGCAGCAGCGGGCCTACGGTGGCGCCGTCTGGCGCGCGGCCGCATCGCGCGCCGTCGCGGCGGCGTGATCCCAAGGCGAGAGCCCGGGCCGCAGGGCGCCCCGGGCGGGCGAGCCGGCCCGGGGCCGGGGCCGCCGCGACAATCCCCCCCATGCCCCTGCTCACCCTTGCCGACGCCCACCTCGCCTACGGCCATGTCCCGCTGCTCGACGGCGCGGCGCTGGCCATCGAGCCGGGCGAGCGGCTGGCGCTGATCGGCCGCAACGGCGCGGGCAAGTCCAGCCTGCTGAAGATCCTGGCCGGGCTCGAGCCGCCCGACGACGGCACGCTGCAGGTGCAGACCGGCCTGACCCGGGTCTACGTGGCCCAGGAGCCGGCGTTCGAGCCCGGCGTCAGCGTCTTCGACGCCGTCAGCCTGGGCGTGGCGCCGGCGCGCGCGCTGCGCGAGCGGTTCGAGCGCCACGACCCGGCCGACGATCTGGATGCGCTGATGACGCAGCTCGAGGCCCTGGGCGGCTGGACCTGGGAGCAGCGCGTGGACGAGGCGCTGCAGCGCCTGCGGCTGGACGGCGGCGCGCTCGTGGACGCGCTCAGCGGCGGCACCCGCAAGCGCGTGGCGCTGGCGCAGGCCCTGGTGGCGCAGCCCGAGCTGCTGCTGCTGGACGAGCCCACCAACCACCTCGACATCGATGCCATCGAGTGGCTGCAGGCGCTGCTGGTGGCGCGCCGCGGTGCGCTGGTGCTGGTCTCGCACGACCGCGCCTTCATCGACGCCGTGGCCACCCGCATCGTGCTGCTCGACCGCGGCGGGCTGCGCAGCTATCCGGGCAGCTACGCCGCGTTCGAGAAGACCCGCTCGCGCGAGCTCGAGGACGAGGCGCTGGAGCGCGCCCGCGCCGACAAGCTGCTGGCGCAGGAGGAGGTCTGGGTGCGCAAGGGAGTGGAGGCGCGGCGCACGCGCAGCGTCGGCCGCGTGCAGCGGCTGCAGCAGCTGCGCGAGCAGCGCGCGGCGCGGCGCGAGCAGCTCGGCCGCGTGCGGCTGGAGCTCGACGCCGGCCTGCCGCCGGGCAAGATCGTGGCCGAGCTCGACCGGGTGGGCATGCGCTTCGGCGAGCGCGTGCTGATCGAGGGCTTCAGCGCCACGATCCTGCGCGGCGACAAGGTCGGCCTGATCGGGCCCAACGGCGTGGGCAAGACGACGCTGCTCAAGCTCATCCTGGGCGAGCTGGCGCCCACCGCCGGCCGCGTGCGCCAGGGCACGCGGCTGCAGGTGGCGTACTTCGACCAGCTGCGCGCCGGGCTGGACCTGGACGCGACGCTGGTCGACAGCATCAGCCCGGGCAGCGAGTGGATCGAGACCGGCACCGAGGCCAAGCCCGTGCGCAAGCACGTGATGAGCTACCTCACCGATTTCCTGTTCTCGCCCGAGCGCGCGCACTCGCCGGTGCGCACCCTCTCGGGCGGCGAGCGCAACCGGGTGCTGCTGGCGCGGCTGTTCGCGCTGCCGGCCAATGTGCTGGTGCTGGACGAGCCCACCAACGACCTCGACATCGACACGCTGGAGCTGCTCGAAGAGCTGCTGCAGACCTACGGCGGCACGGTGTTCCTGGTCAGCCACGACCGGCGCTTCCTGGACAACGTGGTCACCAGCACCCTGGCCTGGGAGTCGGCGGGTAGCTGGCGCGAATACGAGGGTGGGGTGGAGGACTGGCTGGCCCAGCGCCAGCGGGTCGCCCAGGCCGCTGCCGCGTCCTCGTCGTCTTCCGCCGCGGCGTCGGTCGGGGCTTCGGCTTCCACCGGCGCTTCCGGCAGCGCCCCCGTCACGCAGCCGGCGAGCGCGCCGCGCGCCGCGGCGGCGGCCGGCACCCGGCGCAAGCTCAGCTACAAGGAGCAGCGCGAGCTCGAACAGCTTCCCGCGCGCATCGAG
>JAGWMW010000137.1 GCA_028871575.1 Burkholderiales bacterium | reverse complement strand
CCTGCCCGCACGGCCGCGCCCGGCGCCGCTGCCGCGCCAGCGCGAGCTCGACGAGCAGGCCGCGCTGGCGCAGGCGATGTCCGACGAGGTCGACATCGAATCGCTGCTGCTCACCGACGACGGCCTGAGTTTCCGCCGCCCCGGCGTGGGCAGCGACGTGGTGACGCGCCTGCGCCGCGGGCACTGGTCGATCCAGGCCGAGATCGACCTGCACGGCCTGCGCCGCGACGAGGCGCGCGAGTGTCTGGCGGCCTTCGTGCGCGGCGCCACGCTGCGAGGGCAGCGCTGCCTGCGCGTGGTGCACGGCAAGGGCCACGGGTCGCCGGGCGGCCAGGCCGTGCTCAAGGGCAAGGTGCAGCGCTGGCTGGGCCAGAGCCAGGCCGTGATCGCCTTCACCCAGGCCAGCGCGCCGCTGGGCGGGGCGGGCGCGCTGATCGTGCTGCTGGCGGGCCGCAGCAGCGGCGGCTAGGGGCTGCTCAGGCCAGCAGCCGCGCGGCCACCCGCACGATGCCGATCGCGGCCGGCGAGCCCGGCATCAGCTCGAGCAGCAGCTGGCGGCGCTGCACGCTCTCGCGCACGGCGCCATCCAGCGGCAGCTCGCCCAGCAGCTCGATGCGCACCGGGCTCGACAGCCCCGGATTGACGTAGCGGTCCACCACCTGCTGCAGCTGCTGGCGCACGCCGCGGCCTTCGCCGGGCTGGCGCGTCTGGTTCACGACCAGCCCCACCTGGCGCCGGCCCTGGGTCGTGGCCAGCACCTTGATCGTGGCGTAGGCGTCGGTCAGCGACGTGGGCTCGGGCGTCACCACCAGCAGCAGCGCGCCGGCCAGCGAGACCGTGTAGAGCACCACGTCGGAGATGCCGGCGCCGGTGTCCAGCAGCACATGGTCGTAGCGCGGCGCGATCTCGGCGATGACGGCCTGCAGCTGCTCGCGCAGCTCGGGCGTCAGGCGCGAGTACTCCACCATGCCCGAGCCGGCCAGCAGCACGTGGAAGCCGCCCGGCGCCGGCAGGATGGCCTCGGCCAGCGCGCTGCGGCCCGTGAACACGTCGTGCAGGGTGATCTTGGGGTAGAGGTTGAGCACCACGTCCAGGTTGGCCAGGCCCAGGTCGGCATCCAGCACCAGCACCCGGCGCCCGCCGCGCGCCAGCGCGGCGGCCAGGTTGGCGGCGACGAAGGTCTTGCCCACGCCGCCCTTGCCGCTGGTCACCGCCATGATCCGGGGCGAGGCCACGGGCGCTATCGATTCGCTCATTCGAGGTCCTGAAACTGCGAGGTCTCGAAGAGCGCCCGGCGCTCCTCGTTGCTGACCACCGACATCGCGCTGGGCTCCAGGCGCACGAGGTTGCGGCCCTGGCCCTTGGCCAGGTAGAGCTGCTGGTCGGCCCGCTCGATCCACAGCGCCGGCGTGGTGCGCACCCATTGCGGCGCGTAGGCACCGCCGACGCTGGCCGTCACCGCGATCGACAGGTCCGGCCCGATCTCCACCGACAGGCTCTGGATGCGCCGGCGCACGCGCTCGGCCACCGTCTGGCCAAAGCTGCTCGCGCAGTTGGGCAGGATGATGGCGAACTCCTCGCCCCCCACGCGCGCCACCAGGTCCATCGGCCGCACGCTCTCGATCAGCGCCGCGGCCACGGCCGAGAGCACGCGGTCGCCGGCGGCGTGTCCGTGGCGGTCGTTGATGCGCTTGAAGTGGTCGATGTCCAGGGCCAGCAGCAGGGCCGGCTCGCCGCTGCGGGCCACGCGGTCGATCTCGCGCAGCACGGCGAGGTCGAAGGCCCGGCGGTTGGCCAGGCCAGTGAGGGCGTCGCGGCTGGACAGCTCGACCAGCGCGTCGATCAGGGCCTGCAGGCCCGCCGCCTGCGCCACGTCGCCGGGGGCCGGCAGGCCCGAATGGGCCAGCAGCTGCAGCGCCTGCTCCAGCCGGAGTGCAGGCAGCGACGAGGGCTGGGCGGCTGGGTTCTTCAAAGGGGGGCGAGCGGCTGTCGAATCAGTCTAGCAGCGGCCTGCCGCCGCGCCGGGCCCGAAATGCGCCGGCACCGGGGGCCAATTCCGGCCGCCGCCAGGGCGCCGCGCTGCGCACACTCGCGGCTCGCCACCCGGGCCCCGTGGCGGCGCCGATCACGCCGCGGCCTGCGTGGCGGCACGCCCCTGCATCCCCTCCATGAACGCCAGCGCCACCCTGCCCACGGCAGTCGCCGAGCCCGAATTCGAGTTCGACGACCGCGACTTCGAACGCGTGCGCGCCCTGATCCACCAGCGGGCCGGGATCAGCCTGAACGCCGGCAAGCAGGCCATGGTGTACAGCCGCCTGTCGCGCCGCCTGCGCGAGACGCGGCATGCGTCGTTCGCCGACTACCTGGCCTGGCTCGAGAGCCGCGGCGGGCCTGCCGCCGAGGCCGAGTGGCAGGCCTTCGTCAACTGCCTGACGACCAACCTGACCTCCTTCTTCCGCGAGGCCCACCACTTCGATGCGCTGGCCGCGGACCTGCGCGAGCGCCTCGCGCAGGCCGGCGGCCCGCTGCGCCTGTGGTGCAACGCCGCCTCCACCGGCGAGGAGCCCTACTCGCTGGCGATGACGGTGCAAGAGACGCTGGGGACGGCCGCGCCGGTGGCGCTGCTGTGCAGCGACATCGACACCCAGGTGCTGGCCGCGGCCCGGCGCGGCGTCTACGCCGCCGACGCCCGCGGGCTGGCGCCCGAGCGGCTGCGGCGCCACTTCCTGCGCGGCACCGGGCGCAACGCCGGCTCGATCCGGGTGCGGCCCGAGCTGGCGCGGCTGATCGAGTTCCGCCCCTTCAACCTGATGAGCCCGAGCTGGGCCAGCCTGGGCGACCCCTTCGACTTCGTGTTCTGCCGCAACGTGATGATCTACTTCGACGCCCCGACGCAGCGCCGGGTGCTCGAGCGCACGCATGCGGCGATGAAGCCGGGCGGGCTGCTCTACGTCGGGCACTCGGAGAACTTCAGCGAATCGCGCGACCTGTTCCGGCTGCGAGGCAAGACCGTCTACGAACGGCTGTAGCAGCCCCATCGCCGCTCAAGGCCGGGCGCCACGGCGCCGATAACCCGCCGTACCCTGCCATGACCAGCGTCGCCTTTGCCCAGCCCCCCGCCGCGCCGGCCAGCCGCCTGGCCCAGCTGCGGGCCCGCCCGCGCAAGGCCGGCGAGGCCTCGTTCTTCTTCTACGACGCCCATTTCCGCAACGACGCGGTCAAGGTGCTGCCCGGCGAGTTCTTCGTCCACGACGAGGACATCCTGCTGCTGACCACGCTGGGCTCGTGCATCGCCGCCTGCCTGTGGGACCGCGACAAGCGCGTCGGCGGCATGAACCACTTCCTGCTGCCCGACGCCGGCGGCAGCGCCGACAGCGGCCGCTACGGCAGCTTCGCGATGGACCTGCTGATCGGCGAGATGGTCAAGCGCGGCGCCACGCGCGCCACGATGGAGGCCAAGGTCTTCGGCGGCGGCGCCGTGATCCGCGGCATGAGCACGATCAACGTCGGCCAGCAGAACACCGACTTCGTGCTCGAGTACCTGCGCACCGAGCGCATCCCGGTGGTCAGCAAGGACGTGCTGGACGTGCACCCGCGCAAGGTCTGCTTCCTGCCCGCCAGCGGCAAGGCGATGGTCAAGCGCCTGGCCTCGACCAACACCGACGCCCTGGTGGCGCAGGAGCGCGCCGCCGCCGCGCGGGCCCTGCCCGCGGCCGGCGGCAGCGGCTCGGTGGACCTGTTCTAGCCACGGACCCGGCCCGATGCAGCGCAAGACCCGCGTGGTGGTGGTGGACGACTCGGCGCTGGTGCGCGGGCTGCTGGCGCAGATCATCGACCGCGAGAGCGACATGTGCTGCGTGGGCGCGGCCAGCGACCCGCTGGTGGCGCGCGAGATGATCCGCAGCCTCGACCCCGACGTGATCACGCTGGACGTGGAGATGCCGCGCATGGACGGCATCGACTTCCTGGCCCGCCTGATGCGCCTGCGGCCGATGCCGGTGGTGATGGTGAGCACCCTCACCGAGCGCGGGGCCGACGTCACGCTGAAGGCGCTGGAGCTGGGCGCGGTGGACTTCGTGGCCAAGCCCAAGATCGGCGTGGCCGACGGCCTGCGGCAGCTGGGCCTGGACATCACCGACAAGATCCGCACCGCGGCCCAGGCCCGCGTGCACCGGCTGGCGGCCGCGCCGGCGACATCGATCCCTTCCACGGCCTCGCTCACGGCCTCGCTCGCGGCCTCGCTCACGGCGGCATCCACCGCTGCAGCGCCCGGCGCAGCGGCGTCCGCCAAGCCCGCGGCCCCCGCCGCCCTGGGCCGGCTGTCGACCGAGAAGATCGTCTTCATCGGCGCCTCCACCGGCGGCACCGAGGCCACGCGCGAGCTGCTCGCGGCGCTGCCGGCCGACAGCCCGGCGGTGATGATCACGCAGCACATGCCGCCCGGCTTCACCCGCAGCTATGCGGCGCGGCTGGACGGCCTGTGCCGCATCCGGGTGGCCGAGGCCAGCGACGGCGAGCGCGTGCTGCCCGGCCACGCCTACATCGCGCCGGGCGGCCTGCACCTCGCGGTCGAGCGCTCGGGCGCGAACTACATCGCCCGCGTGCGCGACGGCGAGGCCGTCAACCGACACAAGCCCAGCGTCGAGGTGCTGTTCGACAGCGCGGCGCGCATCGTCGGGCGCAACGCCCTGGGCGTGATGCTCACCGGCATGGGCGGCGACGGCGCCCGCGCGATGCGCGCCATGCGCGAGGCCGGCAGCTTCAACCTGGTGCAGGACGAGGCCAGCTGCGTCGTCTTCGGCATGCCCCGCGAGGCCATCGCACAGGGCGCGGCCCACGAGGTGCTGCCGCTGGCGAAGATCGCGCCACGGCTCCTCGAGTGGCTGCGCGCGAACGCGGGCGCGGCGACGTCGCGCGTTTGAAGCGCCGGTCAGCCCGGGCCGCCCGCCTTCGCATCGGGCAGGAACAGGGCCTGCAGGTCGGACAGGAAATCGAAGCCGCGCGCCGTGGGCCGCACCGAGCGGGCATCGCGCTCGATCAGGCCCCGGGCCTCGGCCCGGTCCAGCGCCGGCGCGATCGCCGACAGCGGCAGCCCGGTGCGCTCGGCAAAGCGCTCGAGCTCGAAGCCTGCGCGCAGGCGCAGCGCGTTGAGCATGAACTCGAAGGGCAGGTCGCGCCGCGCCACCTCGTGCTCGTTGGAAACCGCCTGGCCGGCCAGGGCCTGCGCCATGTACTGCGCCGGCTCGCGCCAGCGCACCTGGCGCAGCACCCGGTGCGGGAAGCTCAGCTTGCCGTGCGCGCCGGCGCCCAGCCCCAGGTAGTCGCCGAACTGCCAGTAGTTGAGGTTGTGCGCGCAGCGGTGGCCTTCGCGCGCGAAGGCCGAGACCTCGTAGCGCGTCAGCCCGGCCGCGGCCGTGCGCTCGGTGATCAGGTCCAGCATGTCGCTGGCGCTGTCGTCGTCGGGCAGCACCGGCGGGCGCAGGGCGAAGGCCGTGTTGGGCTCGATCGTGAGGTGATAGACGGACAGGTGCGGCGGCTCGAAGGCCAGCGCGGTGTCCAGGTCGGCCCGCAGCTCGGCCAGGCCCTGGCCGGGCAGCGCGTACATCAGGTCGATGTTGAAGGTGTCGAAGGCCTCGCGCGCCTCGGTCACCGCGGCGCGGGCCTGCGCTGCGTCGTGGACGCGGCCGATGCGCTGCAGCGCCGCGTCGTCGAAGCTCTGCACCCCCACCGACAGCCGCGTCACGCCGGCGGCGCGGAAGGCCTTGAAGCGCTCGCGCTCGAAGGTGCCGGGGTTGGCCTCGAGCGTGATCTCGATGGCGGGCGCCAGCGGCAGCCGGGCCCGCAGGTCGGCCAGCAGGCGGTCGATGCCGGCCGGCGAGAACAGGCTGGGCGTGCCGCCGCCGATGAAGACGCTGACGATGCGGCGGCCCCAGACCAGCGGCAGCGCGGCCTCGAGGTCGGCGCGCAGCGCATCCAGGTAGCGCTGCTCGGGCACCTCGCCGCGTGCCGCGTGCGAGTTGAAGTCGCAGTACGGGCACTTGGCCAGGCACCAGGGCAGGTGCACGTACAGCGCCAGCGGCGGCAGCGCCGCCAGCTGCAGCGTGCCGGGCCGCAGGTAGTGCTCGACCGCCGGGCTCACAGGCGCCAGACCTCGCGCAGCAGCTGCCGCATCTGCGCCATCGCGCGGGCACGGTGGCTGTGCGTGTTCTTCGTCGCCGCGTCGAGCTCGGCCACGGCGCGGTCGAGCTCGGGGATGTAGACCAGCGGGTCGTAGCCGAAGCCTCGCTCGCCGCGCGGCTGGCACAGGATCTCGGCCGGCCAGCGGCCCACGGCCACCAGCGGCTGCGGGTCCTGCGCGCTGCGCAGCGCCACCAGCGTGCAGACGAAGTGCGCGCTGCGCCCGGCCACGCCCTGCAGGGCCTGAAGCAGGCGGGCGTTGTTGGCCGCGTCCTGCGCGCGGCGCTGCGCCTCGCGCCCGGGTTCGCGCCCGGGGTCGCGCTCGGGTTCGCGACCGGGCGCGACCTCGCCGGCGTAGTGGGCCGAGATCACGCCCGGCGCGCCGCCCAGCGCGTCCACGCACAGGCCCGAGTCGTCGGCGATCGCCGCGCCGCCGGTGGCCGCCGCCGCGTGGCGCGCCTTGGCCAGCGCGTTCTCGATGAAGGTGGCGTGCGGCTCGTCGGCCTCGGCGACGCCGAGCCGGCCCTGCGCCACCAGCTCGACCGGCAGCCCGGCCAGCAGCTGCTGCAGCTCGATCAGCTTCTTGGCGTTGTTCGACGCCAGCACCAGCCGCATCACCGGGGCTCGAGCGGCAGGGCGAGGGCACGGCGCTGCGCCGCACCGAGCTCGCGGATGCCCTGGTCGGCCAGCGCCAGCAGGCGGTCCATCTCGGCCCGCGTGAACGGCGCGCCTTCGGCCGTGCCCTGGATCTCGACGTAGCCGCCGCGGCCCGTCATCACGACGTTCATGTCGGTGTCGCAGGCCGAGTCCTCGGTGTACTCGAGGTCCAGCAGCGGCGTGCCCTGCACCACGCCGACCGAGACCGCGGCCACGAAGTCGCGGATCGGGCTGGCCGCGAGCCGGCCTTGCGCGATCAGCCAGCCCACCGCGTCGTGCGCGGCGACGAAGGCCCCGGTGATGGCCGCCGTGCGCGTGCCGCCGTCGGCCTGCAGCACGTCGCAGTCCAGCGCGATCGTGCGCTCGCCCAAGGCGCCCAGGTCGAACACGCTGCGCAGGCTGCGCCCGATCAGGCGCTGGATCTCCTGCGTGCGGCCGCTTTGCCGGCCCTTGGCCGCCTCGCGGTCGCTGCGCGTGTGGGTGGCCCGGGGCAGCATGCCGTATTCGGCCGTCAGCCAGCCCTGCCCGCTGCCGCGCTTGAAGGGCGGCACCTTCTCCTCGACCGACGCGGTGCACAGCACCTGGGTGTGGCCGAAGCAGACCAGCACCGAGCCTTCGGCATGGCGCGTGTAGCCGCGGGTGAGGGTGACGGGGCGCAGCGCATCGGCCGCGCGGCCGCCGGATCGTTCGTAGGACACGGGAGACTCCAGAAGTGAGGTGTTCAGATCCAGCTTCCCGCCACGGAACCGGCTTTGCCGGGCCGTCGGCGGAGCACCCCCCTCGGGGGGCAGCGAGCGCCAGCGAGCTTGGGGGCCTCAGCTAGCGAGCTTGGGGGCCCTTCTTGCTGCTGCGCTGGATGGCCTCGTTGATCTCGCGGATCGAGCGCTCGATCTCGGCCTCGTCGAGCTCGTCGGCGCTGCCGTCGCCGGCCAGGCTGGCCTGGATGGTCGAGGCGAAAACCTCGTCGCCCAGCGCCTTGGTGGACACGGCGCTGGTGCTGTCGGCGTCCTCGGCGGCCTCCCACTCGACGGCCAGCACGGTGACGTTGTCGCTGCCGTGGCCGGCCGTGCGCAGGGCGCGCTCGACCAGCTCGGGCACGGCCTCCGAGATCGGGTGCTGGGTCAGGATCGAGGTGATCACGGCATCGTTCAGGCTGCCCCACAGGCCGTCGGAACACAGCATCACGCGGTCGCCCGGCCGCACCACCAGCGGGCCGGCGGTGTCGACCACCGGCTTGCCCGGGCTGCCCAGGCAGGTGAAGAGCACGTTGCGGTTGACGCGGCCGTTCATCGGCACCACCTGCGACAGCGTGTCCTGCAGCTCGGAGTAGCTGTGGTCGCGCGTGCGCGCCACCAGCTTGTCGCCGCGCACCAGGTACAGGCGCGAATCGCCGCAATGGGCCCAGTAGGCGGTGTTGCCCTGGATCAGGCAGGCCACGAGCGTGGTGCGCGGGGTGTCGATCAGCGCGCGCTCGGTGGCGTAGCGCAAGAGCTGGTGGTGGCCGGCGACGATGGCCTCGTGCAGGAAACGCAGCGGGTCGTCCAGCCGGGGCCGAGCCTCGCGCTGGAACATCGCCGCCAGCGTGGCGAGCGCCAGCTGCGAGGCCACCTCGCCCTCGGGGTGGCCGCCCATGCCGTCGGCCAGCGCGAACAGCCCCGCGTCGCGGGTGTAGCAGTAGCCCATCCGGTCTTCGTTCTTCTCGCGCCCGCCCTTGCGGCTGAGCTGATAGACGGAGAACTGCATGGCCTGGCCCGGACTAGCGTCCGCAGGGCCGCCCCAGGGGCGCGCACGGCCCCCTCGGGGGGCAGCCAACGACGTGGGCCCGGGGTCCGGCGTTCACGCCTTCGCCCCGGTCTTCATCGTCTCGAGCTGCAGCTTCAGGCGCTCGCCGAAGCTGAGCTTGGTGTAGCGGCGCTCGGTCTCGCGCGAGAGCTCCTTCTGCAGCGCGAACACGCTCTGGGGCCGGCTCAGCGGGTCGAGCGACATGCACCACTCGGTGACCTCGATCAGGTTGTCCGAGTAGACATTGCGCAGCCGCGACAGGCTCAGGGCCAGGCGGTCCTTCTCGAGCCGCTGCGGCGCGTCGTTCGGAGGGTAGCCCTGCATGCAGGCGTAGATGCAGGCGCCGATGGCGTAGATGTCGGTCCAGGGGCCGAGCGTGCCGTCGCGGCGGTACATCTCGGGCGCGGCGAAGCCCGGCGTGTACATCGGGCGGATGAAGTTGCCCTCCTTGCTCA
>JAGWMW010000136.1 GCA_028871575.1 Burkholderiales bacterium | reverse complement strand
GTCTCGCCGTCGGCCACGATCAGCACCGGCGGCTCGAGCGTGACGATGCGCGAGATGCGGCGCTCCTGGTCGTCGCCGGCGGCGTCGGCCAGGTAGGCCACCTCGCGCCGGCCCACGATCTGCACCCGGTAGGGGTGGATGTAGTTGAGGTAGCCCACCAGGTCGGCCGCCGAGCGCGCCTCGCGCACCGCGGCATCGGCGAAGCGGCGCTCGGGGTGGGCGTGGCCGGCGATCCACTCCCAGCGCAGGGCCTCGCGGTGGGCCTCGAACAAGCCCTCGGCGCTGATCGAAGTGGGTTTCATGGCCCCCCCCCGGAGCGCCTTCGGCGACTCCCCCCCAGGGGGGCGCCGCCAGCGGCCCGGCGGAGCCGGATCCGCGGCGGCCGCTGGATCGCCGGGCGGCGGCCGGCGTCGCGGGCGCTCAGGCCACGGATTTCAGCGGCTCCCAATCGGCGATCAGCTTGTGCACGCCGGCGGCGTCGGGCTCGGTCTTCAGGCGCTCGCGCAGCGTGCGGTCGGACAGCATCTCGGCGATCTCGGAGAGGATCTCCAGATGCCGCTGGGTGGCGGCCTCGGGCACGAGCAGGAAGATCAGCAGCGAGACCGGCTCGTCGTCGGGGGCGTCGAAGGGCAGCGGCTGCTGCACCCGCACCACCGCGGCCAGCGGGTTCTTCAGGCCCTTGATGCGCCCGTGCGGGATGGCCACCGCGTGGCCGAGGCCGGTGGAGCCCAGGCGCTCGCGCGCGAACAGGTTGTCGGTGACGGTGCCGCGGGCGATGGCGTGCTGGTTCTCGAACAGCAGCCCGGCCTGCTCGAAGACGCGCTTCTTGCTGGTGGCCTCCACGCCCACCATCACGTTGGCAGGCGGCAAGATCGCGGCGAGTCGGTTCATCGGGCCCATCCTTCCCGCCGCAGACTGCGTGCCGCGCGGCGATCCGAGGCGTTACGAAAGCCAACGATGATAGCCCCGGGGTTCACGGCCCTGTCACCGACCGCGGCACCGGAACCGGTGGGAATCGCCCTGATTGCGGCATCGCA
This sequence comes from Burkholderiales bacterium, assembly GCA_028871575.1. Classification (GTDB taxonomy): domain Bacteria; phylum Pseudomonadota; class Gammaproteobacteria; order Burkholderiales; family Burkholderiaceae_C; genus Rubrivivax. The sequence continues at coordinate 8,087 of JAGWMW010000136.1, read as the reverse complement.
GCAACAGTGCGACCGCGGGCGTGAAAAACGGCCCCGCAGGGCCGTCGATGGAAGCGGTCGGCGCCAAGGGGCGCCGGCGGGCGGCTCAGGCCGCGCTGGCGTCCAGGCGCTTGGGCGAATCGTGGTGATGGTTCTGCAGCCGGTCCTTGTGGCGGCAGACCTGGCGGTCGAGCTTGTCCATCAGCTGGTCGATCGCGGCGTACAGGTCTTCGTGCGCTTGCTCGACGAAGATGTCGCGTCCCTTGACGTGCAGGGTCACCTCGGCCTTCTGCCTTCGCTCCTTCTCCTTCAGCTTCTCGACGGTCAGCAGGACGGTGACGTCCACCACCTGGTCGAAATGCCGGGTCACGCGGTCCAGTTTGGTGAGCACATACTCACGCAACGCGGGCGTGACTTCCAGGTGATGTCCGCTGATCGTCAAGTTCATCAGAACCTCCTTTGCGAGGGGTGGGCGGGAACGACAGGGCCGACCCAGTGTGCACCCGATGCCCCCCACTGACAAGCCAGCCGACACCCTGGCGCCGCCGCGGCCGCCGTATGCTGGCACGCCGCATGCCTGGAGCCCCCGCATGACCGCCGCGCCGCCGCTGCTGATCCGCCGTGCCACGCTGCCCGACGGCCGCTGCGACATCGACCTGCTGGCGCTGGACGGCCACCTCGCCGCCGTCGGCCCGGCCCTGCCGGCGCCGCCGGGCGCGCAGGAGATCGACGCCCAGGGCTGGCTCGTCAGCCCGCCTTTCGTCGACGCCCATTTCCACCTCGACGCCGCGCTCAGCTTCGGCCTGCCGCGGGTCAACGCCAGCGGCACGCTGCTCGAAGGCATCCGGCTGTGGGGCGAGCTGAAGCCGCTGCTCACCGAGGAAGCCATCGCCGAGCGCGCGCTGACCTACTGCGACTGGGCGGTGGCGCGCGGGCTGCGGGCGATCCGCTCGCATGTCGACGTCTGCGACGAGCGGCTGCTGGCGGTGCGCGCGCTGCTGGAAGTCAAGCGCCGGGTCGCGCCCTACCTCGAGCTGCAGCTCGTGGCCTTCCCGCAGGACGGCCTGCTGCGCACGCCGCTGGCCCTGACCCAGCTGCGGCGCGCGCTCGACCTGGGCGTGGACGTGGTGGGCGGCATCCCGCACCACGAGCGGACGTACGCCCAGGGCGGCGAGAGCGTGCGCCTGCTGTGCGAGCTGGCGGCCGAACGCGGCCTGCCGCTGGACCTGCATTGCGACGAGACCGACGACCCGCAGTCGCGCCACGTCGAGACGCTGGCCTTCCACGCCCAGCGCCTGGGTCTGCAGGGCCGCGCCACCGGCTCGCATCTCACGTCCATGCATTCGATGGACAACGACTACGCGGCCCGGCTGATCGCCCTCATGGCCGACAGCGGCGTGCAGGTGGTGGCCAACCCGCTGATCAACATCACGCTGCAGGGCCGGCGCGACAGCTACCCCCGGCGCCGCGGCATGACGCGGGTGCCCGAGCTGCTGGCCGCCGGCGTCAACGTCGCCTTCGGCCACGACTGCGTGCTCGACCCCTGGTACGCGCTGGGCTCGGCCGACATGCTGGAGGTCGCGTCGATGGGCCTGCACGTGGCGCAGATGACCTCACAGGCGGCCCAGCGCCAGTGCTACGACGCGGTCACGGTCAACGCCGCGCGCCTGCTCGGCCTGCCGGGCTACGGGCTGGAGCCGGGCTGCCGCGCCGACCTGGTGCTGCTGCAGGCGCGCTCGCCCGAGGAAGCGATCCGCCTGCGCGCGCAGCGCCTGCTGGTGGTGCGTGGCGGCACCGTGATCTCGCGCATGGCCCCGGCCACGGCCGAACTCTGCCTGCCCGGCCGCGGCGGCGACCGGCCTTTCGGCGTGGACTTCACGCGACAGCCGCCCGCCGAGCCGGGCGGGGGCCCTCGCTAGAATGGTTTTGCCCAGGGACGCGACAGCAGGCCGCCACAACAATGAAGCTCATCGGTTCACTCACCAGCCCGTACGTGCGCAAGGTGCGCGTCGTGATGGCCGAGAAGAAGCTCGACTTCGAGCTGCTGCTCGAGGACGTGTGGGAGAGCGACGCCATCCTCAAGAGCAACCCGCTGGGCAAGGTGCCCTGCCTGGTGATGGAAGGCAGCGAGGCGGTGTTCGACTCGCGCGTCATCGTCGAGTACCTCGACACGCTCTCGCCGGTGGGCAAGCTGATCCCGCCCTCGGGCCGCGAGCGCACCGAGGTGCGCACCTGGGAGGCGCTGGCCGACGGCCTGCTCGACGCCAGCATCCTGGCCCGGCTCGAGGCGGTCTGGAAGGGCCGCGCCGAGGGCGAGCGCAGCGCCGCCTGGATCGAGCGCCAGATGAGCCGCGTGGCCGCCGTGCTGAAGGCCTTCTCGCAGGGCCTGGGCGACAAGCCCTACTGCGCCGGCACCCACTTCACGCTGGCCGACGTGGCCACCGGCTGCGCCCTGGGCTACCTCGACTACCGCTTCCCCCAGATCGACTGGCGCGGCGACTACCCGAACCTGAAGCGCCTCAACGACAAGCTCGCGGCGCGCCAGAGCTTCATCGACACCGCGCCGCCGCCGGCCTAGACCGCGCGAACCGGCCTCAGGCGGCCAGCGCCAGGGCCGCGCCCGGCACCGGCTCGAAGCTGTCGATGCGCGCCAGCGGCCAGTACAGCTCGTAGACCTTGTGCGGCCAGGCGGCGCGGCCCGCCTCGGCCGCCAGCAGCTCGCCCGGCTTCACGAAGGGCAGCAGCGTGGCCAGCAGGCGCACCTCGTGCGGGCTGACGCGGCGCACGATGTGCGAGGCCGTGATCTGGCCCGGATGCTCGAGCCCGGCCGCCTGCACCAGCTCCTTCAGCGCATGCAGCGTGTTCTCGTGGAAGCGCCACACGCGCTCGGTCTTGTCGGGCACCACCAGCGCGCGCTGGCGCTGCGGGTCCTGCGTGGTCACGCCGGTGGGGCAGCTGCCGGTGTGGCAGCTCTGGGCCTGGATGCAGCCCAGCGCGAACATGAAGCCGCGCGCCGCGTTGCACCAGTCGGCGCCCAGCGCCATGTTGCGCGCGATGTCGAAGGCGCTGACCACCTTGCCGGCGCAGCCGATGCGGATGCGATCGCGCAGGTTCAGCCCGACCAGCGTGTTGTGCACCAGCATTAGCCCTTCCTGCAGCGGCGCGCCCACGTGGTCTGTGAACTCCAGCGGCGCCGCGCCCGTGCCGCCCTCGGCGCCGTCGACGACGATGAAGTCGGGCAGCAGCCCGGTGGCCTGCATCGCCTTGGCGATGGCGAACCATTCCCAGGGGTGGCCGATGCAGAGCTTGAAGCCCGTGGGCTTGCCGCCCGAGAGCTGGCGCAGCCGCTCGACGAACTGCAGCAGCTCGGCGGGCGTGGAGAACGCGCCGTGGCGCGCCGGGCTGATGCAGTCCACGCCCACCGGCACGCCGCGCGCGGCGGCGATCTCGGGCGTCACCTTCGGCCCCGGCAGCACGCCGCCATGGCCCGGCTTGGCCCCCTGGCTGAGCTTGATCTCGATCATCTTCACCTGCGGCTCGCGCGCATTGGCGGTGAAGCGTTCTTCGCTGAAGCTGCCGTCGTCATGGCGGCAGCCGAAGTAGCCGCTGCCGATCTCCCAGATCAGGTCGCCGCCGTGCACGCGGTGGTGGGCGCTGATCGAGCCCTCGCCGGTGTCGTGCGCGAAGCCGCCGCGCTTCGCACCGCCGTTCAACGCCAGGATCGCGTTGGCGCTGAGCGCACCGAAGCTCATCGCCGAGATGTTGAACACGCTCGCGCTGTAGGGCTGGCGGCACGAGCTGCCGCCGGCGCCGATGGTGAGGCGGAAATCGTGGCTGGCGACGCGGCTGGGCGCCATCGAGTGGTTGAGCCATTCGTAGCCGCCCGCCTGCACGTCGAGCTGGGTGCCGAAGGGCCGGTTGTCGGCGGCGCCCTTGGCGCGCTGGTAGACCAGGCTGCGCTGCTGGCGCGAGAACGGCATCGCCTCGGTGTCGCTCTCGAGGAAGTACTGCCGCATCTCGGGCCGGATGAACTCGAGCAGGAAGCGCAGGTGCCCGATCACCGGGTAGTTGCGCAGCACCGAATGGCGGCGCTGGCGTGAATCGCGCCAGCCCAGGCCGACCAGGAACAGGCACACCAGCGCCGCTGGCCCGCCGACGCCGAACGCGACCCAGGTGAAGCCGAGCAGCAGCAGCCCCACCGCGCTGGCCAGCCAGACCGTGTAGCGCACGGGGAAGTGGCGATCGATCCTGCGCAGCCATTCGTGCATGCCATGCCTCTCGTTCGTGGGCCCGGCGGGCGAGCCGATGGCGGCGATGGTAGGGGTGCGGCGGGCCGCGCCACGCCGCGGATTTCCCCAGGCAGGCGCACCGTACACTGCCACGCCATTTCAAACGCCGCGCATGCAGGGACAACTCTTCAGCCAGGACTTCCTGCGCCACGGCATCCGCGACACGCCGCCCTGGCAGGCACTGGAGCCGGCGGCCGTCGAAGCCTTCGAGGCCCGGCTGCGCGGCATCTTCGGCGCCCTGGACGCCGCCAGCACGCTGAACGAGGCGCAGACCGAGCAGCTCGTCATCGAGCCCGTGCTGTCGGCACTGGGCTGGGGCCGGGATTACCTGCCGCAGGTCAACCTGAGTCAGAAGCGGCGCGAGGACGTGCCCGACATCCTGCTCTTCGCCGACGCGGCTGCCCACGCCGCGGCCCTGGCCGAGAGCCGGGACGACCGGCGCTACCGCCACGGGCTGGCGATTCTGGAAGCCAAGCGCTGGCTGCGCCCGCTCGATCGCGGCGACGGCAGCGAGCCCGCCGACCCCGGCGCGCCCAGCTCGCAGATGCTGCGCTACCTGAGCCGGGCCGAGCTGATGAGCGAGCGCGCCGTCAAGTGGGGCCTGCTCACCAACGGCGGCACCTGGCGCCTTTATTGGCAGGACGCGCGCTCGCGTGCCGAGGAGTTCTTCGAGATCGACCTGGCGGCGCTGCTGGGACTGGGCGGCATGCCGGCCGATCCCGACGGTGTGGCGCCGGCGCAGGGCCTGAAGCTGTTCCTGTTGATGTTCGGCCGCGCGGCCTTTCTGCCCCAGCCCTGGGACGGCGAACGCCGCAGCCTCCATGCCTATGCGCGCAACGAGGCCCGCACCTACGAAGAGCAGGTGTCGCAGGACCTGGGCCGGCGTGTCTTCGACGACATCTTCCCCGCCCTGGCCCAGGCCTTGGCCGCAGGCGACTTGCAGGCGCAGAAGGAGCCGGTGGGCTACGGCCGGTCCACGCGCCAGCGCTATACCGCGGCCTACCTGGACGAGGTGCGCGAGGCCACGCTGATCCTGCTGTATCGGCTGCTCTTCCTGTTCTACGCCGAAGACCGGCGGCTGCTGCCGGTGGACGACGAGCGCTACCGCGCCTACAGCGTGCGCGCGCTGCGCGAGACGGTGCGCGACAAGATCGATGCGGGGGCGAAGTGGTCGAGCACCGTTTCTTCGCTGTGGCTGTCGTTGCGGGCGGCCTTCGAGTTGATCGACATCGGCGATGACGCCATCGGCATGCCTTCCTACAACGGCGGCCTGTTCAACCGCAGCCGCTCGCTGCTGCTCGAACGCACCAAGGTTCCCGACGCCGTTCTCGCCCCCATCATCGACGCGCTTTCGCGCCGCACCGAGGACGTCCAGCGCGGCTGGATCAACTACCGTGACCTCTCGGTCAGCCACCTGGGCGGCATCTACGAACGGCTGCTGGAGTATCAGCTGGTGCACGAGGTGCAGGCCGCCGAGACCTCGGCCCGCGGCGTGGAATTCGACCTGCCCGAGATCGACCGCGTGGTGGCGCGACCGGCCAGCTTCGCGCGCAAGGTTTCGGGCAGCTACTACACGCACGACGACCTGGTGCGCCTGATCCTGCGCGAAAGCGTGGGCCTGCTGGCGGCCGAGCGCGTGGCCACCTTCGAGCAGCTGGTGGACGGCTGGAAGAGGAAGCACGCGCTGAACCCGGCCGAGTGGGAGCGTCTGGACAGCGCCGACCCGGCCGGCGCCATCCTGGCGCTGAAGGTCTGCGACCCGGCGATGGGCAGCGGCCACTTCCTGGTGGCCCTGGTGGACGACCTGGCCGACCGCGTGCTGGAGGCCGTGACGGCGGCGCAGCTGCTGGTGGCCGCGCAGCCCTGGGCCGCGCACCTGGCCGAGCAGGGCTGGCCCTGGCAGAGCCCGGTGGTGGCGCGGCTGGCCCACATCCGCCGCAGCATCAAGCGCCAAGCCGGCGAGCATGGCTGGGCCGTGACGGACGCGCAGCTCGACGACCGCCACATCGTTCGCCGCATGGTGCTGAAGAAGTGCCTGTTCGGCGTCGACAAGAACCCGATGGCAGTGGAGCTGGCCAAGACCGCGCTGTGGCTGCACACCTTCACCGTGGGCGCGCCGCTGAGCTTCCTGGACCACCACCTCAAGCAGGGCGACAGCCTGCACGGCGAGCGACTGCCCGAGGTGCAGCAGGGCCTGCTCGCTTTAGGCATGCTGTTCCAGCAGGCCGAGCTGAAGCGGCTGGCGCTGGCGGCGAAGAACCTGGACCAGGTGGCCGACCTCACCGACGTGGACATCGCCGAGGCCCAACTCTCCAAGCAACTGGCCGACGAGGCCGAGGCCCAAGTGGCGCCGCTGCTCGCGCTGCTGGACTTCTGGCGCGCGCTGCGCTGGTTGCAGCCCGGCTGGCCGCCCGAGAAGCCCGCCCGGCGGGCCAAGCTGGGCGACGACACGCTGCGCGCCGCCCTGGGCGAGCTGCTGTCGCCGCAGCGCAACCTGGTGGCCACGCTGCACGCGGGCAAGGTGGACGGCAGCGACCCCGCCGCGCAGGCCGCCAACGCGCTGCTGGCGCGGGTGCGCGAGCTCGCGCGCAGCGAGCGGTTCTTCCACTGGTGGACGGCCTTTCCCACCGCGCTGGCCGGCGCCGACGCCGGCTTCGACGCTGTGATCGGCAATCCGCCCTGGGACCGCATCAAGCTGCAGGAGGTGGAGTGGTTCGCCGAGCGCGAGCCCGCCATCGCCGCCCAGCCGCGCGCCGCCGACCGCAAGGCCCTGATTGCCACGCTGCAGAAGAAGGGCGCGCCTCTGGCCGCCGACTACGCACTGGCCGTGCAACGCGCCGAAGCCAACGCGCGCGTGCTGGCCAAGGCCGGCGACTACCCGCTGCTGGGCGGCGGCGACGTCAACCTGTACAGCCTGTTCGTCGAGCGCGCCCAGGCGCTGGTGAAGCCCGCCGGCGTGGTGGCCCTGCTCACGCCCAGCGGCATCGCGGCGGACAAGGGAGCGGCGGCGTTCTTCCGCAGCATCGCGACGACGGGGCGGCTGGGGGCGCTGTTCGATTTCGAGAATCGCAAGGCCTTCTTCGCCGACGTTCACGCCAGCTTCAAGTTCTGCACCCTGGTTTTCGGCGGGCCGCAGCGGCAGTTCGCTCGCAGCCGCTGTGCCTTCTTCCTGCATCGCCTGGACGAGCTGGACGATCCGCATCGCACGCTGACCCTGGAGGCCGGCGACTTCTCGCTGATGAACCCCAACACCGGGGCGGCGCCGGTATTTCGAAGCCGGCGCGACTTGGAGCTCACGCGCCGGCTGTACCTGCATCACCCCGTGCTCGTCCGGCATGGCCAAGCGTCCGAGGCGCTCGGAGCCTTGCCGGACCAGCGGGCATGGCCGATCCGCTACGCCACGATGTTCCACATGACCAACGATTCGCACCTGTTTGTGGGTCAGGATGCGCTTGTCAAAATGGGCTTCGTCCCAGCGCCGCTGAACCATTGGCTGCGCCATCACGACGAGGCGGTGCCGCTGTACGAGGGCAAGATGGTGCAGGCCTTCGACCATCGAGCCGCGGACGTTGTGGTCAACCTAGCCAACCTCAAGCGCGCAGCGCAGCAGGAATCGCTGGCTTCGCACGAAAAGCAGGCGCCTGGCCGCCATCCAGCACCGCAGTACTGGGTACGCCGCGCCGACATTCCGGCTGCGACGGCGTTCGGCTATTGCATCGCCTACAAGTCAGTCACCGCGCCCAGCAATATGCGCACGATGATTGCTGCGTTCCTTCCAGCGTGCGGCGTGGGCAATAGCATGGCTATGCTGATCCCCTC
>JAGWMW010000135.1 GCA_028871575.1 Burkholderiales bacterium | reverse complement strand
CGCGCTGCCGGGCGCCGCGGCGGGCCGCGCGGCCGGGCGCCGGCGCGGCGCCGTGGCCGGACGCACGGGCAAGCGCTGCGGGTCGCGGGCGACAGGGCCGTGCTTGAGGCTGAGTTTCGGGCGATCGGCCATGTCCCGATTGGATCATGGCCCTCGGCGACGTACCCGCCGCGGGCGGGCGCTATCGTTGCCGGCACGCCATCCACCGGGTTGCGCCCATGCCGTTTCCGATTCCCGCCCCCAGCGAGACGCAGACCTCGCCCGCGAAGCCGCGCGCACCCGCCCGGCCCGGCCCGGCGGCGCTGGCCCTGGCGCTTTTGCTGACACCGCTGCTGCTGCTGGCGCCGGTGCCGGCAGTTGCGAAGCCCGGGCTCGCGCCAGCGCTGCAGGCCGAGGTGGACCGCGCGGTGGCGGCCTACGACCGCGGCGATCGGGTGGCGGCCGAAGGCGCCTTCGAGTCGCTGGCCGCGCGCGGCGTGCCGGCGGCCGAGTTCGACCTCGCGCTGATGCACCTGCAAGGCCAGGCGGCCCGGCCCGATGCCGCGCGGGCGCAGCGGCTGCTGCAGCGTGCGGCTTCGGCGGGCTTCGTGCTGGCGCAGCTGCGCCTGGCGCAGGGGCTGGAAGGCGGCGAATTCGGCCGCCGCCAGATTGCGCAGGCCCAGCAGTGGTACGCGCGGGCGGCCGCCGCCGGCAGCGTGGATGCGCAGGAGGCGCTGGGCACGGCCTACTACCTGGGCCGCGGCCTGCCGCGCGACCTGCCGCAGGCGGCGCACTGGTACCGCGCCGCAGCCCTGGGCGGTGACGTCGGGGCGATGTACCTGCTCGCCTCGATGTACGAGCACGGCGACGGCCTGGCGGCCGACCTGCGGCTGGCGAGCTACTGGTACCTGCAGGCCGCGCAGGCGGGCGACGTGCTGGCCGCGGCCAAGGCGCGCGAGATGGCCGAGCGCCTGCGCGGCGGCTCGCCGGCTACAGCACGACCTTGACCATCGGGTGCGTCGACAGCGTGCGGTACAGCTCGTCGAGCTGCTCGCGGCTGGTGGCGGTGATGGTGATCGTCAGGCCCAGGTAGTGGCCGGCCTTGCTCGGGCGGCGCTCGACCGTGGCGGGGTCGAAGCCGGGATCGAAGGCCCGCGCCATCGCCACCACCGCGGCTTCGAAGCCCTCGGCGTGCAGACCCATCACCTTGATCGGGAAGGCGCTGGGGTAGGCGATCAGGCTGTCGGCGGCCGGGGCGGGGGGCATGGGCAGCGGTGCGCCGGGTTCAGATCGACATCAGCGGCTTGGCGCGCTGGTAGGCCTCGTACAGGCGCGCGTACACCGGCCCCGGCTTGCCGCGCAGCGCGCCATGGCCGACCGCCTCGCCGTCGATCTGCGTCACCGGCAGCACCTCCTTGGTGGCCGAGCTCAGCAGCACCTCGTCGGCGCTGCGCACGTCGGCCTCGGTCAGCGGGCGCAGGTTGTAGGCGATGCCGCAGTCCTCGCAGAGCTCGCGCAGCAGCTCCACGCGGATGCCCTCGAGCACATGCTCGCTCTTGGGCGGGCCGAGCAGCGCGCCCTCGTGCACGACCCAGACGTTGCTGGCCGCCGCCTCGGTGAGCAGGCCGTCGCGGAACATGATCGTCTCCACCGTGCCCTGGTCGGCCGAGATCTGGCGCGCCAGCACGTTGCCCAGCAGGCTGACGCTCTTGATGTCGCCGCGCTCCCAGCGGAAGTCGCGCGCGGTGGTGCAGGCCACGCCCTGGTGGCGCTGCTCGGGCGTGGGCGGCTTCATCGGCTGCGCCATCATGAAGACGGTGGGCGTCAGGCCCGGCGGCATCACGTGCTCGCGCGGCGCCACGCCGCGCGTGATCTGCAGGTAGACGAGCTGGTCCTCGGCGCCGCTGGTCTCGAAGGTGGCGGCCACCAGGCGGCGGCAGCGCGCCAGCCATTCGTCCCGCCCGGCCGGGTTGGCGATGCGCAGCTTGGCCAGCGAGCGGCCCAGCCGCGCCATGTGCTCGTCGAAGCGGAACAGGCGCCGCGCATACACCGGCACCACCTCGTAGATGCCGTCGCCGAAGAGGAAGCCGCGGTCGAGCACGCTGACCTTGGCCTGCGACAGGGGCAGCAACTCGCCGTTGAGCTCGCACAAGGCTTCGTTCATGGCAGGCTTTCGCGCAGGGCGCCGGGGGGTCGAGGAAATTGTGGCACGCAGGGTCTCACTTCACCCACAGCCGGATGGCGTCCCAGGCGCGGCCCAGGATGCCGGCCAGCGGCACCGGCTCCAGCACCACCAGCGGCACGCTGGCGATCTCGGTGCCGGCGGCGGTGCTGACCTGGATCGTGCCCACGCGCTGGCCCTGGGCCAGCGGCGCCAGCAGCGGCTCGGTGCGCTGCACCACGGTCTTGAGCTGGCCGCCTTCGCCCTTGGGCACGGTGACCACCAGCGCGCCGGGGGCGCCCAGGCGGGCCTGGCCGCTCGTGCCCTTCCACACCGGCACCGTGGCCACGGCCTTGCCGGCGTCGAACAGCCGCACGTCGTCCCAGGCCTGCCAGCCCCAGTTCAGCAGCTTCTGGCTCTCGTCGGCGCGTGCCTCCTTCGAGGCCGTGCCCATCACCACCGCCAGCAGCCGGCGCTTGCCCGCCGGCGTGTCGCGCTGCGCGCTGCTCACCTGGCAGTAGCCGGCCGCGGCGGTGTAGCCGGTCTTCATGCCGTCGACCGAGGGGTCGCGCTCGAGCAGCATGTTGCGGTTGTCCTGCTTGATGTGGTCCCAGGTGTAGTGGCGAACGCTGTACAGCGGGTAGAACTCGGGGTGGTCGGTGATGATGTGCTGCGCCATCACGGCGATGTCGCGCGCGCTGGCGTAGTGCCCGGGCTCGGTCAGGCCGGTGACGTTCTTGAACTGCGTGTTCTTCAGCCCCCAGGCCCGGGCCTGGCGGTTCATCATCGCGACGAAGTTCTCCACCGAGCCCGCCACGCCTTCGGCCAGCGCCACCGAGGCGTCGTTGCCGCTTTGCACCACCACGCCGTGCAGCAGCTCGTCCACCGTCGGGTGCATGGTCGGGTCGATGAACATCAGCGAGGCCCCGCCCTTGCGCTCGTCCCAGGCGCGGCGCGACACCGGCAGCGGCTGGTCCAGCGCCAGCTTCTTGTCGCGCACCGCGTCGAACACGAGGTAGGCCGTCATCAGCTTGGTCAGCGAGGCCAGGTCGGTGGGCTTGTCGGCATCGTGCTGGGCCAGCACCTGGCCGCTGTTGACGTCGATCAGGATGTATTCGCGCGCCGCGATCTCGGGCGGCTGCGGCAGCTCGGCCCGGGCCGCGGTCGCGGCCAGCAGGGCCAGGCCGGCAAGGGCGTAGGCGAAGAATCGGTTCATGGGGTCGGAGGGACAGGGTTCGAGGGATCGGGCCCCGGGGCAGCGGCCCCGGGGCGGACACGTCAGGCGGTGGTCGGGTGCCAGGCCCAGGCCGTGGTGACGACCTGCTTGAGCCGTGGAAGGTTCCCGTGGAAGAAGTGGCCCGTGCCCGGCAGCACCGTCAGCGGCAGCGCCTGCGGCCGGGCCCAGTCCATCAGGGCGGCCAGCGGCACCACGTCGTCCTGTTCGCCGTGCACGACCAGGGTGTCGGCGGGCACGGGCGGCACGTCGAAGCGGCCGACCGCGGGCGCGACCAGCACCAGGCGCTCGGCCGGCGCCGAAGCGGCCAGGCGCGCCCCGGCCTGGGCGGCCACGTAGCCGCCAAAGCTGAAGCCGGCCAGCACCAGCGGCTGCCCGGGCGCGCGCCGTGCCGCCGCCACGGCCAGCGCGTCGTCGACTTCGCCCCGGCCTTCGTCCCAGGCCCCGGCGGAGGCGCCCACGCCGCGGAAGTTGAAGCGCAGGCTGGTGTAGCCGAGCGCCGTGAAGGCGCGCGCCAGCGTCTGCACGACCTTGTTGTCCATCGTGCCGCCGAACTGCGGGTGCGGATGGCACAGCAGGGCCAGGCCGCGCGCGGGCGTCGCCGGCTCGTCGAGCGCGCATTCGAGGGCGCCCGCGGGGCCGGCCAGGCTGAATCGCTGAGCGGTGCTCAACGCCCCACGTCCGGCGCCAGGCGCAGCCGCTCGACCACGCGGCCCTGCGCCAGGTGCTGCTCGACGATCTCGTCGATGTCGTGCCGGTCGACGTAGGTGTACCAGGTCTCGTCCGGGTAGACCACGGCCACCGGGCCGCCGGCGCAGCGGTCCAGGCAGCCGGCCTTGTTCACGCGCACGCCGCCCGGTCCGGCCAGGCCGGCGGCCCGCACGCGGGCCTTGCAATGGTCGAAGCCGGCTTGCGCGTCGTGGTCGCCGCACGAGGCTTCGCCGCCCGAGCGCTGGTTCAGGCAGAAGAAGATGTGGTGCTTGTAGTACGCCATGGCGGGATTGTAGGGAGCCCCTCCCGGCCTCAGGCGGCCTCGGCCTCGCGCGGCCCGGCCAGGCGCATCAGCAGCCAGGCGATGGCCAGGTAGGGCCAGAGCCAGCCGATCCATTGCGTCAGGCCGTGGAAGCGCACGAAGCGCCCCTGCTCCCAGGCCTGCAGGCTCTGGGCGAAGTACGGGTCGGCCGGGGCCTGCGTCACCCCGGCCACCAGCCCCGTCAGGGCCACCAGCGCCAGCCCCGCCACCACCCGCGCCGGCAGCGGCGCGCTGACCAGCGCCAGCAGCAGGCCCAGGGCCAGGCCCGGGGGCACGGCCAGGGTCAGCCAGGCCAGCGCGTGCTCGGGGCCGAAGTTCAGCGCCGTCGACAGCGTCATCGTGCCCAGGCCCAGCCCCAGCGCGCCCAGGGCCAGCGCCATCCGGCGCCAGCCCGGCGCCATCACCGACTGCGCCAGCAGGCAGGGCGCGAGCAGCCCCAGCATCACGATCAGCGCGTGGCCCAGCGGGCGCAGCGGCGTGCTCGGCGGGGCCGGGGCGGCCAGCAGCGCGTGCACCGGATCGGCCCAGGGCACGCCCGAGAGCAGGTCGGCCAGCCAGCCGCGCAGGCGCTCGCCGACCTGGCCCAGCCCCAGCGGCACCGGGGTGGGGAACAGGAGCCCCACCGGCCACAGCGCCAGCAGGGCCAGCGCACCGGCGCTGTCGCGCGCGAACCAGCGCTGGCGCCAGGCATGCCAGCGGTCGACCGCACCCAGTGCGTGGCCGGCCTGCGCCAGCAGCGCGCCGGCCAGCGCACCCAGGCTGTTCATCAGCAGGTCTTCCATCGACGCCACGCGCCCGGGCACGAACTGCTGCAGCAGCTCGCAGCTGTAAGACAGCGCCGCCGGCAGCGCGATCGCCAGCCCCAGCGCGCGGCGCGCGCCCACGCCGCTGCGCCGCGCCGCGATCAGCAGCAGCGCGCCCAGCGGCAGGTAGCCCAGCACATTGGACGTGACGTCGAAGGCGCCCCACCAGTGGGTCCAGGGCAGCGTCGCCAGGTCGGCCAGGCTCTGGCCGGGCGGCCAGGTCCAGCCCTCGAAGGGATAGAGGCTGGCGTAGACGATGAGGGCGAAGTACGCCAGCGCCAGCGGCAGCGCCGAGCTGCGCGGTCGCCGCGGCAGGCCGGACGGCGCTCGGGCAGCCATCGGGCGGCGGCCTTCAGAACGGCTTGAGCACGACCAGCAGCACGATGGCCGCGAACAGCAGCACCGAGACTTCGTTGAAGACGCGGTACCAGCGGTCGGGGCGGCGGTTCTGCATCTGCTCGAAGCGGCGCAGCAGGCCGCGGCAGGCGTGCTGGTAGCCGATCGCGCCGAGCACCAGCAGCAGCTTCAGGTGCATCCAGCCATTGCCCGGGCCGCTGCGGCCGATGCCGTAGCCCAGCCACAGCCACAGGCCCAGGCCGAGCGCGGGCCACATCAGCAGGCTGCTGAATCGGTAGAGCTTGCGCGCCATCAGCAGCAGCCGCTCGCGCTCGGCATGGCTGTCCGGCGGCACCATGGCCAGGTTGACGAAGAGGCGCGGGAGGTAGAACAGGCCCGCGAACCAGCTGGCGACGAAGACGATGTGGAAGGCCTTGACCCAGAGATAACCGTGGCTCATCGCACGGATTATGGGCATGCGCCAAAAAAGAGGCCCCGGCACGGGGCCGGGGCCGGCAAGCCTTATCGCTGTCATCACGCTAAGGCACCTGCTCAGGGAGGAAAAGCAGGGAACGACAGCCTCGCAGCTATCATCCGCGAACCACTTTAGCAGACCGCCGAGCGCGGCGTCCCCCGCGCGCAGCCCGCACCGATGACGCCGCCTCCATTCCCCGCCAGCCGCCCGCGCCGCCTGCGCCGCGATGCCTACACCCGGGCCCTGGTGCGCGAGCACCGGCTGGCGCCCGAAGACCTGATCCTGCCGGTGTTCGTGCTCCACGGCGAGCGCCGCGCCGAGCCCGTGGCCAGCATGCCCGGCGTGCAGCGCCGCAGCGTCGACGGCCTGTACGCGCTGGCCGAGGAATGCGTGGCGCTCGGCGTGCCCGTGATGGCGCTGTTCCCGGTGGTCGACCCGGCCCTGAAGACGCCCGACGGCCGCGAGGCCACCAACCCCGAAGGCCTGGTGCCGCGCACGGTGCGCGCGCTCAAGCAGCGCTTCCCGCAGCTGGGGCTGCTCACCGACGTGGCGCTCGACCCCTACACCAGCCACGGGCAGGACGGCCTGCTCGACGACAGCGGCTACATCCTGAACGACCCCACGGTGGCGGTGCTTGCCCGGCAGGCGCTGGTGCAGGCCGAGGCCGGGGTGGACATCGTCGCCCCGAGCGACATGATGGACGGCCGGATCGGCGCCATCCGCCAGGCGCTCGAGGGCGCCGGCCGCATCCACACCCGCATCATGGCGTACAGCGCCAAGTACGCGAGCGCCTTCTACGGCCCCTTCCGCGACGCCGTGGGCTCGGCCGCCCAGCTCGGCCGGGCCGACAAGAAGGTCTACCAGATGGACCCCGGCAACAGCGACGAGGCGCTGCGCGAGGTGGCGCTGGACATCGCCGAGGGCGCCGACATGGTGATGGTCAAGCCCGGCCTGCCCTACCTCGACATCGTGCGCCGCGTGAAGGACGCCTTTCGCGTGCCCACCTTCGCCTACCAGGTCAGCGGCGAGTACGCGATGATCGAGGCGGCGGCCGCCAACGGCTGGCTCGACCACGACGCGGTGATGATGGAGTCGCTGCTCGCCTTCAAGCGCGCCGGCGCCGACGGCGTGCTCAGCTACCACGCGCTGGCCGCCGCCCGGCTGCTGGCGCGGCGCTGAGCGCGCCGGCGCCGAACCCCGGGCCGGCCGCGGCGATGCGCGTCTTCCGCTGCGGCGGCGAGCATTTCGAAGCGCTGCCGGCGGTGCCGGACGAGCTGCCGCCGCAGGGCTTCCTGTGGATCGGCTGTGCGCGCCACGAGTTCGAGCCGGCACTGCCCGGCCTGCAGGCCGCCCTGCAGCGCTGGGGCTGCGGCACCCTGGTCGACGAGCATGTGGCCGACCTGCTCAACGCCCAGCTGCCCAGCCGCTTCGACTACACCTCGTGGTACGACCTGATGGTGTTCCGACGGCTTGCCGCGGGGCCCGCCGGCCCTGCCGTCCCCGCCGCTGCCGCCATGCCTGGCGTGCCCGCCACCCCCACCGGCCGCGGGCCGGCGGCGCCGCAGCGCCGATCGCAGGATGCCATCGACACCCGCCCGGTGGGGTTCGCGGTGTTCGACCGGGTGCTGCTCACGGTGCACCCGGCCGACTGCGCCGTGCGCGAGTTCTTCGTGCAGCGCCTGGCCACGCTGTCGGGGCAGGCCGAAGGGCGCGGCAGCGCGCGCATGCCGTCCAGCCCGGCCGACCTGATGCTGCGCATGGTCAACCACATCGTCGACAGCTACCTCGACCTGCGGCGGCTGCTCACGCGCGAGCTCGGGGCGCTGCAGCAGCAGCTGCTGGACCCGAAGAGCCGCTATGCCGACTGGCAGTCGCTGCTCGATGCGCGGGCCGCGCTGCACCTGCTGGAGGACACCTGCGAGGACCAGCGCAGTGCGCTGCAGGAGTGGATCGACGCGCTCGACGAATGGCCCGACGCGGCGGGCCCGCAGGCGCAGCGCGAGCGCGAGCTGCTGCGCGTGCGCTCGCGCGACGTGCAGGAGCACATCGAGCGCGTGCTGGGCCATGTGCGGCGCGTGGAGAGCAGCGCCGAGGCCGCCGTGCAGATGCACTTCTCGGCCCTGGGCCACCGCACCAACGACATCATGCGCACGCTCACGGTGCTGACGGCGGTGTTCCTGCCGCTGAACCTGATCACCGGCTTCTTCGGCATGAATTTCGAGGCCCTGCCGCTGATCCATTCGGCGCGCGGCTTCTGGCTGTCCTTCGCCCTGATGCTGGCCGTCGGCGCCGGCCTGGGCCTGTACTTCTGGCGCAAGCGCTACCTGGGCAGCAGCCGCGGCTGAGCGGCCCCAGGCGCCGTTCAGGAGATCCGGCGGTCGCGCGCCAGCGGCGGGTGCCGGGCCAGGTAGCGCTGGATGCCGGCCTGCAGCGCCAGCACCAGGCGCTCGCGGTAGGCCGGGTCGCGCAGCTGCGCTTCTTCCTCGGGGTTCGAGATGAACGCCGACTCGACCAGGATGCTGGGGATGTCGGGCGCCTTCAGCACCGCGAAGCCCGCCTGCTCGACCACGCCCTTGTGCAGCGGGCCCACGCGGCCCACCCGCGTCAGCACTTCGCGCCCCAGGCGCAGGCTGTCGCGGATCTGGGCCGTGGTGCTCATGTCCAGCATCGTGCGCAGCAGCTGGGCGTCGCGCACGTCGGCCACGTCGACGCCGCCGACCTGGTCGGAGGAGTTTTCGCGCTCGGCCATCCAGCGCGCTGCCGCGCTGCTGGCGCCCTGGGTCGAGAGCGCGAACACGCTGGCCCCGCGCGCCTGCGGCCGCAGGTAGGCATCGGCATGGATGCTGACGAACAGGTCGGCCTGCACGCGGCGCGCCTTGCGCACGCGCTCGGCCAGCGGCACGAAGTAGTCGGCGTCGCGCGTCATCATCACGCGCAGGTTGGGCAGGGCGTCCAGGCGCTCGCGCAGCGCCAGGCCCATCGCCAGCACCACGTCCTTTTCGTGCAGGCCGGTGGGGCCGGTGGCGCCGGGGTCCTCGCCGCCGTGGCCGGGGTCGAGGGCGACGATGACGAGCCGGTCGACCTGGCGCTGCTCGCGCGCGGTGGCGGGGCCCCGGGGTGGTGCGGGCGGTGCGGTCGGTGCGGGCAATGCGGTCGGTGCGGGCG
>JAGWMW010000134.1 GCA_028871575.1 Burkholderiales bacterium | reverse complement strand
CACCGGCAGCGACAAGGCCTTCGCCGCCGGCGCCGACATCGCCGCCATGGCCACCAAGACCTATGCCCAGGCCCACCGCGAGAACTTCATCACCCGCAACTGGGAGACGATGCTCGGCGTGCGCAAGCCCGTCATCGCCGCGGTGGCCGGCTTCGCGCTGGGCGGCGGCTGCGAGCTGGCGATGATGTGCGACTTCATCATTGCCGCCGACAACGCCCGCTTCGGCCAGCCCGAGATCAAGCTCGGCATCGTCCCCGGCGCCGGCGGCACGCAGCGGCTGCCGCGCGCGGTGGGCAAGAGCAAGGCGATGGAGCTCGTGCTCACCGGCCGCCTGATGGACGCCGCCGAGGCCGAGCGCGCCGGCCTGGTCTCGCGCGTGGTGCCGGCGGCGCGGCTGCTGGACGAGGCCCTGGCCGCGGCCGAGCTCATCTGCGCGATGAGCGGGCCCAGCGTGGCGATGGCCAAGGCGGCCGTGAACCGCGCCTTCGAGAGCGGCCTGGCCGACGGCGTGAGCTACGAGCGACAGCTCTTCCACTCGCTGTTCGCGACCGAGGACCAGAAGGAAGGCATGGCCGCCTTCCTCGCCAAGCGAGCGCCGGTCTTCCGGCAACGCTAGCGCGTCGCCACCCCCGGGGGCCCCCTCGGGCCGGCCCGGGCGACTTCAAGGCCGGCGTTGTTGCGCTGCCGTGAATGGTGCGTTGCACCATGGCTGCTTTCTCATCGAGGTGCCGCTGCCTACAGTCCTTTCCATGGACTGAGCCGGTCATGCATCCACCGACCCCTCCTCCCCCCAGTCCGGATGCGTTGAGAAAGCAAACACCATGAAGAAGCTCCACACACTCGTGTACCCCGCCGTCGCCCTGCTGTCGCTGACCGCGGCCGTGGCCGCCTTCGCGCAGGACGCGGGCAATGCCAGCCCCTACGCCGACGGCTACAGCCAGCAGTTCGAGGGCCACAGCACGCTGACGCGCGCCCAGGTCTATGCCGAGCTGCAGCGCTCGCGCGCCGCCAACGAAGGCCGGGTCTACGCCTCGGGCTACCGCCAGCTGGCCGACGCGCCCAGCGTGAAGAGCCGTGCCGCCGTGCACGCCGAAGCCGTGGCTGCCAACCTCTCGGGCTACACCCAGGCGCTGGCCAGCGACGACAGCAGCGCCGTGCTGCGCTGGGCCGAGGCCGCCAAGCCCGCACACAGCGTGGTGGTGGCCAACGCCGCCCGCTGAACGCGCACCGCGCGCCCGCGGCCCCGGCCCCGCGCCGGGGCCGGCCTGCGTCGCCGGGCCGCTCAGCCCTCCCGGCGCAAGGCCGGGAACAGGATCACGTCGCGGATGCTGGGGCTGTCGGTGATCAGCATCATCAGCCGGTCGATGCCGATGCCGCAGCCTCCGGCCGGCGGCATGCCCACCTCGAGGGCGCGGATGAAGTCGGCGTCGAAGTGCATCGCCTCCTCGTCGCCCGCGTCCTTGCTGGCGGCCTGCGCGGCAAAGCGCGCCGCCTGGTCCTCGGCGTCGTTGAGCTCGGAGAAGCCGTTGGCGATCTCGCGCCCGGTGATGAAGAGCTCGAAGCGCTCGGTCACGGCCGGGTTCGCGTCCGAGGCCCGCGCCAGCGGCGAGACTTCCACCGGGTAGTCGGTGATGTAGGTCGGCTGCCACAGCTGCGACTCGACCGCGGCCTCGAACAGGCCGAACTGCAGCTCGGCCAGCTTCCAGTGCGCCGGCGGCTCCTCGCCCAGCGCGCGCAGCCTGGCGTGCAGGGTGGCCGCGTCGTCGGCCTCGTCGGCGCTCAGGCCCGCGTGCGCCACCAGCGAATCGCGCACCGACAGCCGCGCGAAGGGCGGCTCGAGGTCGACCTCGCGCCCGTCGTAGCGCAGCCGGGCCGAGCCGGTGGCGGCGCGCGCGGCATGGCGCAGCACGGCCTCGGTGAAGTCCATCAGCTCGCGGTGCGTCCAGTACGCGGCGTAGAACTCCATCATCGTGAACTCGGGGTTGTGGCGGACGCTGATGCCCTCGTTGCGGAAGTTGCGGTTGATCTCGAACACGCGCTCGAAGCCGCCCACCAGCAGCCGCTTCAGGTAGAGCTCGGGCGCGATGCGCAGGAACATCGGCTGGTCGAGCGCGTTGTGGTGCGTCACGAAGGGCTTGGCGTTGGCGCCGCCGGGGATCGGGTGCAGCATCGGCGTCTCGACCTCGAGAAAGCCGTGCTCGACCATGTAGGCCCGGATCGAGCTGACCGCCTTGCTGCGCGCCACGAAGCGGCCGCGCGCGGCCTCGTCGGTGATCAGGTCGACATGGCGCTGGCGGTACTTCTGCTCCTGGTCGGCCAGGCCGTGGAACTTGTCGGGCAGCGGCCGCAGGCTCTTGGTCAGCAAGCGCACCCGGGTGGCCTTGATCGAGAGCTCGCCGGTCTTGGTGCGGAACAGCAGGCCCTCGCCGCCGATGATGTCGCCCAGGTCCCAGTGCTTGAAGTCGGCCAGCGCGGCCTCGCCGATCGCGTCCTGCGTCACGTAGAGCTGGATGCGGCCGTGCGTGGCGCCGAACGAGCCGTCCTGCACGGTGGCGAAGCAGGCCTTGCCCATCACCCGCTTGAGCATCATGCGGCCGGCCACGGCCACGCGCACGGCCTGCGGCTCGAGCTCTTCGTTGGGCAGCTGGCCGTACTTCTGGTGCAGCGCGGCGGCGTGGTGGGTGGGCCTGAAGTCGTTCGGGAAGGCCGCCTGCCCCTGGGCATGGGCGCGCTCGCGGATCGCCTTCAGCTTCTCGCGCCGCTCCTTCAGCAGGGCGTTGTCGTCGACGGTGGCGGGCGGTGCGGCGGGGGCTGGGCTCATGGTGCGCGCATTCTAGGAACCCCAGGGCCGATGCAATAATTTCGACCTCGGCACCATGCGCGGCAGCACCTTCAAGGCCCAGGCCTACTTCATCGGCCTGGCCCTGGTCAACCTGGCCCACCGCTGGCTGCCGTTCGCGCTGCGGCCGCTGCTGTACCGGGCCTGCGGCTTTCGCATCGCGCGCTCGGCCACGCTGCAGGGCGGCGTGCGGTTCTTCCACGTCGGGCGCCTCTGCGTCGGCGAGGGCACGCTCGTCAACCGCGGCGTCTACCTCGACAACCGCGGCGGCCTGACCATCGGCGCGCAGGTCTCGATCGCGCACGACGCGCGCATCTACACCCTGGGCCACGACGTGCACGCCGACGATTTCGCCGCCAAGGCCCGGCCGGTGCGGATCGACGACCACGCGGTGGTCTTCGCCGGCGCGATGATCATGCCCGGCGTGCACCTGGGACAGGGCGCGGTGGTGATGGCCGGCGCGGTGGTGACGAAGAGCGTGCCGCCGCGGCGCATCGTGGGCGGCAACCCGGCGCGCGACCTCGGCGAGCGCCGCGGCGCGCTGGCCTACCGCCTGGGCCGGCGCTACTGGTTCGCGCATTGAGCGCAGCGCCGCAGCCCGCACCGCGGCTGGCCATCGTCGACGGCGGCTCCTTCGTGCTGCCCTACGACCATGGGCTGGCCACCGGCCTGGCGCGGCGCGGCTGGCGCGTGAGCTTCTTCGGCTCGGGCACGCGCTACAACGGCGCCTTCCTGCAGGCGCTGCGCGAGAGCCCCGGCGTCGAAGTCGTCGAGCGCGCCGTCTCGGGCAGCGTGGCCCCGCGCTGGCGCGGCGTGCCGGCCTACGCCGCGCTGCTGGCGGCGACCTGGCGACGCCGGCGCGAGTTCACGGCCGTCAACCTGCAGTTCAGCGTGCTGTGGCCGCTGGAGCTGCCCTGGGCCGCGCTGCTGCGCCGGCGCTTCGTCTTCACGGTGCACAACGCGGTGCCGCATGGGTACGCGGGGCGGCGCCACGCGCCCACGCGCTGGCTGGCGGCGCTGGCGCGGCGGCTGGTGTTCGTGAGCGAGGCGACGCGGCAGGATTTCCTGCAGCGCTACGGCCCCGCGCTGGCCGCCGGCTCGGTGGTGCTGCCGCACGGCCTGCTGCCGCTGGCGCCGGGCCTGGCGCCGCGCCCCTACGCCCCGCTGCGCGCGCCGCAGGCGCTGGTGTTCTGGGGCACCGTGAAGCCCTACAAGGGCGTCGAGCTGTTCGCGGCGCTGGCGCGCTCGCCGGCCTGGCGCGCGCAGGGCCTGCCGCTCGAAGTGCACGGACGCTGGGACGCCGCGCTGCACGGCCTGCGCGACGAGCTCGCCGGCCTGGGCGTGAAGGTGGTCGATGCCTACCTCGAGGCCGGCGCGCTGCAGGCGCTGCTCGAGCGGCCGGTGCTGTTCGCGCTGCCGTACCAGCGCGCCTCGCAGTCGGGCGCGCTCTACACGCTGCTGCACCACGGCGCCACCTTCGTCGCCGCCGGGGTGGGCGACCCCGGCGCGCTGCTGCGCCGCCATGGCCTGGAGGCGCTGGTGCTGCCGGACCGCAGCCCCGAGGCCGTGCTGGCCAGCCTGCAGCGGCTGCGCGAGGCGCCCGAGGCCGTCGCGGCCGGGCTGGCCGCCGCGCAGCAACAATCGCGCTGGGACGCGGTGCTGGCCGAGGCCGATGCCGCCTACCTCGACCCCGACCCCGCCGAAAGCCGATGAAACAGCAGATCAAGAAGGCCCTGGCCGGCCTGGGCTGGGAGCTCAGCCCGATCGCCGCCCGCCAGGCCCAGGCGCTGGCCGACCTGACCGAGGCCGACCGCGCCATCGTGCACCGCGTGGCGCCGTACACGCTCACCGGCCTGGAGCGCCGCGCCAGCCTGATCGCCGCCGTCGACCACCTGGTGCGGCACCGCATTGCCGGCGACATCGTCGAATGCGGCGTCTGGCGCGGCGGCAGCATGATGGCCGTGGCGCTGGCGCTGGCGGCGCGCGGCGATACCTCGCGCCACCTCTACCTGTACGACACCTACGAGGGCATGAGCGAGCCCGGCGCGGCCGACCGCAGCCACGACGGCCAGACCGCAGCCGAGCAGCTGGCGCGCACCGCGCGCGGCCAGGGCGTGTGGTGCGAGGCGGGGCTCGCCGACGTGCAGGCGAACCTGGGGTCGACCGGCTACCCGCGCGCGCAGATCCATTTCGTGCAGGGCAAGGTCGAGGCCACGATTCCGGACACGGCGCCCGAGGCCATCGCGCTGCTGCGGCTGGACACCGACTGGTACGAGTCCACCCGCCACGAGCTGCAGCACCTGTACCCGCGGCTGCAGCGGCACGGCGTGCTGATCATCGACGACTACGGCCACTGGCAGGGCGCGCGCCAGGCGGTGGACGAGTATTTCGCCGGCCACGGCCCCGGGCATTACCTGCACCGCGTGGACTACACCGCGCGGCTGCTGATCAAGCCATGACGGGCCCGGCCCGGCCGCCGCTGCCGTCGCTGCGCCGCTCGCTGCCGCCGGTGTACGCCGCCGCGGCGCTGCGCCTGGCCTTCCCGCTGGTGGTGCTGCCGGTGGTGGCGGCGCGGCTGGGGGCCGAAGCGTTCGGACGCCTGGGCCTGCTGCTGGTGTGGGCCGGCGTGCTGGCGCTGCTGGTCGAAGGCGGCTTCCTCGCCGCGGCCACGCGCCGCGCCGTCACGGCCGACGCGGCGGGGCGCTGGGCGCTGGCGCGGCAGGTGTTCAGCGCGCGCTGCGTGCTCAGCCTGCTGGCGCTCGCCGGGGCCTGCGCCGTCGTGCCCTGGCTGCTGCCGGCAGCACCCTGGCGCCAGCAGGCCGGCGCCGTGGCGCTGCTGGCGGCGCTGGCCTGCACGCTGGGCTGGCCCGCCACCTGGTACCTGCAGGCCAGCGGGCAGCTGCACCGCTGGGCGCGCGTGGAGTTCGCGGTCTACGGCCTGTGGCTGCTGGCCGCGCTGGTGCTGGTGCATGGCGCGCTGGCCTATGCGCTGCTGCAGATCGCGGCCACCGGCACGCTGGCCGGGCTGGGCTGGTGGCGCGTGCGGCAGGACCTGCGCGCGGCCCCGGCGGCCGGCCGCCTGTGGTCGGCGCACGCCGTCGTCCCCGGCCTGCGGCTGGGCGGCAGCATGCTGCCGGTGGCGGTGGCGGGGGCGGCCTACTCCTTCGCGCTGCCGGCGGTGGCGGCCACCCGGATGAGCCGGCCCGAGCTGGGCCTGTACTACCTGGCCGACCGCGTGGTGCGGGCGCTGCTGGCCGCGGCCGACCCGCTGTACCAGCTGGTCTACCCGCGCATCGTGGCGCGCATGCCGCAGGGCCTGCGCGCCGCTGCCGCCTACGCCGGGCGCTGGGCCCTGCTGGGGGCCGTGGCCGGCGCCGCGGTGCTGGCGGCGGGCGCGCTGGCCTGGCCGCTGCTGGCGCGCTGGCTGGCCGCGCCCGGCCGCGGCATCGACGGCCCGGCGCTGCACGCGGTGTTCGCCGTGCTGGCCTGGCTGCTGCCGCTGCTGCTGGCCTGGAAGTTCATCGGCTACTGGATGCTGGGCAGCGGGCGCTTCGACACCGCCTACCGCCTGTGCGTCGTGGCCGGCGGCGCCTTCGGCATCGCCGCGGCGCTGGCCTGGGGTGGCGGCGGTGCCGTGGCGCTGGCCGGCGTGGCGCTGGCGGCCGAGGGGGTGGTGATCGCCACGGCGCTGCTCGGCGTGGCCTGCACGCTGCGCGCTCGGAGGGCCTGAATGGGCATCGACCACCACAACCTGCGCCTGCTGGCGCATGCGCAGGATCTCGGGGCCGGCTTCGGGCGCACGCTGGCCATCGGGCGCCAGGCGCTGCACGTCGAGGCCCGATCGCTGCAGTCGCTGCAGCGAATGCGCGGCCTGCCGCCGCTGAAGCAGCCCCCGGCCGAGCCGGGCCGGCCGGCCTACTTCGAGCCGCTGCTGCAGCAGTGGTTCGGCGCAAGCCAGACCGACGCGGTCGACGCCTCGGCCTACGAGGGCGCGGGCCTGGTGCACGACATGAACCTGCCCTGGCCGGCGGCGCTGCCCGGCCAAGGCCACTACGACGCCGTGCTCGACTTCGGCTGCCTGGAGCATGTGTTCGACTTCGCCACCGCCTGGCGCAACGTGGTCGGCTGCGTGCGCGTGGGCGGCCATGTGCTGCACGCGCTGCCGGCCAACAACCTCAGCGGCCACGGCTTCTACCAGTTCTCGCCCGAGCTGTTCTTCAACCTCTACCAGCCCGGGCGCGGCTTCGAGCTGCAGGCCCTGTACCTGGCCCTGACGGCTGACGGCCGACATTGGTGGCGCGTGGCCAGCCCGCTCGAGCGGCGCCGGCGCGTCACCCTGTGCAACGGCCACGAGGCCTACCTGCTCGTGGTGGCGCGCAAGCTGCGCGAGGCCGGCCCGCAGCCGCCGCCGCAGCAGTCGGACTACGCGCACAGCGACTGGCAGGGCCTGGGGCCGGCCACTTCGGCTCCCGCCGGCCAGGCCCGCCGCGGGCCGAGCCGGCTGCAGGCGCCGCTGGCCGCGCTGGGCCTGCTCGACGCGGCGCGGCGCGCGCGGGCGCGATGGCAGGCGCTGCGCGGCGCTGCGCTGGCCCTGCCGGGGCCCGACCACGAGCGCGTGGGGCTCGACGCGCTGATGCGCCGCGGCGCCCGATGAGCCGGGCCCCGCGCGTGCTGCTGCTGTGCGAGCGGCTCGATATTGCCGGCGGCGTCGAGCGCTTCGTCTGCGCGCTGGCCGGCCACCTGGCCGGGCAGGGTCTGGCGGTGGCGGTGGGCAGCGTGGGCACGCCGCGCGAGCAGCTGCGCTACCCGCTGGCGCCGGCCGTGCGCGTGCTGCACCGCGGGCTGCCGCTGCCGGCGGGCGACGGCGCCTGGCCGCTGCTGCGCCGCCAGTGGCGGGTCGGCCGGGCGCTGGCGCGCCTGATCCGCGAAGAGTCGCCCGACGCGGTGTTGCTCAACGGCCTGACCACGGCCTGCTCGGTGCTGCTGTTCGCGCCGCCGGCCGACGCCGCGCGCTGCATCGCCTGCGACCACAACCACTTCGGCGCCCGCTCGCGGCCCTGGCAGCGGCTGCGCGCCTGGCTCTACCGCGACCTGGCCGCGGTGGTCAGCCTGACGCGGGCCGACGCGCCGCGCTTCGCGGCCCTCAACCCGGGCACCGAGGTCATCGTCAACGCCTCGTCGCTGCGCGCCGATGCGCCGGCCCGGCCCGCCGGGGAAACCGTGCTGGCGGTGGCGCGCCACGTCGCGCAGAAGGGGCTGGACCTGATGCTGCAGGCCTGGGTGGCGGTGGCGGCGGCCCGGCCCGCGGCGCGCCTGCTCATCGTCGGCGACGGGCCGCTGCAGGGCGCGCTGCAGCGCCAGGCCCAGGCGCTGGGCATCGCCGGGTCGGTGCAGTGGCGGCCGCCCACGCCCGACATCGAGCCGCTGTACCGCGCCGCGGCCGTGTTCGTGCTGCCCTCGCGCTACGAGGGCATGCCGCTGGCGCTGCTGGAGGCGCAGGCGCTGGGGGTGCCGGCGGTGGCCTTCGACTGCCCCACCGGACCGGCCGAGATCGTCACGCCCGAGACCGGCCTCGTGGTGCCCGCCGGCGACGTGCCGGCCCTGGCGCAGGCGCTGGCGGCGCTGCTGGCCGACCCGGGGCGCCGCGCACGCATGGGCGCGGCGGCGATCGAGCGCAGCCGCACCCACTTCAGCCCCGAGCTGCACTACGCGCGCTGGACCGCGCTGGTGCAGCGCGTGGCCGCGCAACGGGCCCTGCCCGGCTGACCCGTGGCCGCCACCGTCTCCGTGATCGTGCCCTGCCGCAACGAGGCGGCCCACATCGACGCCTTCGTGCGGTCGGTGCTGGCACAGCAGCTGGCGCCCGAAGACGCGCTCGAGATCGTGGTCGCCGACGGCGACAGCGGCGACGGCACGCGCGAGCGCCTGGCCGAGTGGGCCGGGCGCGAGCCGCGGCTGCGCCTGGTCGACAACCCGCAGCGCATCACCTCGGCGGCGCTGAACCGGGCCCTCGCGGCGGCGGGCGGCGAGACCGTGGTGCGAATGGACGTGCACACCGAGTACGCCCCCGACTACGTCGCGCAATGCCTGGCCGCGCTGCGCCAGACCGGCGCTGCCTGCGTCGGCGGCGCCTGGCGGCCGGTGGGCCGGGGCTGGCCGCAGGCGGCGATTGCGCGCGCCTTCGAGAGCCGCTTCGGCAGCGGCGGGGCGGCGTCGCGCCGCATCGACTTCACGGGCGCGGTCGACACCGTCTACCTCGGCGCCTGGCGGCGCGACGAGCTGCTGCGCCTGGGCGGCTTCGACGAGCGCCTGGTGCGCAACCAGGACGACGAGCTGGCGCTGCGCATCACGCGCGGCGGCGGCCTCGTGTGG
>JAGWMW010000133.1 GCA_028871575.1 Burkholderiales bacterium | reverse complement strand
GTGATCTCGACGCGCTGGGTGGCGGCAGCCGCGCCGCTATCTGTGGCGGTCTGAGCCCACACCGGCAGCGCACCGAGCATCAGCCCGCCGCCAAGGGACGCCAGCACGCCGGCGCAAACCTTCGTTCGTTTGAACATGAAAGAGACTCCTGTGGATGGTGATTCAAAGGTCTTGCTTCGAGAGCAAGAGCCATTCCAGACGCTGGTAAGCCGTCCGTCGCTCTGCGAAGCAATGTGAAAATATTGTGATGCCCCACCCGGGTGCCCTGCTACGGGAAAACCCAAGCGGCGGGCGCCCGATCCAGCGGCTCGCACCATGGGCAGCGAGCCAAAAGCAAGGCGTCACGCGGGTTTAGCAAGGGCAGCGCGCAGCCCCGGCCTCGTGACAACTTTGCACGGCTCGTCGGCGGCTGTGTTGGGCCTCGACAACAAGACGCCGGGCTCTGGGACGCAAAGCCAGGCCCTGTCACCCTGGAGCTGGGCGAATCGGCCCTTGCCCCGAGTCCCGCGTCAGGCCACCATGCCGCTGCCGCTGCCGCTGCCGCTGCCGCCGGCGAGTCGATCCGCGGCGAGCGTCATTCGGGCCGTCGCGTCCAGCAAGTCGGCCACTGCTTCATGGGCCAGCAGCAAGGCGTCCAGCAGTTCCTGTGCGTCCTCGACGTATTCGTGGACCATGCGGTTTCGCAGCAGGCGCAGTCGTGCCCAGTCCGACGCCGACTTCACCCAGCCCAGGCGCTCCGCGCGGTTCAGGTTGTCCAGCACGGAGCCGACGGGTTCGAGCAAGCCCTCGAGCAGGCGCGGCAGCAGGGCACCGGCCAGCGTGTCCTGCAAGCGTCCGAAGCGGGCGACGAAGGCGTCGATCTGTTCGGCCTTCTCGGGCTGCTGGCGCAGGCTGGCCACATCGGACAGTGTCAGGCCCGCAGCGTAGACGCGGGCATCGGTCCAAGCCAAGTGATCGGCTTCCCGCCTGACCACTCCGGCCAGGAACGTCAGGCGCTCGTGCCGGCTGGTCCCGGGGTTCACAACTCGACGCCGGTGGCGCGAGCGACCCGGTGGATGGGCTGCTCGGCCACGTTTGGTGCCACCAGCACGACATCGATCCGGCGGTCGCCCAGCGCCTGCTGAAGCCGGGCACCGAGGTCTGCGCCGAGCAGCACCGGCCGGTCGACCGGCTGATCGAGTTCCACCAGCAGGTCGATGTCGCCGCCTCGCAGCCGGTCGTCCAGGCGCGAGCCGAACAGACGCACCCGCGCGCTCGGACCGGCCACGGCCTGCACCACGCTGCGGATCGACAGGCGCTCGGCGCTCGAGAGTCTCATCGACCCAGTATCGGAGCCGGCCCCAGCCGCGGCACGGCCGCCAGCAGCGCGCGCGTGTACTCGCGCGCCGGCCGCGCCAGCACCTCGCCGCAGTCGCCCTGCTCTTCGATGCGCCCGGAGCGCATCACGGCCACGCGGTCGGCGATGTACTCCACCACGCCGATGTTGTGCGTGATGAAGAGGTAGGACACGCCCAGCTCGCGCTGCAGTTCGCGCAGCAGGTTCAGGATCTGGGCCTGCACGGACACGTCCAGCGCCGAGGTGGGCTCGTCGCAGACGAGCAGGCGCGGCTGCACCGCCAGGGCGCGCGCGATGGCGATGCGCTGGCGCTGGCCGCCCGAGAACTCGTGCGGGTAGCGGCCCAGCGCATCCCGGCGCAGGCCCACGCGCTCGGTCAGCGCCTCGATGCGGGCGCGGCGCTGGCCGGGGTCGAGCTCGGGCTGCAGCGCGGCCAGCCCTTCGTCGAGGATCTCGGCCACGCGCATGCGCGGGTCGAGCGAGGCATACGGATCCTGGAAGATGATCTGCACCTGGCGCCGCGCGGCCTGCAGCGCCGCGCCCTGCAGGGCGAACAGGTCGCGCCCTTCGAGCAGGGCCCGGCCCTCGATGCGGGCCGTGCGGCGCAGCAGCTGCACGATGGCCTTGCCGGTGCTGGTCTTGCCGCAGCCCGACTCGCCCACCAGGGCCAGGGTCTGGCCGGGCTGCAGGTCGAAGGAGATGCCGGCCACCGCGTCGAAATGCCCGCGCACCCGCTGCAGCACGCCGCCGCGCAGGGGAAATCGCACGCGCAGGTCCTGCACCGCCAGCAGCGGCGCGGCATCGGCCGCCGCTGGCTTGGTGGACGGCGGGGCCGCCTGGGCCGGCGCAGCGAGCGGCGCAGAGGCGGGCACGGAGAACGGCACAGAGTCCGGCACAGAGTCCGGCACAGAGTCCGGCACAGACGCTGGCCCGGAGACCGGCATCGGGGCCGGCATTGAGGCTGTCACTGGCGCGGCGGCCGCCCCGGGGCCCGGCACCGCGGGTCCCGCCGCGGCTCCCGGCACGGACCCCGGCGCGTACAGAAGGCAGCGCACCGCATGCCGCGGCGTCAACGACTGCAGCGGCGGCGGCGTGGTGGCGCAGTGGGGCATCGCCTGGGCGCAGCGGGGCGCGAAGCGGCAGCCTTGGAAGCGCTCGGTCAGCGGCGGCACGGTGCCGGCGATGGCCTCCAGCGGCGCGGCGCGGCGGTCGCCCGCGGGCACGGCCCGCAATAGCGCTCGCGCATACGGATGCTTGGGCGCGGCGAAAAACTCGTCGGCCGGCGCCACTTCGACGATCTGGCCCGCGTACATCAGCGCCACGCGGTGCGCCATGCCCGCGACCACGGCCAGGTCGTGCGTGATCAGCAGCAGGCCCATGCGCTGCTCGCGCTGCAGCTCGGCCAGCAGCTCGAGGATCTGGGCCTGGATCGTCACGTCCAGCGCCGTGGTGGGCTCGTCGGCCACCAGGTAGTCGGGCTCGGCCGCCAGCGCGATGGCGATCATCACGCGCTGCTTCTGCCCGCCGCTCATGCGGAAGGGGTAGTCGTCGACCCGCCGCTCGGGCTCGGGGATGCCGACCCGGCGCAGCCAGTCCACCGCCTTGGCGCGCGCGGCGGCGCCGCGCAGCGGCGTGTGGGCCTCGATCGCCTCGACGATCTGCCGGCCCACCTTCATCACCGGGTTCAGGCTGGTGGAAGGCTCCTGGAAGATCATGCCGATGCGGCCGCCGCGCACGGCGCGCATCGCCGATTCGGGCAGGGCCAGCACGTCCACGCGGTCGGGGCCGCCGCCGAGGTGGATGTCGCCGCCGGCGACGACGCCGCTGTCGGGCAGCAGCCGCATCAGGGCCAGCGCCGTCATGCTCTTGCCGCAGCCGGATTCGCCCACCAGCGCAAAGGTCTCGCCGCGCTCGATGGCCAGGCGCATGCCGTCGATGGCGCGCACCAGGCCGGCGTCGGCGTCGAGCTCGACGGTGAGGTCGTCGATGTCGATCATGGGCGGGCCGCCCGGCGCGCCGGGGCGATGCGGCGGCGGAAGCCGCGCGAGCGCGGGTCGAAGGCATCGCGCACGCCATCGGCGAAGAGGTTGGCCGCCAGCACCAGCGTGACCATGAAGCCGAAGGCGGCCGCGAAGGACCACCACACCACGGGGTCGCGGCTCATCTCGTTGCGGGCCAGGTTGATCATGCCGCCGAAGCTGTTCATGGTCGGGTCCACGCCCACCCCCACGTAGGACAGCACGGCCTCGTAGAGGATGAGCGAAGAGAAGTCGAGCACGGTCACGATCAGCATCAGGTGCGCGATGTTGGGGAAGATGTGGCGCGCCATGATGCGGGCGTCGCTGACGCCGAAGGCGCTGGCGGCCTGCACGTAGTCGAGCTCGCGCAGCTTCAGCGTCTCGCCGCGCAGCAGCCGGCACAGCCCGGCCCAGCCGGTCAGGCCCAGCACCGCGCAGAGCAGGAACAGCCGCACGTCGGCGCGCTGCGCGCTGGTGTCGAACAGGTTCGGGTGCTGGTCCAGGAACACCTGCACCATCAGCACGCAGGCCGCGATCAGCAGCACGTTGGGCACCGACGACAGCACGGTGTAGAGGTACTGGATCAGCTCGTCGACCCAGCCGCGGAAGTAACCCGCCAGCACGCCCAGCACCACCGCCACCGGCAGCGTGGCCAGGGTCGCCAGGCTGCCGATCACGAAGGCGGTGCGGATGCTCTTCAGCGCCTGGTACAGGACATCGTTGCCGGTGGTGTCGGTGCCCAGCAGGTGGTAGGGGCCGGCCAGCTGCGTGGCCGGCCCGATCAGCAGGCACAGCACCGTCAGCGTGGCCAGCGCCACGTGCCAGGGCACGGGCTGCTCGCGCCGGCGGATGCGGCCCCAGCAGGCACGCCAGCCCTGCCCCGTGCCCCGCGCCACCAGGGCCACCAGCGCGGCGCCCAGCACCACGGCGGCCAGCGCCCCCAGCGCCAGGCCGCGCGCGGTGCGCACGGCCAGGTCGGGCAGCCACTGCCGGGCCGGGTCGGTGAGCGCCGCGCCGCCGAACTGCAGCCGTGGCGCCACGCGCCGCACCACGCCGTCGACGAGCCGGGATTCCTTCGTGAAGCCCAGGTACGACAGCGGCCGCGAATAGGTCTGCTCGCGCGAGCGCACCAGGCGCCACAGCGCGGCGTCGAGCAGCGAGCGGATGGTGGTGTCGTAGACGGGGCCCTGCGCGGCGACCCCCGGCGCTGCGGCCACCGGCGGCAGCAGCGGCCGGTAGTGCACGCTGTCCAGCAGCGTGATGCCCAGGCCCAGCAGCAGCACCAGCGAGGCGCCCAGCGCCGGCCCGTCGCGGAACACCTTGCCCCAGCTCGCGGCCAGCTGCGGCCGGCGCAGCACCATCACGGCATAGGCCAGGCCGGCGGCCACCAGCAGCCACAGCGCGGCGTCGGTCCACAGCAGCACGAACTTGGGCATGGGGTCTCGGGGGGAGCGGTCAGGCCAGGCGCACGCGCGGGTCGATCCAGGTGTAGGCCAGGTCGATCAGCACGTAGGTCAGGATGTAGAGCAGCGAGCCGATGAAGACCATCGTGCGCACGATGGCGAAGTCCTGCTTGGTGATGGCGTCGATCACGTAGGCCCCCAGGCCGGGCAGGCCGAAGAAGCTCTCGAACACCAGGCTGCCCAGGAACACGTAGGGCAGGTAGCTGCCGGCGCTGGTGACGATCGGGATCAGCGCATTGCGCAGCACGTGCCGGTACAGCACCGCCAGCTCGCCCAGGCCCTTGGCGCGCGCGGTGCGCACGTAGTCCTTGCCGATCTCCTCGAGGAACATCGCCCGGTACAGCCGCGCCTCGCCGCCCAGCCGGGCGATGAGCGACAGGCCGATCGGCAGCAGCAGGAACTTGACCGCGTCCAGCCCGCCGGCCCAGCCCGAGATCGGCGCCAGGCGCAGCACGCGCGAGAACAGGAACTGGCCGACGATGATGTAGAACAGGCTCGAGATCGACAGCATCAGCACGCAGGCGACCACGCCCCAGAAGTCGAGCCGGGAGTTGCGGAACATGACCAGCAGCAGCGCCAGCCCGGTGCTCGCGATCACCTGCAGCACGAACAGCGGCAGCGCCAGCTGCAGGCTCACGCCCATGCGGGTGGCCACCTCGTGGCCGATGTCGCCCGAGCTCTCGGAATCGGCGCGGCCGAAGCGCAGCGCGAACAGCGAGACCGAACGCTCCCAGAAGATCGTGTCGGTGTAGCGCGCGCTGCCCTGCCGCGCCGGGTTGACGTACAGCGGCTTGTCGTAGCCGCGGGCCACCTTCCACTTGTCGATCGCCTCCTGCGTGACGCGCTTGCCGCCCAGGTTCAGCCGCGCCATGTCGTCGGGCGTGTTGACGGTGAAGAACAGGATGAAGGTCAGCAGGTTCACGCCCAGCAGCACCAGGGCGGCGTAGGCCAGGCGGCGCACCAGGTAGCTCAGCATCGGCTGCCCCGGGCCCGGCGCTGCCTGGCCGTTGGGCACTGGCGGCCGTTCATGCCAGCACCTCGCCGCGCGCATTGGTGCGCTCGCGCCGGCGCAGGTGGCGCCGCCCCACCGCCAGCAGCGCCGCGGCGGCGGCGGCCAGCAGCCCCAGCGGCCACCACACCGGGCGGTTCCAGGCCTTCAGGTCGGCCACGCGCTGCGGCACGTCCAGCCGCAGGTAGCGGCCCTTGTCGCCGATGAGCACGGACGACTTGAAGTTGTGCACCCATTCCTGGGCCGCCGCCGACGAGTACGGGAAGAAGCCCATCGTCCACGGCGCGTCGCGCCGCACGATGGCCACCATCTGGTCGATCAGCGCCTGTTTGGCCGGGCCGTCGTCCAGCGACTTCATCTGCGCGAACAGGCGGTCGTAGGCCGGGTTCGAGTAGTTGGAGGTGTTCTCGCCGTCGTACTTGGTCTTGCCGGCCAGCGTGGTGAGCTGGGCCAGGAAGTTCTCGGCGTCGGGGTAGTCGGCGTTCCAGCCGAGCCAGAAGACCTGGTACTTCCCCTTGCGCACCTTGTCCTGGAACTGGTTGTTGTCGGTGGCGCGCACCTCGAGCTGGATGCCGATCTTGGCGAACTGGCGCACCACCCAGTCGATCTCGGGCTTGCGGTTGGGCGTGGGGATGGCGTAGTAGTCGTAGCTCAGCACCAGCGGGCGGCCGGTCTGCACGTCGCGGCCGTCCGGGTAGCCGGCCTCGGCCATCAGGCGCTTCGCGTCCTCGATCGGGCGGCGCACCACCTGGCCGTCCACCACCCGGTGCGTGATCGGGTTCACCCCGGCCAGCGTGCCCTCGCGCGAGCCGAAGATGCCGGGCGGGATCGGGCTCATCGCCGTCATGCCGGCCTTGTTCGGGAAGACCTTGGAATATTCGTCCCAGTCGACGGCGATCGAGATCGCCTGGCGCAGCTTGCGGTGGCGCTCGTCGGTGACCGGGTCGCGGCTCTGGCCGATCGTCGGGTCGAGCATGTTGAAGGCGATGAAGTAGCTGTTGACGTCGGAGCCGCGCGCCAGCCGGAAGCCGCGCGCCAGGTACTGCTGGCGCACCTGCTCCGAGTCCTGCATCTCCACCAGGTAGGGCATGCCGGTGTCGTTGCGCTCGAACACCTCGACGTCGTAGTAGCCCTGGCGGAACTTGGCGCGCCGCGGCACCTCCTCGCGCTCGACCTTGGAGACGATGCCGTCGATGAAGGGCGTGCGCTTGCCGCAATCGGCCAGCAGGCCGGCGGCGCGGTCGGCGGCCGTGCCGTGGCAGGGATAGGGCTCGCCGCGGTAGTTGGGGTTGCGCTTGAGCGTGTAGCTGCGGTCCTTTCGGTACTCGGTCATCATGAACGGGCCGGTGCCCACGGGCCAGTTGTCCAGCGACAGGCCGCGCTCGGCCATGCCGGGCTGGCTGTAGAAGGCGTCGGCCTCCCAGGGCACCGGGGCCATGAAGGTCATCGCCATCCAGTACTTCCACTGCGGGTACTTGCCGATGATGCGGATGCGCAGCAGGTACTTCTCGGGCGCGCTGGCGCCGGCCAGCGGCCAGCGGCGGAAGTCGAGGAAGGGCTTGTCCAGGCTGGCCGGGTCGGTGTGGGCCTGCAGCAGCGCGTCTTCCTTCTTGACCAGCTCGCCGTAGTCGTGCAGGCCCACCACGTACTGGGCGAAGGTGCTGAAGATCGGCGCCGTGATGCGCGTCGTGGCCTGGCGCTTGAGCGCGTAGACGAAGTCCTCGGCCGTGAGCTCGCGCGTGCCCTGCACCGCGAAGTCCAGCGGCGTGCGGCGCTCGCCCAGCTCGCCCGGCTTCAGGTGCAGGTACAGGTGGTGCCCCTGCGCGTCGGTGGCGAAGCAGGGGTGGGGCTGGAACAGGATGCCGCGCTTGATCGGCACGTCGTAGATGCTCTCGGCCACCTGCTCGGGCGGCGCGTCCTCGGGCAGGGGCCGGCCGTTGCGGTCGATGTAGCGCGGCTGCACCACCGCCTCGGCCGCCTTGGGCACGAGCTCGAACGGCCGCTTCAGGTAGTGGTAGCCGTACAGCGGCTCGTAGACCTGGTAGGTGACGGCGGTGTCGTTGCTCCAGTACGAGGCCGTGGGGTCGAGATGCCGCGGCGTGTTCTCGATCATCGACGTGTACAGCATGTTCGAGCCGGCGGCGCCATGGGGCCAGGGGTCGTTGTCGCAGGCCACCAGTCCTGCCGACAGCCCCGCCGCCAGCAGCAGCGCCAGGGCGGCAGCCGCCCAGCGCACGACGGCGCGCCCACACAGTCCGATCCATCCGCGCATGCGGTCTCCCGGCGACACGCCGCCGCGCCCGGGGGTTGCCCGGACGCACGGCGCCATCGATGGCCCATAAACACCTGCGCCCTCGGCTACGCAGCCGGCTCGTGGCCGGCTGGACCCGAAGGCGAGCCGCGATTCTAGGCGGGCATTGCAGCCCCGGGTCGGCTCGGCGGCGCGACTTCGTGCCGAGGTACCGACGAGCCGACGTGCTGTCCTGCTGCCCTGCTCGCCTGTCGCTCTGCAGCCCTGCCGCTCTGCCGCTCTTCCACCCGGCGGCTACCAGGCCAGCCAGGCCTGCCGGCCCTCCACCGCCAGCCGCACCGGCCGGCCCAGCGGCAGGCTCACCTTGGTCTGCACATGGCCGAAGGGCAGGCCCGTGAGCAGCGGCGTGCGGCAGACGCTGCGCACGCGCGCCAGTGCCGTCTTCAGCGTGTAGCCGCGGTCCAGCGGCGTGGGCTTCCAGGCGTTGAAGGCCCCCAGCAGCACCGCCTTCTGGCGCGCCAGCACGCCCGCCTGGTGCAGCTGCAGCAGGCTGCGCTCGACCCGGTAGGGGTGCTCGTTGACGTCTTCGAGGAAGAGGATGCCGCCCTTCACCGCCGGCCAGTGCGGCGTGCCCAGCAGCGAGCACAGCATGCTGAGGTTGCCGCCCCAGAGCCGGCCGCGCACGGCCAGGCCGTCGCAGCCGGCCTCGGTGCGAAAGCCCAGGCCTTCGAGTTCGCCGCGCATGGCCTCGCAGAAGCAGTCGCGCGTGACCTCGTCCACGCCGCCGGCTTCTTCGCTGCGGCTGAAGTCGTCCAGCGCCATCGGCCCGGCCCAGCTCGGCGCGCCGGTGTGCGCGAGCAGGCCCATCTGCAGCGCGGTCAGGTCGCTGTAGCCGACCCAGCGCGTGCCGCGCTCCACGCTGCGCGCCAGCCGCGGCCAGTCGATGCCGTCGAGCAGCCGCGTGGTGCCGTAGCCGCCGCGGCTGGCCAGCGCGACCGACGGCGCGGCCGCCGCCACCCGGTGCAGCGCCGCCAGCCGGGCGGCGTCGTCGCCGCCGAAGCGCTGGTGCCGCGCCAGCGCGCTGTCGTCCAGCCGCACCGCGAAGCCCAGGTCGCGCAGACGCCGCGCCGCCAGCCGCAGCGG
>JAGWMW010000132.1 GCA_028871575.1 Burkholderiales bacterium | reverse complement strand
CGAAGGGCCGGCCCTCGGCCAGCGCCTGCAGCGCCTGGTCGGCCAGCGCGCCCTCGGGCGCCGCAACGGGCCCGGCGCTGCCGCGGCCGAGGATCTCCTGCAGCGTGGCGCCCGCGGCGGTGCCCGGCGCGTACCCCAGCATGCGCTCGAAGCGGCGGTTGCACCGCACCAGCACCGGCCCGCGCAGGTAGGCGATGCCGGCGGTGGAGCTGTCGAGGATCGTGGTCAGCTCGCGCAGCAGCTGCTCGTTGCGGCGCAGCGCCTGCTCCTGCTCGGTGACGTCGAGCGTGACGACCGAGGTCGTGGCGCGCCCGCCCGCCAGCGCCCCGGGCTCCACCCGCGTCAGCAGCCAGCGCGGGCCGAGTTCGGGATGGCGCACGGCGTAGCGCACCTCGGCCCGCTCGCCGCTGCGCAGCGCCCGCTGCAGGCGCTCGAACTCGGGCAGCGATCCCGGCTCCACCAGGTCGCGGCCGATGCCCTGCAGCACGCCGGCGCTGCGCGCGGAGGCGCCCGCGCCCTCCGACTCGGCCGGGGAGGTGCCTGGGTTGGCGGCCGAGGTGGCGGCCGAGTTCGTGGTCGGAGTCGTGGTGGCTTGCGGCCGCCGCGGCGCGCCGCGGCCGGGCGCGAGCCAGCCGCGCGCCGGGTCGTAGGTGGCCACGCCGACGCTGGCGGTGTCCATCAGCACGCCCATCTCGAGCCGGGCGAGGTCGCGCTCGTCCTCGGCGCTGAGGTCGTGCACGACCGCCATCAGGCGGCGGCCGCCGCCGGCGCCGGCCTCGACCTCGGGCGCGCCGGCGTGGCAGGCCAGCCGGGCGCTCAGTCGGCGGCGGCGGCCGTCGGCACCGGGCACCAGGGCCTGCCGCTCCAGCGCCGGCGCCCCGGGCACCAGCAGGGGCGACAGCGCGGGCAGCAGCGCCCCGCCCTGCCAGCCCAGCAGCGACTGCAGCTCGGCGCCGGCCTCGGCCAGCGTTTCGGGCACGCGATCGACCAGGGCCTCGAAGGCCGCATTGCAGCGCACGACCGCGCCCGCGGCATCGAACACCAGCATGCCGCTGCCGCTGAGCTCGAACCACTGCGCCATCTCGTCCTGGGCCCGCAGGGCCAGCGCGCGCGCCTGCACCTCGGCGCTGGTCTCGTGCCACAGCGCCAGCCATTGCGGCGCCGCCGCGCTGCCCACGTTCAGCACCTCGGTGCTGAACCAGCGCAGCCGGCCCTGGGCGTCGTGCAGCCGCCGCGTCTGCGCCCCGGGCGGCTGCCCGGCGCGGACCGCGGCCGCCCATTGCTGGCGCTGCCGGCGGTGCTCGTCGCGCGCCTCGGGGGCCTCGAAGTCGAGCGGGTCGCGGCCGCGCAGGCTGCCGCGCGTGCGCGCCACGAGCGCGGCGTAGGCCGCGTTGGCCTCGATCAGGCGGAAGTCGGCCCCCTGCAGCGTGACCGGCAGGCTGCAGGCCCAGAAGGCGGCCAGGGCCGCCGGCAGGGCGGGGCCGGGCCGCGGCTCAGCCGTCAAGCTGGCGCGCCGCCGCGAGCGCCGTCAGCACGGCCCGGTTGACGGCCGCGGGCCCGAGCAGCAGCGCCTCGGACTGCTCGCGGATGTCGAACACGGCCTCGCTCTCGATCGCCCGCACGAGGTCGAGGAAGGGCTGCAGCGGCCCGCCTTCGCTGCGGATCGCCTGCTGCACGCGCTCGGGCACCGGCACGCTGCGCAGCAGCTCGTCGAAGGGCTGGCGCAGCAGCCGGTCGAGCAGCGAGAACACGCCGCAGATGAAGAACTCGCCGCGCTGCTCGCTGTCGCCAGCGTCGGGGCACAGCGCCTCCATCAGCACGCCGCGGCGCACCGCGGCGTACATCAGCGGCGGCGCCGTCGCGCCCTTGGCCGACGAGGCCAGCAGCAGCGCCAGCCAGCGCTTCAGGCGCCGGTAGCCCAGCAGCATCAGCGCGTGGCCGAAGGAGCTCACCTCGACGGTCAGGCCGAAGGCCGGCGAGTTCAGGTAGCGCATGAGCCGGAAGGCGATCGTCGGGTCGCGCCGCAGCACCGCCTCGAGCTTGGGCACCGGGTCCTCTCGGTCGACGCCGCTGATGAGCTCCATCACGGTGCCGATGTCGGCCACCGCGACCGAGCGGCCGCCGGGGCGCGGGGGCGCATCGTCCAGCGGCCAGCCCAGCACGGCGATCGAGCCGCGCTCGAACGCGGCCTCGATGTCGGCCGTGGTGCGCACGCCCGACTGCACGGTGCTGATGCGGCGCACCCCGGGCGGCGGCGGCGTGTTGCCGCGGCGGTCCTCGGCCACGTCCACGATCGAGTGGCTGAACAGGGCCAGCAGCTCGCTGGCCAGCGGCACCCGCGGGCGGCCCTTGATGACGAGCACCGTGCCTTCGGCGTGCAGCGCGCGCAGCGCACCCAGGTGGGCCGGGTCGCCGGCCATGAAGGCCGGCACCTCGATCATGATCTGCGGCCC
This sequence comes from Burkholderiales bacterium, assembly GCA_028871575.1. Lineage (GTDB taxonomy): Bacteria > Pseudomonadota > Gammaproteobacteria > Burkholderiales > Burkholderiaceae_C > Rubrivivax. Next base: position 6,823 of record JAGWMW010000132.1, on the reverse strand, counting down.
GGGGCCGGCCTCCATCACCGCGCGCAGCAGCGGCTCGCCGGCCAGGTTCAGCACCACCGGCGGCGGCCGCGGGGTGCTGCGGCGGGCCACCGCCGCGGGGTCGAGCGGGCGCATCGTCAGGTTCAGCGCCCCGCCGGCGTCCTCGGCCGGCCAGACCTCGGCCAGCGCCTGCAGCAGCGCGCGCGCATCGGGCGCCGCGTCGGGGTGCTGGGGGAAGACGGTCAGCCGCGTGGCGATCACCGCGCGCTGGCGGTCGATCATGGGGCTGTAGCCCAAGGCCACCTGGCCGAGCACGGGATGGTCGATCATGGCGGGCCGGCGACGGCAGGGGCGGGAGGGCTACTTGAGGTACTGGAACAGCGACATCTGCTGCACCATCGAATAGGTCTTCAGGGCGGCATCGTAGCCCGTCTGCTGGTTCTGGAAGTTCGAGATCGCCTGCACCATGTCGAGGTCGACCGCGTTGCTCTGCTGGGTCGTCGCGTCGAGCTTGGTCTGGCTGATCTGGGCCGTCATCGCGTCGGCGCGGTTCAGCGCCGCGCCGGCCGCCGAGCGCCAGGCCGAGAGGTTGTTGGAGACCGCGTCGATGCCGGCCAGGCCGGTGGAGACCGCCTGCGCGACCTGGGCGCTGGTCTGGCCCGGCGTCGACAGCGCGGCGATGGTCTTGTCCAGCGTGCCGAAGACCGACACCGTGGCCCCGGGGTTGTTCGGGTCGCTGGCCTGCAGCCAGGCGGCGCGGCCGTCGATGGACAGCGGCATCGGCTGGCCGCTGGCGGCCTGGGCCTGGCCCGGGGCGCCCTGGTAGACGACGCCGCCGGGCGCGTCCAGCAGCGGCGGCTGGTCGCTGCCCTGGCCGCCGAAGAGGTAGCGGCCGTTGCCGTCGGTGCTGTTGGCCACCGCGAAGAGCTGGTCGCGCAGGCCCTTGAGCTGCTGCGCCAGGCTGGCCCGGTCGGCGTCGGTGTAGCTGCCGTTGCCGGCGTTGACGACCAGGGCGCGCGCCTGCTGCAGCAGGTCGACACCGTTGCCCAGCGCGCTCTCGCTTTGCTGCATCGCGTTCTTGCTGGCGTCGACGGCGCGCTGCTGGGCATCGGCCTGCGCCGCGCGCAGCATCGCGCGCTGGGCCGTGGCGGCCGCGGCGGGGTCGTCGCTGGCCTGCTGCACGCGCTTGCCGCTGGTGAGCTGGCTCTGGGTGTCGGCCAGCGCCTGCTGGCGCTTCTGCAGGTTGGCCACCGAGGTCTCGAACAGGTAGGCGGTGCTGATGCGCATGGATCGGTCTCCGGGGTGGCTTAGGCGCCGGCGGTCTGCAGCAGGGTCGTGAACAGGGTCTGCGCCACCTGCAGCACCTTGGCCGCGGCCTGGTAGCTCTGCTGGTACTGGATCAGCTTGGCCGCCTCCTCGTCGAGGTTGACGCCGGCCTGCGAGCTGCGCGCCTGCTCGGCCTGGCTGGCGGCGCTGGCGGCCATGTCGGCGCTGGCCTTGGCGCTTTGCACGCGCACGCCGATGTCGGCCAGGGCCTGCGACCAGCGGTCGCCCACCGTGCCGCCGGCCACCATCGGCTGGGTCTGCAGCGCGGCGAAGGCCAGCGCGTTGCCGTTGTTGGTCGTCAGGGCATTCGCCGCGGTGGGGGCCACCGTGATCGCGTCGCCGGCCCGCGGCACGCCCGAGAGCTGGAGCGAGAAGCCGTTGATGTTCTGGCCGGGCGGCGGCAGCGGCTGGCCGGCCTGCCAGACCCCGCTGCCGCTGGCCAGCAAGGCGCCGCCGCTGCTGTTGAGCTGCCAGCTGTAGCTGCCGGCGTTGTCGGTGAAGCTGATCTGCGCCGTGGCCCCGGGCGTGGGCGCGGGGCTGGCCGAGACCTGCAGCGCCGAGACCGCCGCGGTGCCGGTGTTGGCGGCGGCGGTGGTGGCCGTCAAGGGCGAGGCGGCGGCCACGTCGCGCGGATCGGTCAGCAGGCTGGCCATGCCGTTGGCGGCATGCGCCACCGGCTGCAGCAGGAAGCGGTCGCCCGGCTGGGGATTGGTCAGCGTGATGCGCATGCCGTCGACCACCGAGCCGCTGGTGACGGTGCTGACCTGGCCGTCGGACAGCCGCGTCAGCTGCCAGCTGCCGGGGCTGCTGGTGCTGGGGCGCAGGTCGTAGTCGCTGGCCTGCAGCGCCGAGGGGTCGGTGACGGCCAGGCTGACGCTGCCGATCGGGTTGCCGGCGGCGTCCTTGGCATTCGCGGCATTCGCCAGCGCCAGCGGTGGGCCGACGCTGAACAGCGCCGGCCCGCTGGCCGAGCCCAGCGGCGGGCGCAGGGTCAGGCCCAGCCCCTGCTGCGCGTTGACGGCACCGGCCACCGAGGCGGCGAGCTGGCCGACCAGGTTGCGCGCCTGCGCCAGATCCTGGTTCTGGAAGTTCAGCAGCCCGGCGATGCTGCCGCCGCCCAGCGCGGCCGAATCCACCGGCCGCGGGCCGCTGCCGTCCATCACGGCCACCGCGCTGCGCGTGGGGTCCGAGGGGTCCTGCACCAGCTTCAGCGGCGTCGTGTGGGCGCCCAGCACCAGGCTCTGGCCGCCGCCGATGAAGAGCGAGACGCTGCCGTCGCTGGCGTCCACCCGCGTGACCTTGACCTGCTGCGCGAGCTGGCTGATGAGCTGGTCGCGCTGGTCCAGCAGGTCGTTGGGCGGCTGGCCCTGGCCCTGCAGCTTCGCGATCTGCTGGTTGACGTCGGCGATGTTCTGCGCCAGCGTGTTGACGCTGGCGACCGAGGTCTGCAGCTGCGCGGCCACACCGGCCTGCACGTTGTCCAGGCCGGCGCCGACGCTGGCGAAGTTGTTGGCCAGGTCGTTGGCGCGCGCCAGCACCACCTGGCGCGACGAGGCGTCGCCGGGGTGGCTGGCGACGTCGGTCATGGCCGTGAAGAGCTGCGTGGCGGCATAGCCCAGGCCGGTCTGGTCGGTCGGGAACAGGTTCTGCAGGCCCTGCAGCTGGGCCAGCCGGGCGGCGTCCATCGACGACAGCGACTTGGCGTCCACGGCCGCGGTGGTGAGGAAGTCGTCGTGCGCGCGGGTGATGGTGGCCACGTCGACCCCGCGGCCGAAGAAGCCTGCCCCGGTGTACTGGCCGGGCGCGGTCTGCAGCTGCACCTGCTGGCGCGAGTAGCCGGCCACGTTGGCGTTGGCGATGTTGTTGCCGGTGGTCTGGATGGCGGCGAAGTTGGCCGACATCGCCTTGATGCCCAGGTCCATCAGCGGCGAGCTGCCCATGCGTCCTCCTCAAGCCACCAGGCGCTGCAGGCGCAGCGTGGTGTTGATCACGCGCGTGAGCTTGTCGGCGTACGCGGGGTCGGTGGCGTAGCCGGCGCGCTGCAGGCCCTGCGCAAAGCCGGCCGCGCTGCCGGCACCGGCCAGCACCGCCTGGTAGCGCGGGCTGCGCGTCATCAGCTGTGCGTAGTCGGCGAACGACTCGGCGTAGCTGCCGTAGGCGCGGAAGCGCGCCACCACCTTGTGCGGCCGGCCGTTCGTGTATTCGGTGGTGGTGACGCTGGCGGTGGGGCCCTTCCAGTCGGGCCCGGCCTTGATGCCGAAAAGGTTGAACGACGGCGTGCCGTCGGCATGCCGGATCTCCTTGCGGCCCCAGCCGGTCTCCTGCGCCGCCTGCGCCACCATGAAGCTGGCCGGGATGCCGGTGGCGGCCTCGGCCGCGCGGGCGGCCGCGTCGTGCTGGCGCACGAAGCCGGCGGCGCCGGCCTGCGGGATGGCCGTCGGCACCGGCTTGGCGGTCAGGGGCGCCGGCGTGTCGTTGGCCGAACCGGTGGCCGGGATCGGGCCCGGGGCCAGGCCCATCTGCCGCTGCAGCTGGCGCATGATGGCCTCGGAGAGCCCGCCCGGCCGGCCGCTGAGCTCGAGCGCGAACTGGCCGTCGAGCAGGCTGGTGCCCATCGCGCCGCCCGCGTCCTGGCCGCGGGTGTCGGCCATCGTGGTGGCGCGCATGCTCTTCATGACCTCGTTCATGAACAGCGCCTCGAACTGACGCGCGGCCTCGCGCACGGCCGCCTTGGGGTCGAGCGCGGCGCGGGTCTGCAGCGCGTCCAGCGCGCGCGCGTCGCTGGCCAGCCCGGTGGGCAGGGCGGCGCCGGGCCCGGCGTTCATCGTCAGATGACCTCGATCTCGGCGTTCAGCGCGCCGGCGGCCTTCATCGCCTGCAGGATCGCCAGCAGGTCCATCGGCGTGGCGCCGAGCGCGTTCAGCGCCTTCACCAGATCGGCCAGCTGGGTGCCGGCTCGCATGTTGACGAGCGCGCCGCCCTGCTGGTCGATCGCGATGTTGGACTTCTGCGCCTGCACCGTCTGCCCGCCGCTGAGCGCGTTGGGCTGGCTGATGACGGGGGTGGTGGAGATCGTCACCGAGAGGTTGCCGTGCGCCACCGCGCAGGCGTTGAGCGTGACGGCCTGGTTCATCACCACCGAGCCGGTGCGGGCGTTGAGCACGATGCGCGCGGCCGGCACGGCCAGCTGAAGCGGCAGGTTCTCGATGTCGGCCAGGAAGGCCACGCGCGCCTCGCCCGCGCCGGGCACCTGCACGCGCACGCGCCGGCCGTCCAGCGCCGCGGCGGTGCCGCTGCCCTTGGCGCGGTTGATGGCGTCGGCCACGGCGCGCGCGGTCTCGAAGTCGCTGGCGCTCAGGCTCAGCGTCAGGCTGCTGCCCTGGTCCAGCGGCGTGAGCACGCTGCGCTCGACGCTGGCGCCGTCGGGGATGCGGCCGGCCGCCAGGTGGTTGATCTGCACCTTGGAGCCGCCCGCGGCCGCGCCGGCGCCGCCGACGATGAGGTTGCCCTGGGCCATGGCGTAGATCTGGCCGTCGGCGCCCTTCAGCGGCGTGGCGATCAGGGTGCCGCCGCGCAGGCTCTTGGCGTTGCCCACCGAGGAGACGACGATGTCGATCGACTGCCCCGGCTGCGCGAAGGGCGGCAGGTCGGCGGTGACCATCACCGCGGCCACGTTCTTCAGCTGCATCGAGGTGCCCGGCGGCACCGTGACGCCCATCTGCTGCAGCATGGCCATCAGGCTCTGCACCGTGAAGGGCGTCTGCGTGGTCTGGTCGCCGCTGCCGTCCAGGCCCACCACCAGCCCGTAGCCGACGAGCTGGTTGCTGCGCACGCCTTCCACCGCCGCCACTTCCTTGATGCGCACCGCGGCGCCGGCGCCCTGCGGCCACCACAGCGCCATGCTGGCCGCGACGAAGGCCAGCGCCACCAGCCAGCGCATCAGGCGCTCGGCCGGGTCGCGCCGAGGCCGGCGCTCGGGGTGGCGCTGAAGGCGGCGCAGGGGGCGGCGGAAATCGGGATGCAGGGCGTCGCGCATGGCGTCACAGCGGCAGCACGTTGAGGAAGATGCGGCCCAGCCAGCCCATGGCCTGGGCCTCGGCCTGCTGGCCCCGGCCGCGCTGCTCGAGCCGCACGTTGGCGATCTGCGCGCTCTGCACCACGTTGCCGGGCTGGATGGCGCGCGGGTCGACCTGGCCCGAGAAGCGTAGGACGTCGACGTTCTGGTTGACGCCGATCTGCTTCTCGCCGGCGATCACGAGGTGGCCGTTGGGCAGCACCTGGCGCACGACCACGGTGATGGTGCCGCTGAAGTCGTTGCTGTTGACGGTGGCGCCCTTGCCGGCAAAGCTGTCGGCCGAGGTGGCGCCCACGCTGGCGCGGGCGAAGGCGTTGGCACTGACGCCGGGCAGCGCGGTGATGCCGCCGCTGAGGGTGCCGCTCTTGTCGACCGAGCTGGTGGAGCTGGCGGTGGCGCTGACCTTCTCGACGATCTGCACCGTCAGCGTGTCGCCCACGAGGCGCGCGCGGTAGTCCTCGAACAGCGGCCGGTAGCTCACCGACTGGAAGATCGCGCCGTTGTCGGGGCGCAGCGCCGACTCGGGCATCGACGCGGGCAGCGGCGGCGTGGTGTCGGCCACCTCCACGCGCGGGAAGATCGTGCTGCAGCCGGCCAGCAGCAGCAGCGCCGCCGCGGCCAGCCCGAGGCAGGCCCGGCGCAGGATCGGCGCGCTGGCGCTCACCGGGGCACCCTACGGCCTGCGGCCGGTCCCGCCGAGCGGGAATGAGCCCTCGGCAAAGCCTGCGGGCTCACAGCTGCCCCAGCCGCTGCAGCATCTGGTCGGAGGTCTGGATCGCCTTCGAGTTCAGCTCGTAGGCGCGCTGGGTGGCGATCATGCCCACCAGCTCCTCCACCACGTTGACGTTGCTGCCCTCCACGTAGCCCTGCTGCAGGTTGCCCAGGCCGTTGCTGCCGGCGGTGCCGGCGTTGGGCGTGCCCGAGGCCGAGGTCTCGGCATAGAGGTTGCCGCCCAGCGGGTCGAGCCCGGCCGGGTTGATGAACGAGGCGAGCTGGATCTGGCCCAGCTTCTGCGGCGCGGTCTGGCCCTGCAGCGTGGCCTGCACCGTGCCGTTGGCGGCGATGGTCACGCTGGTGGCGCCGCTGGGGATGGTGAGGCCGGGCTGCAGCGGGTAGCCGGCGCTGTTGACGATCTGGCCGTTGGCGTCGGTCTGGAAGCTGCCGTCGCGCGTGTAGCCGGTGCTGCCGTCGGGCATCTGGATCTGGAAGAAGCCGTTGCCCTGCACGGCGATGTCCAGCGTGTTGCCGGTCTGCTGCAGCGCGCCCTGGCCGAAGTTGCGCGTGGTGGCCGCGGCGCGCACGCCCAGGCCCACCTGCAGGCCCGTGGGCAGCTGGCTCTGGTCGGAGCTGGCCGCGCCGGCCGAGCGCAGGTTCTGGTACATCAGGTCCTCGAACACCACGTCGCTGCGCTTGTAGCCGTTGGTGCCGACGTTGGCCAGGTTG
>JAGWMW010000131.1 GCA_028871575.1 Burkholderiales bacterium | reverse complement strand
GCTCGCAGGGCCAGTCGGCGGCGCTGAACACGCCGGTGCGCTGCGTCTGGCGCGCCCAGGCTTCGGCCACGCACGACGCATCGGCGGCGCTGAAGCCCAAGGCGTGGGCGGCTTGCAGCGCGGCCCGCTGCACCGGGTCGGCGCCGGCGGCGTCGGCGGCCGGCGGTGCGGCGCCTTCGGCCGCCGGCAGTCCCAGGCGGGCGGTGTGGGCCTGCACGATGGCGCGGGCCATGGCGTCGAGGGGCGGCAGTGTCATGGTGAAGACGCGAGGTACAGGGTGCGGAGTGCCGATCAGATGAGCACCAGCGCCGCCCGGCCGCCGGCCACGCCGTCGGCGACCAGCTTCGCGTCCAGGGTGGCCAGCCGGCCCCGGTTCGCGCAGGCCAGCGCGAGCAGGTAGCTGTCGGTCAGCCGGGCATGGCTGGACAGCTGCGACGAGTCGACGCGGCCGGGCTCGAGCAGGCTGATGCCGTCGGGCCAGAAGGCATGCCCCGGCAGGGCGCGCAGGGCCGCCAGCGCACCGGCCACGGCGCTGGGCGGCCCGGGCGAGTTCGGGTACTTCGGATGGGCGACGATGCGCAGCAGGCCGTTCTCGGTGATCGGGCAGGTGGCGAAGGCCTTGCGCCCCGTACGGCCGAACCAGTCGTGGGCCGCATCGTGCTGGACATGCGCCGGGTCGACCAGCGCGATCAGCACGTTGACGTCGAGCAGGCAGCGCGTCATCGGCGTCGAAGGCCGGGGTGGCCGGGCCCGCTCACGGCAGCTCGTCGCGCAGCAGGTTCACCAGCTCGAGCGTCACCGGCGCGCTGCCGCGCGCCAGCAGCGGGATGCCGTTGCGCTCGGGGCGCGGCCCGCGGCCGGCGCGCGCCAGGCCCTGGCGGGCGAGCGCCGAGAGCACCTCGCCCACCGTCTGCTGCTGCCGCTCGGCCAGATGCCGGGCGGCCGCCAGGATGTCGTCGTCGATGGTGAGCGTGGTGCGCATGGCGGGCTGCAGGCGGACGGGGTGCTGAAGGGTCCGGGCATCCTACATCACGCATCAAGCATCCTTCATCTCGCATCCTGCATCGCGCGGCGTCCTCACGCCTGGTGCCAGAACGGCGTGCCCAGCACCGGCGTGCTCGGCTGGGCCTGGTCCTGCGCGCGCATCGCGCCGGCGCGAAATGCGCGGCGGCCGGCGCGCACGGCCTCGGCGAAGGCCGCGGCCATCGCCACCGGGTCCTGCGCCAGCGCCACCGCGGTGTTCAGCAGCACCGCGTCGTAGCCCCACTCCATCACCTGGCAGGCGTGCGAAGGCAGGCCCAGGCCGGCATCGACGATCAGCGGCACCGCCAGGCGCTCGCGCAGCTGGCGCAGCGCGTAGGGGTTGACCGGGCCGCGGCCGGTGCCGATGGGCGCGGCCCAGGGCATCAGCGCCTGGCAGCCGACGTCGAGCAGGCGCTGGCACAGCACCAGGTCCTCGGTGCAGTAGGGCAGCACATGGAAGCCTTCGCGCACCAGCAGCCGCGCCGCCTCGGGCAGGTTCAGCGTGTCGGGCTGCAGGGTGTAGTCGTCGCCGATCAGCTCGAGCTTGATCCAGGGCGTGCCGAAGACCTCGCGCGCCATCTGCGCCGTGGTCAGCACCTCCTGCACGCCGTGGCAGCCGGCGGTGTTGGGCAGCACCGGCCGCGCCAGCGCCTGCAGCAGCTGCCAGAAGGCCTGCCCGCCGCCGGCGCCCTGGCGCCGCAGCGAGGCGGTGAGCATCGCCGGCTGCGCCGCCTGCACCGCCGCCTGCAGCACCGCGGGCGAGGGGTAGCGCGAGGTGCCCAGCAGCAGCCGGCTGCCGAAGGTCTGGCCGTAGAGCTGCAGCGGCGCGTCGTCGGTCGCGGCAACGGGGTCGGGTACGCGGGTCATGGGGGCTCCGTGGGCCGGATGGGCCGGATGCGCCGGCGATCAGCCGCCGGTCACGGGGGCGATGATCTCGATCTCGTCGCCCGGCTGCAGCCGGCATTGGGCGTAGGCCGGGCGCGGCACGAACTGCCGGTTCACCGCCGCGGCGAAAGGCGGCGCCGGCCGCAGCGCGGCGATGGCGTCGGCCAGCGTGGCGGCTTCGGGCAGCTCCTGCGGCCGCTGGTTGATCAGCACCTGCATGGCGGTGGCCTGCGCGCTCAGTCCGCCGGCGCGTCGACCGGCAGCCCGAAGGCCGCGGCCAGCGGCGAGCGGCCGTGGTCGACCCATTCGAGGGCGGCGTCCAGCAGCGCCGGGGCGACCAGGAAGCCGTGCCGGTACAGGCCGTTGATCTGCAGGCAGCGCGGCGCGGGCAGGCGCAGCGCGGGCAGGTTGTCGGGCCGGGTCGGGCGCAGCTGGGTCGACAGCTCGAGGATGCGCGCCTCGGCGAAGGCCGGATGCACCGCATAGGCGGCGCTGAGCAGCTCGAGCGTGGAGCGCACGCTCACCGGCGAGCGGTCGTCGGACTCGATCTCGGTGGCGCCGATCACGAACACGCCGTCGGGCTTGGGCGCGATGTACAGCGGGTAGCGCGGGTGCAGCAGGCGCACCGGGCGCTGCAGCCGCACCTCGGGCGCGTGGACGCGCAGCACCTCGCCGCGCACGCCGCGCAGGCCCGGCCAGTCGGGCCGCGCGCCCAGGCCCCGGCAGTCGAAGCACCAGCCGTCGGCGGCCGGCGCCCCGGCCCGCGCCGGGGCCAGGGTCTGGGGGCTGTGCCAGTGCAGCGACACGCCCAGGTCCTGCAGCCGCCGGCCCAGCGCGGCCAGCAGCGCGCGGTTGTCGAGCTGGCCTTCGCCGGGCAGGAACAGGCCCTGCTCGAAGCGACGCGCCAGCGCGGGCTCCAGCGCCTCGATGGCGGCGCCGTCCAGCGTCTGCAGCGCGGGCAGGCCCGACGGCGGTGCCAGCTGCTGCGCGGTGCGGGCGAGCTGCTGCTGCAGGCGAGCGGCCTCGGCCGCGTCCTGGCGATGCCAGAGCACCAGCGTGCCCTGGCGCTGGAAGAACACCGGCGAGGGCAGCGCCGCGAGCAGCGCCGGCCAGCGCTCGAGCGCGTGCAGGCCCATGCGCACCACCGGCAGCTCGGTGGCGGCCGACTCGGCCAGCGGCGCCAGCATCGACGCGGCCACGTGCGCGGCGGCCCCGCTGCCGTCGGGGCCGCCGGCATCGAACAGCTCGACGGCGTGGCCGCGCTCGGCCAGTGCGCAGGCCAGCAGCCGGCCCATCAGGCCGGCGCCGAGCACGCGGGCCGGGGCGCGCGCCATCGCGATCAGCGGTAGATCTCGCTGCCCTGCTCGCGGAACTCGCGCGCCTTGTCGTCCAGGGCCTGCGCGATCGCGATCACCGGCGCGGCCGCCGCCGCGGGCTCGGCCGGCGCCGGGTTCAGGCGGGCGAACTCGCGCACCTCCTGAGAGATCTTCATCGAGCAGAACTTCGGCCCGCACATCGAGCAGAAATGCGCCACCTTGGCGTTGTCCTTGGGCAGCGTCTCATCGTGGTAGGCCATCGCGGTGTCGGGGTCGATGGCGAGGCGGAACTGGTCTTCCCAGCGGAACTCGAAGCGCGCCTTGGAGACCGCGTTGTCCCACATCTGCGCCCCCGGGAAGCCCTTGGCCAGGTCGGCCGCGTGGGCCGCGATCTTGTAGGCGATCAGGCCCTGCTTGACGTCGTCGCGGTTGGGCAGGCCCAGGTGCTCCTTGGGCGTCACGTAGCACAGCATCGCGGTGCCGTACCAGCCGATCTGGGCCGCGCCCATCGCCGAGGAGATGTGGTCGTAGCCGGGCGAGATGTCGGTGACCAGCGGCCCCAGCGTGTAGAACGGCGCCTCGAAGCAGGCCTGCAGCTGCTTGTCCACGTTCTCCTTGACCAGCTGCAGCGGCACGTGGCCGGGGCCCTCGATCATCACCTGCACGTCGTGCTTCCAGGCGACCTGCGTGAGCTCGCCCAGCGTGTGCAGCTCGGCGAACTGGGCCTCGTCGTTGGCGTCGGCGATCGAGCCCGGGCGCAGGCCGTCGCCGAGCGAGAAGCACACGTCGTAGGCCTTCATGATTTCGCAGATCTCGTCGAAGTGCTCGTACAGGAAGCTCTCGCGGTGGTGCGACAGGCACCACTTGGCCATGATCGAGCCGCCGCGCGAGACGATGCCGGTCAGGCGGTTCGCCGTCAGCGGCACCCAGGCCAGGCGCACGCCGGCGTGGATGGTGAAGTAGTCGACCCCCTGCTCGGCCTGCTCGACCAGGGTGTCGCGGAACAGCGGCCAGCTCAGGTCCTCGGCCCGGCCGTGCACCTTCTCCAGCGCCTGGTAGATGGGCACCGTGCCGATCGGCACCGGCGAGTTGCGCAGGATCCATTCGCGCGTCTCGTGGATGTTCTCGCCGGTGGACAGGTCCATCACCGTGTCGGCGCCCCAGCGGATGGCCCAGACCAGCTTGTCGACCTCTTCCTCGATGCTCGAGCTGACGGCCGAGTTGCCGATGTTGGCGTTGACCTTGCACAGGAAGTTGCGGCCGATGACCATCGGCTCGCTCTCGGGATGGTTGACGTTGCACGGGATCACGGCGCGGCCGCGCGCCACCTCGTCGCGCACGAACTCGGGCGTGATGTCGGCGGCCAGCGCGGCGCCGAAGCTGTGGCCCGCCTTGGGCAGCCGCTCGGTGGCCAGCCGCTCGCGCAGCTGCGCCCGCACCAGGTTCTCGCGCACCGCGATGTAGTGCATCTCGGGCGTGACGAGGCCGCGGCGCGCGTAGTGCATCTGCGAGACGTTGGCGCCGGCGCGCGCGCGCCGGGGCTGCGGCGCGGCGGCCATGCGCAGCGCGGCCAGCGCCGGGTCGCCCAGGCGCTGGCGGCCGTAGGCGCTGCTGATGCCGGGCAGCGACTCGGTGTCGGCGCGGTCGGCGATCCAGGCTGCGCGCAGCGGCGGCAGGCCGCGCGTGATGTCGATCGCCGCCGCCGGGTCGGTGTAGGGGCCGCTGGCGTCGTACAGGCGCAGCGGCGGGTTGGGCTCGCGCCGCGGCCGGCCGTCGCTGCCCTGCGACACCGTGTCGCTCAGGCTCACTTCGCGGAACGGCACCCGGATGTCGGGCCGCGCGCCCTCGAGGTGGATCTTGCGCGAGCCCGGGAAGGGCGTGCGCGTGATGCGGCGCGACAGGTCGTCGGTGTCGACGCTGAGCGAGGTCTTGGCCATGCGGTGTCTCCTGGGCGGCGGGCAAGCGGGCAAGCGGGCAAGCGGGCGGGCGGGCGGGACCGCCGTCGATCTGCCTGCCGGGCCGCCGCGTCGCGCCCCCGCAGGGCATCGACCGAGAACCGTCGCACTTGATTCCTACGCGGGCATGACCCCGATCAGGTTCAGCGGGTTCCACCTTGGGTGGTCTCAGCCGGCGGATGGGCATCCGCGGCGCCCCGACAAGCCCCTGCATGGTACCCCCGGCGCGGCGCCGCAGAATCGGCCCGATGAACGCGACCCCACCGCCCGCCGCCCGGCCCCGCTACGTCCGCGTGCTCGCCATCGCCGGCTCCGACAGCGGCGGCGGCGCCGGCCTGCAGGCCGACCTCAAGACCTGCGCTGCGCTGGGCTGCTACGGCATGACGGCCGTCACCGCGGTGACGGCCCAGAACACGCGCGGCGTCAGCGCCGTGCAGGGCCTGCCGCCGGCGCTGGTGGCGGCCCAGATCGAGGCGGTGGCGCAGGACATCGGCCTGGACGCGATCAAGATCGGCATGCTGCTGTCGGCCGACATCGTGCGCGCGGTGGCGGCCTGCCTGCGCGCGATGACGCCGCGGCCGCCCGTGGTGCTGGACCCGGTGATGGTGGCCACCAGCGGCGACCGGCTGATGGCGCCCGACGCGGTGGCGGTGCTGGTGCGCGAGCTGTTCCCGCTGGCCACCGTGGTGACGCCCAACCTCGACGAGGCCGCGCTGCTGCTGGGGCACCCGATCACGGACGCGGCGCAATTCGAAGCCGCTGCGCGCGCGCTGCTGGCGCTGGGTGCGCCGGCGGTGCTGCTCAAGGGCGGGCATCTGGCGGGCGACACCGTCACCGACCTGCTGGCCGACGCCCTGGGGCGGCAGGCCTGGCAGGCCGGCCGCATCGCCAGCCGCAACCTGCACGGCACCGGCTGCACGCTGTCTTCGGCGATCGCGGCGCACCTGGCGCAGGGGATGGCGCTGCGCCCGGCCGTGGCCGCCGCGCGCGACTACGTGCGCGCCGCCATCGCTGCCGGCGCCGCGGTGCACACCGGCGCCGGCCAGGGGCCGCTGAACCACGGGCATGCGCCGCAGGTGCAGCGCGTGGTCGTGCCCGGCGGCTGAGGCGCGGGCACGATCGAGCCCACGCGGCCTTGCCGCCGTGCCCGCCCCGCGCCCAGGGGCCGGCTCGATACCGCCCGGGTCCGGGCGCGCTCAGCGCGGCGCGAGCCAGCGGTCGTGCAACCGCATGCCGGCCAGCATCGCGAGCACGAACACGGCCGCCGCGGCCGAGCCGCCGCTGGCGGCCACGAGCGCCGGCCCCGGGCAGTAGCCGGCCAGGCCCCAGCCGGCACCGAAGAGCAGGCCGCCGAAGACGAGGCGGCGGTCGATCACGCGGCTGGTCGGGATCTCGATGGGGCTGCCGGTCCAGGACCGCGTGCGCCGCTTCGCGCTCGCGAAGGCGACCATCGCGACGGCGACGGCGCCGCCCATGACCAGGCCCAGGCTCGGGTCCCAGGCGCCGAAGAGGTCGAGGAAGCCCTGGACCTTGCCCGGGTCGGTCATGCCGCTGGCGATCAGGCCGAGGCCGAAGACCAGCCCGCTGAAGAGTGCGATGACGCTGCCCATGCCGCCCCCCTGTTCAGAACGCGTGTCGCAGCACGAACACGGTGGCCACGCCCGCGCCCATGAAGGCGACCACGTTGGCCAGCGAGCGCCGCGACAAGCGCGCGAGGCCGCAGACGCCATGGCCGCTGGTGCAGCCGTTGCCCATGCGCACCCCCACGCCCACGAGCAGGCCCGCAGCGACGAGCCCCGCCCAGCCGGCGTCGACCCGTGCCGCCGGCAGCGGCGCCACCAGCCGCCACAGCCAGGGCGCCAGCACCAGGCCGGCGATGAACAGCAGCCGGGTCCGCTCCGGCGCCAGGCTCGCGCCGGTGGTGAGCGCGCGCAGGGGGCTGGCGACGATGCCGGCGATGCCGGCGATGCGGCCGTTGCCCAGCAGGAAGAGGCTCGCGGCGACGCCGATGGCCAGGCCGCCGAGCAGCGAGCCCCAGGGGGTGAATGCGGTCCAGTCGATGCTCATCGGGGCCTTCCGGTCGGTGCGGTGGGCGCCGGCGCGGGCCGGCCTTTCTATAAGCCGTATCTTATATCGTCGCCGGCGAATCGTCGGGCGGGCGACGGCGCCGCCGCGTCAGAACCCCAGCCAGCGCCGCGGGGTCTCCCAGAACAGGCGCCGGCGGTCGGCCGGGTCGGGCAGCAGCCGCTCCACGCCGCGCAGCAGCGGCCCCACGTCGATGCGCTGCGGCGCGCGCAGGAAGGGCCAGTCGCTGGCCCAGAGGCAGGCCTGCAGCCCGTAGGCCTGGAGCAGCGCCTTGACGTAGGGCGCGGTGTCCTCGTGCGGCGGCGGCTGGGTCGAGAACTTCTGGAAGCCCGAGAGCTTGACCGCCACCCGGCCGCTGCGCGCCAGCGCGAGCAGGGCCCGAAAGCCCGGCTGGTCGAGGCCGCGGCCGGCGGCCGGGCGGCCGCAATGGTCGACCAGCACGCGCACGCCGCTGCGCTCGAGCATCGGCTGCAGCTCGACGAGCTGGTCGCCCTCGACCTGCAGCGACAGCAGCAGGTCGCGCCGCGCCAGCTCGCGCAGCAGCGCTGCGGCCTGCAGGTAGTGCGCGGTGCCCAGCAGCGCGGCGTTGAAGGCCAGGCCGACGATGCCGCGCGCCTGCAGCTCGGTCAGCGCCGCCGGCGCCAGGTCGGGCGGCACCACCGCGATGCCCTTGAAAAGCCCGCCGCCCTGCTCGACGGCGTCGAGCAGGCAGCGGTTGTCCAGGCCGTAGCCCGAGTTCGGCCCCACCAGCAGCGCGTGCCGGATGCCGTAGGCGTCCATCACCTGCCGGTACTGCGCCAGCGTGCCGAGCTCCTGGCCCGCCGGGCGGTAGGCCGCGTCGGGCGCGTAGGGGTGGCGCTCGGGGTCGAGCAGGTGGCAGTGGCCGTCGATCTTCGGCTCGTCGAACACGGTCATGCCGGCTCCCCCGGGCGGTGGCGGTGGTGGTGGCTTCATGGCGGCGGGCCGACGGGGCATGGCAGACCGCGCGGGCTCACTTCGGCGCCAGCAGCGCGCGCACCTCGCCCAGGTCGGCCTGCAGCGTCGCGGCCAGCGCCGGCAGGCCGAAGAAGCGCAGGTACTCGGGCACCTGCTGCACCAGCATCTCGAAGCCGGGCTCGGCCTGCAGGCCGCGGGCGCGGCACGCGCGCAGCAGCGGCGTGGGCTCGCGGCTCATGATGATGTCCACCACCGCCGCGCCGGCGTCGACGCGGGCCGGGTCGAAGGGCAGCGGGTCGTCGGCCTTCAGGCCCTGCGAGGTGCAGTTGACGACGAGGTCGTAGCCGGCGGGGTCGTCGGTCTCGGCCACCACCGCGGCCGCGCCCACCAGCGGCTGCAGCCGCGCCACCAGGCCGGCCGCGCGGGCCCGGGTGCGGTTGAACACCGCGAGCGCGGCCGGCCCGCGCGTGGCCAGCGCCGCCGCCACCGCGTGGCCGCCGCCGCCGGCGCCCACCACCAGCACGCGCCGGCCGGCCACGCCGATGCCGAAATGGTCGAGCCCCTTGACGAAGCCGATGCCGTCGAACAGCGCCGGCTCGAGCCGGCCGTCGGCCAGCCGCCGCACGGCGTTGACGGCGCCGGCGACCACGGCCACGGGGTCGGTGGGCTGCAGCAGCTCGGCCAGCGCCGCCTTGTGCGGGATCGTGGCCCAGAAGCCGCCGAGGTTCTCGGCCGCCATGCCGTGCGCCAGGAAGCCGGGCAGCGCCGCGGCCGGAAGCTTCAGCGGCACCAGCACGGCATCGATGCCGTGGCGCTGGAAGAGATGGTTGTAGACCTCGGGCGCGCGCACCTGGGCCACCGGGTCGCCCAGGATGTAGTAGACGCGGCTGCTGCCGGTGATGCGGTTCATGGCGGTTCCTGCGTGGGTGGGATCGGGGGCCGGGCGCCGGTGCGCGCGCCGGCCAAGGGGGCCGCTGCGGCGCCGCTGCGGCGGCTGCGGGGTCAGTGGCTGCGCAGGCCGACCCGGTTGGGCAGCGGCGTGGAGCGCATCAGCACGTCCTCGGCCAGCCACAGGGCGCTGGCGCGCGCTCGCTCGGCCACCACGGGCAGCGGCATCTGCTGGTAGTCGTCGTTGAA
>JAGWMW010000130.1 GCA_028871575.1 Burkholderiales bacterium | reverse complement strand
GTCGATATTTTTGACAGATCCGTGACCCTCAACCGTCGGAATCCGCCGTGCCTGCAGGCCGCGGAATCGGGCCGTCAGGAGCAAGAATGATTCGATCCGTCAGCCACTTCGTGCGTCGAACGGGCCTGGGCAGCGCGCTGGTCGACGCCCTGGTGGTGATGGCCGCGGTGATCGCCGCCGTACTGCTGCGCTCGGGCCGCATCGACGATCTCGTCCCGGTGGCCGGCACGCGCGGCTTCTCGCTCGCCGCCGGCATCTTCTTCATCAACACGGCAAGCGGCTTCTACGAGTCGAGCGGCCATCGCCGCACGCTGCGCCAGATGCTGCTGCGCTCGGCCGTGGCCCTGGCGCTGGCGCTGCCGCTGACCTACCTGGTGCTCTCGCTGATGCCGGGCGGCATCGGCCAGCACATGTCGGTGTCGATCGCGGCGATGATCGGCGTCGCCGCAGTGATCGTGCACCGGGGCTACGAGGCGGCCTCGTCGGCCGCCCGCGCCGGCGCCCGCAGCCGCGTGCTCGTGTTCGGCTCGGGCGAGGCGGCGCGCCTGGTCGGCAACACGATCCGCAGCGCCGACCCCAATGTCGAGATCGTCGGCTATTTCGCCGGCCCGAACGAGAAGGAGTCGGCGGTTCCCGGCGAACTGCTGCTGCCGTCCACGCTGTCGCTGCTGGAGACGGCGCGCCAGCGCCAGGTCGACGAGATCGTCGTTGCGCTGACCGAGCGCCGCGCCGGCAGCATGCCGCTGCGCGAACTGCTGGACTGCAAGCTCCAGGGCATCAAGGTCTACGACATCAATTCGCATTTCGAGAAGCGCCTGGGGCAGATCCGCATCGATTACGTCTACGCCGGCTGGCTCATCTTCGGCGACGGCTTCAACCAGGGGCTGGCGCGCACGGCGGTGAAGCGGCTGTTCGACATCGTCTGCGCCTCGCTGCTGATCCTGCTGTCCTCGCCGCTGATGCTGCTGGCGGCGATCGCGATCCGGCTCGAGAGCCGCGGCTCGGTGATCTACCGCCAGGAGCGCGTGGGCATGTCGGGCGAGAACTTCGTCGTCATCAAGTTCCGCAGCATGCGCATCGATGCCGAGAAGGACGGCAAGCCGCGCTGGGCCACCGCCGGCGACAACCGCATCACGCGCGTCGGCCGCATCATCCGCAAGACGCGCATCGACGAGCTGCCCCAGCTCTTCAGCGTGCTGCGCGGCGAGATGAGCCTGGTCGGGCCGCGCCCCGAGCGGCCGTTCTTCGTCGATCAGCTGACGCAGGAGATCCCGTTCTACTCGGTGCGCCACAGCGTCAAGCCCGGCGTCACCGGCTGGGCCCAGGTGCGCTACCAGTACGGGGCCTCGATCGAGGACTCGCAGGAAAAGCTGCAATACGACCTCTATTACGTCAAGAACCACACGCTACTGTTCGATCTGCGCATCCTGTGGCAGACGGTCAGCGTGGTCCTCACCGGCAAGGGCGCGCATTAGGCGCCGCGGGCCGCAGCGGCAAGGCGACTTTGCGCGCAGCCCTGCACGCTGCGGGCCCGATCGAACCGGGCCCGACGTTGACGGCGGCGTCGCCGCTCTGCAACATCGAGCCGCGCCCGGCTTCCTGGCGCCCCGCCTACACCTGCCGATGAACGCCGCCCCAGCCCCGTACGCCGCCTTGCGCCCCACCGCCCCATGAGTGCCCAGAACGCGACGCCGCTGCTCATCGTCGAGGACGACCTGGCGCTGCAGAAGCAGATCAAGTGGTCGCTCGACCGCTTCGAGACCGTCGTCGCCAATGACCGCGAGTCGGCGCTGGTGCAGCTGCGTCGCCACCACCCCAGCGTCGTCACGATGGACCTGGGCCTGCCGCCCGACCCCGATTCGGTGTCCGAGGGCTTCAAGCTGCTGGGGCAGATCCTCGACGTGGACCCGAACGTCAAGGTCATCGTCCTCACGGGCCAGAACGACCAGGCCCATGCGCTGCGCGCCGTCGCCGCCGGCGCCTACGACTTCCTGGCCAAGCCCTTCGAGCCCGAGATCCTGGGCCTGACGATAGACCGCGCCTTCCGCCTCGCCGAGCTGCAGGCCGAGAACCGCCGCATCCAGGCCATGCAGATGGGCGATGCGCTGGGCGGCCTGCTCACGCGCGACCCCGAGATGCTGCGCATCGGCCGCCTCGTCGAGCGCGTCGCGGGCAGCGGCGCGTCGGTGCTGCTGCTGGGCGAAAGCGGCACCGGCAAGGAGGTGCTGGCGCAGGGGCTGCACGTGGCATCCAAGCGCAGCGGCAAGTTCGTCGCCATCAACTGCGCCGCGATCCCCGAGGCGCTGCTCGAGAGCGAGCTCTTCGGCTACGAGAAGGGCGCCTTCACCGGCGCCGCCAAGACCACCGTCGGCAAGATCGAGACCGCCCACGGCGGCACGCTGATGCTCGACGAGATCGGCGACCTGCCGCATTCGCTGCAGGCCAAGCTGCTGCGCTTCCTGCAGGAGCGCACGATCGAGCGCGTGGGCGGCCGCCACGAGCTGCCGGTGGACGTGCGGGTGGTGGGCGCCACCCACCAGGACCTGCGCGCGCTGATCAAGGAAGGCCGCTTCCGCGAAGACCTGTACTACCGGCTGGCCGAGATCGTGGTGTCGATCCCGCCGCTGCGCCAGCGCCAGGGCGACGCCGTGCTGATGGCGCACGCCTTCCTGCGCCGCTTCGCGCAGGAGCAGCGGCGCGGCAACCTCACGCTGGCCGAGGACGCGATCCAGGCCATCGAGGCGCATGCCTGGCCGGGCAACGTGCGCGAGCTGCTCAACGCCATCCGCCGCGCAGCCATCATGGCCGACGGCGCGCGCGTGGGCGCCGCCGACATCGGCCTGCCGGCGCCCAGCCCGGCGGCCGAGGGCGAAGCACCCGCGCGCAGCGACATCGACCTGCGCGCCGTGCGCGAGCTGGCCGAGCGGCAGGCCATCATCACGGCCCTGGCGCGCACCAGCGGCAACATCGTGCGGGCGTCAGAGCTGCTGGGCGTCAGCCGCCCCACGCTGTACGACCTGATGCACCGGCTGGCCATCAAGTAGGCCGCCCGCCCCGATGCCGCTGCCGCCCCGCCCTGCCCCGCGCCGCTTCCGCCCCGGCCGGTCTGCGCTCGGCCTGGCCGCCGCGCTGGCCCTGCTGCTGGGCGCCTGCGGCCGCACGAGCCCGCAGGCCGAGGTGGCCCAGGCGCGCACGCTGTTCGAGCGCCACGACTACGCCGCGGCGATGATCCAGGCCAAGAACGCGCTGCAGCAGCAGCCGCGCAATGGCGAGGCCCGGCTGCTGCTGGGCCGCTCTCTGCTGCAGACCGGCGACCCGGCGGCGGCCGAGGTCGAGTTGCGCAAGGCGCTCGAGGCCGGCGCGGCCGAGTCCGCGGCCACGCCGCCGCTGGCCCAGGCGATGCTGGCCCAGGGGCAGGCCCGGCGCCTGATCCTGGAGTTCGCGGCCACCACGCTGCCCGAGGCCCAGGCCTCGGCCGACCTGCGCACCACGCTGGCCGCCGCCTACGCGCAGGTGGGCGAGCGCGACAACGCGATGAGCACGCTGCAGGCCGCGCTGAAGGAATGGCCCCAGCACGTGCCCGCGGCACTGCTGCAGGCCCGGCTGCTGGCCGGCGGCGGCGACCTGGCCGGCGCCAACGCGGGCGTGGACGCGGTGCTGGCACGCGAGCCCCAGAGCGTGCCGGCCCTGATGCTGAAGGCCGAACTGCAGCGCTACGGCGGCCAGGCCGATGCGGCGCTCGCCAGCTACCGCCAGGCCGCCACGGCCGACCCGAAGGGCGTGGCGCCACTGGCGGCCGTCACTTCGATGCTGATCGATCGGCACGACCTGGCGGGCGCGCGCGCCGCGCTGGCCCCGCTCGAGGCGGCCCACCCCCAGCACCCCGAGGTGCTGCTGCTGCAGGCGCGACTGGCCTATGTGGACGGCCGGCTGGACCGCGCGCGCGAGCTCACCGAGCAGCTGCTCAAGCGCGCCCCGAACGACCCCCGCCTGCTGCAGCTGGCCGGCGCCACCGCGCTGCGCCAGAACGCGCTGGTGCAGGCCCGCAGCTGGCTCGAACAGGCGCTGAAGGCCGCCCCCGGGGCGCGCCAGCCGCGCCAGCTGCTGGCCCAGATCGCCCTGCACGACGGCCAGCCGCAGCGCGCGCTCGACCTGCTGCAGCCCCTGATCGACGGCGCCGCGCCCGACGCCGCCAGCCTGACCCTGGCCGGCCAGGCCTACCTGCAGAGTGGCGACCTGGCGCATTCGCAGGCGGCCTTCACGCGCGCCACCCAGGCCGACCCCAAGCTGGCCGCGGCGCGCACCGGGCTGGCCCTCAATCAACTGGCCCAGGGGCATACCAGCGAAGGCTTCGCCGAGCTGCAGTCCGCCGCCGAGCAGGACCGCGGCAGCCGCGCCGACCTGGCGCTGATCGCCGCCCGGCTGCAGACCGGCGACCTCGACGGCGCCCTGGCCGCCGTGGCGGCGCTGGACAAGAAGCAGCCCGGCACCGCCCTGGCGGCGGCGCTGCGCGGCGACATCCAGGCCCGGCGCAAGGACCCGGCCGATGCTGCGGCCAGCTATGCGCAGGCGCTGAAGATCGACCCGCGCTACTACCCGGCCGTGGCCGGCCTGGCCGCGCTCGACCTGGCCGCCGGCCACGCCGACGCCGCGCGCCAGCGCTTCGAGGCCCTGGTGCAGGCCGACCCGCAGAACTACCGCGCCCTGCTCGCCCTGGCCGAGCTGAAGGCCAAGAGCGGCGCGCCCCCGGCCGAGGTGGCCCAGGCCCTGACGGCGGCCGTGCGTGCCAGCCCGGGCACCCTGGCGCCGCGGCTGATGCTGATCGACTACCTGCTGTCCCGGCGCGAGGCCCAGGCCGCGCTGGCCGCGGCGCAGGACGCCCACGCCGCGCTGCCCGACCGGCCCGAGCTGCTCGACCGTCTGGGCCTGGCGCAGCAGGCCGCCGGCGACACCCAGCAGGCGCTGGCCTCGTTCGGCAAGCTCGTGCAGCAGCAGCCCGAGCGGCCCGAACCGCTGCTGCGCATCGCCGACGTCGACTTCGCCGCGAAGGACCTCGACGGTGCGCGCAAGAGCCTGCAGCGGGCGCTCGAGGTCAGCCCCGGCCTGCCGGCGGCCGAGGCCGGGCTGGCCCGGGTGGCGATGCTTCAGCAGCAGCCGGCACAGGCGCTGGCCATCGCCCGCCGCATGCAGAAGGCGCAGCCGCGGCAGGCCGCCGGCTTCGTGCTGGAAGCCGAGGTGCAGGGCGCGCTCAAGCACCCCGAGCTGGCCGCCGCCCTCCTGCGCCAGGCGCTGGCGTTGCAGCCCAGCCCGCAGCTTGCGGTGCGCCTGCACCAGGCCCTGGTCGCCGCCGGCCAGACCGCCCAGGCCGACCGCCTGGCCGGCCAGTGGCAGGCCGATCACCCCAAGGACGCGGCCTTCCGCTACTACCTGGGCGACGTGGCGCTGGCGCGCAAGGACTACGCGGGGGCCGAGCAGCGCTACCGCAGCGTGCTCGACATCCAGCCCGACAACGCGCTGGCGCTGAACAACGTGGCCTGGCTGATGACGCACCAGGGCCAGGCCGGCGCCGTGGTGCTGGCCGAGCGCGCCAACCGGCTGCTGCCGGGGCAGGCGGCGCTGCTGGACACCCTGGCCGGGGCGCTGGCCGCCGAGCAGCAGTGGCCGCGCGCGATCGAGACCGAGAAGGATGCGGTGCAGCGCGCCCCCGACGACCCTAACTTGCGTTTTACACTGGCCAAGCTCTACCTGAAGGCCGGCGACCGCCGGCAGGCCCGGGTCGAGCTCGAGCGGCTGGCCCAGCTGGGCGACCGGTTCGCCGGCCAGCGCGACGTGGCCGAACTGATGAAATCGCTTTGATCGCGCCGGCGCCGCCGGGCGGGGCGGCAAGGGGGCGCGGATGAAGAGATCGGTCTGGTCCCGCCTGCAGCACCAGGTGCGGCTGGGCACGCGCTCGGCGCTGGCGGCCCTGCCGACCTCGGTGCGCTTTGCGACCTACCGCAACCTGATCGATTGCGATCCGGTGCTGGACGAGGCCTTCAAGCTCAAGATCGCCAGCACCCAGGACGAGCTCGAGGCCTGCTTCGCGCTGCTGCACGACGCCTACGTGGCCAGCGGCTTCATGCGCCCGCACCCCTCGGGCCTGCGCGTCACGCCCTACCACGCGCTGCCCACCACCACCACGCTGTGCGCCAAGATGGGCAACAAGGTGGTCGGCACGCTGTCGATCGTGCGCGAGGGCGTGTTCGGGTTCCCGATGCAGTCGGCCTTCGACATCGGCGCCGTGCGCGCCAGCAGCGGGCGCATCGCCGAGATCTCGGCCCTGGCCGTGCACCCGGCCTACCGCAAGACCGGCGGCGCGATCCTGTTCCCGCTGATGAAGTTCATGTACGAGTACTGCACCCAGTACTTCGACACCCGCCACCTCGTGATCGCGGTCAACCCGCGCCACATCGAGATGTACGAATCGCTGCTGTTCTTCCGGCGGCTCGCGGCCCAGGTGGTGGACCGCTACGACTTCGCCAACGGCGCACCGGCCGTCGGCGCCACGCTCGACCTGCAGCAGGCGCCGCAGCTGTTCCGCCGCGCCTACGGCCACAAGCCGCCCAAGCGCAACCTGCACCGCTACTTCGTCGAGCTGCGGCTGCCGCAGATCGACTTTCCGCTGCGCCCCTGGCACCTGAGCAACGACCCGGTGATGACGCCGGCCCTGATCGACCACTTCTTCAACCGCCGCACCCAGGGCTTCGAGGCGTTGGACCCGCGCCGCAAGGCCCTGCTGCACTCCATCTACACCGGCCCCGACTGGGCTGCCGTGCTGCCGCCGCTGGACGAGGCAGCGGCCGCCGGCGCGGCGCTGCGGCGCCACCCGCGCTACACGCTCAAGTGCCCGGCCGAGCTGCAGCCCGACGGGCCGGCCCAGGCACAACAGGCCATCACCATCGTCGAGATCTCGGCCCAGGGCTTCCAGGCCCGCGCGGCCGAGCCGCTGCGGGTGGGCCAGCGCTGCACCGTGGCGGCCGAGCTGGCCCAGGGCATCCGCGCCCGGGTGCAGGCCGAGATCGTGCGCCGCATCGGCGGCGACAGCGGCGAGCTGTTCGGTTTTCGCGTCGACCGGCCCGACCCGGCCTGGCTGCGCTGCGTGGCATGGCTCGAAGGCGCCTGAGGCGACGCGACTGCCTGGCCGTGCTGGCCGCCTGGCCGCTGGCCTGGGCGGGCGCCGCCGAGCCCGCCGACCTGCCGGCCCTGGTGGCGCGCGTTCGGCCGTCGGTGCTGCCGGTGGGCACCTACGACGAGCTGGCCAGCCCGCGCTTCTCGTTCCGCGGCAGCGGCTTCGTGGTCGAGGACGGCACCCTGCTCGTCACCAACGCCCATGTGCTGCCGCCCGAGGGCACGGTGCCTGCGCCGCATCTGGCCGCGCTGGTGCTGCGCGCCGATGGCCAGCGCGAGGCCCGGCCGGCCCGCCTGCTCGAACTCGACCCGGTGCACGACCTGGCCCTGCTGCGCCTGGCCGGCCCGCCGCTGCCTGCGCTGGCACTGGCAGCGCCCGGCGCGGTGCGCGAGGGCATGGACGTGGCCTTCGTCGGCTACCCCATCGGCGGGGTGCTGGGCTATTCGCCAGTGACGCACCGCGGCATCGTCTCGTCGATCACCGCCATCGCCCTGCCCTCGCTGAACGCCAGCCAGCTCGACCCCCGTGCCATCCGGCGCCTGCGCTCAGGGCCTTTCGAGGTCTACCAGCTCGACGCCACGGCCTACCCGGGCAACAGTGGCGGGCCGCTGTTCGACGCCCACAGCGGGCACGTCATCGGCATCATCAACATGGTGCTGGTGCACAGCACGCGCGAATCGGCACTGTCGCGCCCCACGGGCATCACCTACGCCATCCCGGCGCGGTACATCCGCGAGTTGCTGCCCGAGAAGTAGACCGGCCCCGAACGGGCCTGCGCCGACCGTCAGTTGAGCGCCATCGAGGCCGGCCGCTGGGCCGACATCAACCTCGTGATGATCCCGTCTTCCTCGCGGGCGCTGAAGGCCAGCGAGTACAGCGAGCGATCGGCCGGCGAGAGCTCCGGCCGACCGCCCAACCGCCGGATCTGGCCCGCGATGTAGCCGAAGTCGATCGTCAGCAGCACCGCCGGCGCCTTGACGGCCTGGTTCATGCGCTCCGCCCCCAGCACACGGGCGCCGAGGATGCGCTCGTAGTAGCGCACGTGCCGCGGGTTGACTTCCATCACCAGCGTGTCGTAGCCGCGCAGGCGGTGCGCCACGATGTAGGCGACGTGGAACAGCCCGGCCAGCACGCGCTTGGTGCCGGCCACGGGATCGATGGCCAGCTTGGTGAACTCGCACACCCGGTGTCCGGCCGCGCGCAGGGCGGCAATCTCGGCGCCGAAGGCGTCTTCGCAGTTCATGCCCTCCAGCCCGTCGAGGCCGACGGTGATGGTGCCGATGGTCTCGTCGCCCTCGATCGCGGTCAGCGTGATGCGGTTGGCCGTCTGGTTGCTGGGCAGGCTGACCGTCTGGTAGCCCCGCCAGCCGTACCGCTGCTTGAGCAGCAGGTTGGTCGACTCGCGTACCACGAAGGAGTCGGCCGAGGCAATCTTGAAGCGGCGGTGATTGACGCGCCCGCTGTCGGTCGGATCGATGCGCGCGTGTTCGACGAGAAAGCCGACCGGGCTGGACGGCGACCCCGGCTGGGCATGGAGGGTCATGGGCGTGGACATGAGAGCTGATCGACGATGAGCGGACTGTGCCCGAAGTGGACCTGCAAACCCCTCGGATAGGTGTATCGAAAGATAAGGAACGGGCCCGTGCGTCACCGGAAACCCGCCAGGGCCCGATGGCCCTTACCACGAGTTACAAGCTCGCGGCCCCGCCTGCGTCACTCCTCTCGCCATGCCTTCGCGCTCTTCCAGGACTTGACTGCCAAGTGGCGCATGAGTTGCGAGGGCCTCATCCGCAGCCAGTGGCCGCGCAAGTACAGCGCGCCATGCGCGGCGCAGGCCCACCAGGGGCGATGCCTGGGCGAGGGATGCCGCAGCGCTATGCCGTAGGCCCAGGCGACGGCGGAGCGTCGCCAGCCGGCTGCAGCATCGAGCTCCGACAGCACGTCAGGCGGCACTTTTGTTCCGAAGGTTCGATGCGCCAGGACCAAACCAGCCGCCACTGGCGGCGCCAGATCGTTGCCCGCGGCCTGGCGCACCAACCGCTGCCAGAAGCCCGGCGTCGAGGCGAAGGCGGCGACCATGCCGTGGATGTCGTGCAGGTCGCGCAGGCCGTTGTGCAGCTCGCCCTCGTGCATCAGGTGCGTGATGCTGTGCATCAGCAAGTCTTCCGGCGCGG
>JAGWMW010000129.1 GCA_028871575.1 Burkholderiales bacterium | reverse complement strand
GCGCCGCCGCCCTGGCCGCTGCCACCGCCACCGAGGCGCTGGCCTCGGTGCGCGCCGGCCGCTGACCGGTCCGCCGCCCATGGCCACCGCCACCGCCGCGCTCGACGGGCCGGCCGGGCCGCCGCCTGCGCCGCCGGCCCCGCCTGCTCCGCCGGCCCAGCAGGAGTTCGCGCCGCTCAAGGGCATGGCCCTGGCGTTGGGCACGGTGGCGCTGTCCCTGGCCACGTTCATGAACGTGCTGGACACCTCCATCGCCAACGTGTCCATCCCCGCCATCTCGGGCGACGTCGGCGTCAGCCCCTCGCAGGGCACCTGGGTCATCACCTCGTTCGCGGTCGCCAACGCGATCTCGGTGCCGCTCACCGGCTGGCTCACGCAGCGCTTCGGCCAGGTGCGGCTGTTCGTCACCAGCGTGCTGCTGTTCGTGATGGCGTCCTGGCTCTGCGGGCTGGCCCCCAACCTGTCGACCCTGATCGCCTTCCGCGTGCTGCAGGGCGCGGTGGCCGGGCCGATGATCCCGCTGTCGCAGACCCTGCTGCTGGCGAGCTACCCGTCGAAGAAGTCGGGCACGGCGATGGCGATGTGGGCGATGACGGTGCTGGTGGCCCCGGTGGCCGGGCCGCTGCTCGGCGGCTGGATCACGGACAACCTGTCCTGGCCCTGGATCTTCTACATCAACATCCCGGTGGGCCTGTTCGCCGCCGCGCTGACCTGGTCGATCTACCGCAAGCGCGACCCCGGGCCGCGCCGCGTGCCGCTGGACCGGGTGGGCCTGCTGCTGCTGATCCTGTTCGTCGGCACGATGCAGATCATGGTCGACAAGGGCAAGGAGCTCGACTGGTTCTCCTCGACCCAGATCGTCACGCTGGCGATCGTGTCCTCGGTGGCCTTCCTGTTCTTCCTGGCCTGGGAGCTGACCGACCGCCACCCCATCGTCGACCTGCGGCTTTTCGGCCGGCGCAACTTCACGATGGGCACGGTGTCGCTGTCGGTGGCCTACGGCCTGTTCTTCGGCAACGTGGTGCTGCTGCCGCTGTGGCTGCAGCAGTTCATGGGCTACACCGCCACCTGGGCCGGCCTGGCCACGGCGCCGGTGGGCATCCTGGCCATCCTGCTGTCGCCCTGGGTGGGCAAGAACGTGGGCCGGATCGACCCGCGCCGGCTCGCCACCGTGGCCTTTGTGGGTTTCGCCTTCGTGCTGTGGCTGCGCTCGCACTTCAGCACCGACGCGCCGTTCGAGACCGTCCTGATCCCGACCGTGCTGCAGGGCGCGGCGATGGCGTTCTTCTTCATCCCGCTGCAGGCCATCGTGTTCTCGGGCCTGACGCCGGACAAGCTGCCCTCGGCCGCCGGGCTGTCGAACTTTGTGCGCATCACGGCCGGCGCGGTGGGCACCTCGCTGTTCACCACGCTGTGGGACAGCCGCGCCAGCCTGCACCACGCGCAACTGTCCGAGGCCATCAACAACGGCAGCGCGGCGGCCCGGCAGACGCTGCAGACGATGCAGGCCGGCGGCCTGAGCCACGAGCAGGCGCTGGCCGCGGTCAACCGGATGATCGACCAGCAGGCCTACACGCTGGCCGTGGACGACGTGTTCTGGATGTCCGCGGTGCTGTTCATCCTGCTCATCGGCGTGATCTGGATCGCGCGCCCCAAGCCGGGCGCAGGCGTGGGGGCCGGCGGGGCGCATTGAGCGGTCCGCGGCCCTCCGCCGGGCCCGCAGCGCGGCGCGCGCGGGCCCACAATCGCGGCCCCAGCCCCGATGGAGCCACCGATGGCCGAAGGATTCGAAGTACGCGGAGCGCACGAAGAGCACCTGGAGCACGCCGCCGGGCACGACCCCCAGGGCATGGCCGGCCAGCTGGCCGTGACCACGGCCATCCTCGCCACCGTGGGCGCCATGTTCTCGTACATGGCCGGGGCCACGCAGGCCGACGCCGGGCTGCTGAAGAACGATGCCGCGATCAAGAAGACCGAGGCCTCGAACCAGTGGAATTTCTACCAGGCCAAGAGCAGCAAGCAGAACCTGGCCGAGCTCGGCGCGCAACTCGTGGACCCGGCGCGCAAGCCCCACTTCGACAGCGAGGCCAAGCGCTACGCGGCCGAGAAGGCGCAGATCAAGCTGGCGGCCGAGAAGCTGGAGCAGGCTTCGGCCGACTTCGATGCCCGCAGCGAGGCCAAGCTGCACCAGCACCACCGCTGGGCCCAGGCGACCACCGCGCTGCAGATCGCCATCGCGATGGCCGCCATCGCGCTGCTGACGCGTCGCCGCTGGCTCGAGAAGGCCGTCTTCGTGATGAGCGGCCTGGGGCTGGTGGTCGGGGCGCTGGCGTACTTCCACATCTGACCGCCCCCAGGGCCGGGCTGCGCCCAGCCCGCCCCCCGAGGGGGTTCAAGCAACGTGGCAGAGCCACATTTGCTTCAGAGCGCCCCCAGGGCCGGGCTGCGCCCAGCCCGCCCCCCGAGGGGGTTCAAGCAACGTGGCAGAGCCACGTTTGCTTGAGACCGCAGGCCGCCGGCGGCCCCTGGGGGCCGCCGGCGCGGATCAGCCCAGCTCCACCGGCACGAAGATCTGCTGGCCGTTGCGCTGGATCAGCAGGGCCACGTGCTTGGGGTGCTTGTCCATCACGCGGTGCACCTGTTCGACGCTGTCCACCGGCCGCCCGTTCAGCGCCAGCAGCACGTCGCCGGCCTGGATGCCGGCCTCGGCCGCCGGCCCGCTGGCGTCGCGCACCAGCAGCCCGTGGTCGACGCCCGCCTGCCGCTCTTCCTGCGGGTTCAGCGGCCGCACGCTCAGGCCCAGCGAGCCGCCCTGAGCCGAGGCCACCACCGTGCTGCCCTCGCTGTCGGCCTTGCCCAGGGCCACCGTCATCTGGTGCGGCTTCTTGTCGCGCCACACCGTCATCGACAGCTTGTCCCCCGGCGAGGCCAGGCCGACCCGGGTCGAGACATCGCCGCTGGTGTGCACCGGCCGGCCGTCGACCTCGGTGATCACGTCGCCCGGCTTGAGATCGGCCTTCGCCGCCGCGGTGTGCGGCGCCACGCTCGAGATCAGCGCGCCGTCGGGCGCCTTCAGGCCGAACGACTCGGCCAGCGGGGCCGTCAGGTCCTGCAGCGTCACGCCCAGCCGGGCATGGTCGACGTGGCCCTGGGCCAGGATCTCGTCCTTCACGTGCATCGCCACGTTGACCGGGATCGCGAAGGCCAGGCCCTGGAAGCCGCCGCTCTGCGAGTAGATCTCGGCGTTGATGCCGATCACGCGGCCGGCGGCATCGAACAGCGGCCCGCCCGAATTGCCGGGGTTGACCGCGGCGTCGGTCTGGATGAAGGGCACGTAGCTGTCGCCCGGCAGCGAGCGGCCCTTGGCGCTGACGATGCCCTGGGTGGCGCTCTGCTCGAAGCCGTAGGGGGCGCCGATGGCCAGCACGTAGTCGCCCACCTTCACCGCGCCCGGGTCGCCCATCACCACCGTGGGCAGGTCGTGGGCGTCGATCTTGATCACGGCGATGTCGGTGGCCGGATCGCTGCCCAGCACCTTGGCCTTGAACTCGCGCCGGTCCTTGAGCTTGACGGTGACGATCTTGGCGTCGCGCACGACGTGGGCGTTGGTCAGGATCAGGCCGTCGGGGCTGATCAGGAAGCCCGAGCCCTGGCCGCGGAACGGCACCTCGCCCTGCGGCGGCATCTGGAAGCCGGGCACGCCCTGGAAAAAGCGGAAGAACGGATCGTTCTGCATCGAGGGGTTGCCGTCACCGCCCACCTTGCGCTCGCCGGCGACGGTGACGCCCACCACCGCCGGGCCGTAGTCCTGCACGATGGCGCGGTAGTTGGGCATCTCGCCCGGCGTCAGCGGGGCGATCGGCGCCGGCGGCGGCGTGACCGGGGCCGGGGCCGTGTTGGCCATCGCGACCTGGGTCTTGTCGCTGTCATGGTGCAGCCAGCCCGGCAGCGACCAGGCCTGCGCGGCGCCGGCGGCCAGGCCGGTCAGGGCCAGCACCGAAGCGGTGGCGATGTGGGTGCGTTTCATGGCGGTTCTCCTCTGGAAGGGGATGACGGCAAAAGCGCCATCGTCGAGAGGCACTCTAGGCCGCGGGCATGAGCGCCCGGTGAAGCGCAGGTGAGGCCAGGATTAGGCCTGCGCGCCCTGGCCAACGGGGCAACCACCCGCCGGCGCAGATCGAGGCCGCGCTGGGCACGGCACCCGGGCCGGGCCCGGCGCGGCGTGGGCAGCGCGCTGCTGGCGCACTGCGAGCGGCAGGCGCGGGCCGCCGGCTTCGGCGCCACCGCGCTGATGGCCACCCTGCCCGGCCGGCGGCTGTAGGCCCGCGCCGGCTATGCCGCCGGCGAGCCGATGCGCCTGGCGCTGCCGGGCGGCGTCGAGCTCGAGCTCATTCCGATGCGCAAGGCGCTGGCTTGAGCGGCCGGCCCGGGGCCGCCGCGGGCCCCGGGGCGCGGCGCTCGGCCAGCAGCAGCAGCAGCACGCCGACCGCCACCACGCCGGCCGCGGCCCATTCGAAGCCGGTCACCGCCTCGCCCGCGACCGCCACGCCCAGCCCCATCGCGATGACCGGGTTGACGAAGGCATAGCTGGAGGCCAGCGCCGGCGCGCGCGCCAGCAGCACCATGTAGGCGTTGAACGCCACCAGCGAGCCGAACACCACCAGGTAGCCCCAGGCCGCCAGGGCCAGCGGCTGCAGCGGATGCAGCGGCCGCTCGCCCGTCAGGGCCGCCACCGCCAGCAGCAGCAGGCCGCCGCAGAGCATCTCGCTGGCATAGCCCATCGCCCCCGGTGCCAGCGGCAGGCGGCGCTGGCTCAGCACGCTGCCCACCGACCAGGCGGCGCAGCTGACCACCACCGCCGCCAGCCCGCCGCCCGAGGCACGGAAGCCCGCGCCCTGGGTCAGCATCAGCACGCCCGCCAGGCCGACGCCGATGCCGGCGGCCTCGAGGCGGCGCGGCCGCGTGCCGCCGGCCCAGTTCAGCGCCGCCATCATCAGCGGCACCACCGCGATGAAGGCCACCACCAGGCCCGAGCCCACCGACTCCTCGGCTACCGCGGTGCCGCCCATGCCGCCGCCCAGCATCAGGGCGCCCACGAGCGCGGCGTTGCGCCACTGCGCCGGCGAAGGCCAGGGGGCACCGCGCCAGCGCATCCAGGCCAGCAGCAGGCCGCCGGCGGCGACGAAGCGCGTGCCCATCTGCAGGAAGGGCGGCAGGCTCAGCAGCGCGAACTTGATCGCGAGGTAGGTCGAGCCCCAGACGAGCCAGGTCGCGGCCAGGCAGGCCAGCAGCAGGGGCGGCAGCGCGGGGCGCGCCGGGGCAGCGGGATTCATGCCGCGATGGTAGGGGCGGTGCGGCCGCCGGCGGGCTCAACGGGCGAACCGCGGCAGCCACAGCTCGGCACGCAGGCCGCCCGCCGGGGAGTCCGACAGCGCCACGCGGCCGCCATGGCGCTCGGCGATGGCGCGCACGATCGCCAGGCCCAGGCCGCTGCCGCCCGAGCGCCCGGGCTCGCGGCGGTGGAAGCGGTCGAAGACGCGCTCGCGCTCGGCCGCCGGGATGCCGGGCCCGGCATCGTCGACGCACACCCGGGCCCAGCTGCCGCCGGCGCGCCGCTCGGCGGCGAGCGAGACGCGCACCGCGGGCCGGTCGCCGCCATGCTTGAGCGCGTTGTCCACCAGGTTGCGCACGGCGCTGCGCAGGGCCTCGGCATCGCCGCGCCAGGGCAGCGGGCCTGCCACGTCCAGCGTCACCGTGCCCTGGCGCGCGACGGCCAGCGGCTGGCTGTCGGCGATGGCGGCGCGAGCCACCTCGGCCAGGTCCAGCTCGGCCATCGCCACCGGCACTGCCGGGTCGGCGCGCGCCAGCGCGAGCAGCTGCTCGACCAGGTGGCGGGCCCGCTCGACGCCGGCGTTCAGGCGCGCCACGGCGTCGTCGCGCTCGGCCGCGTCGGCGGCGCTGCCCAGCAGGCCCAGCTGCAGCTTCAGCGCCG
Source organism: Burkholderiales bacterium (assembly GCA_028871575.1). Lineage (GTDB taxonomy): Bacteria > Pseudomonadota > Gammaproteobacteria > Burkholderiales > Burkholderiaceae_C > Rubrivivax. The sequence continues at coordinate 3,406 of JAGWMW010000129.1, read as the reverse complement.
TCAGCGGCGTGCGCAGCTCGTGCGCGGCATCGGCGACGAAGGCGCGCTGCGCCTCGAAGGCCTGCGCCAGCCGGCCCAGCAGGGTGTTGAACGACTGCACCAGCGGCGTCACCTCCGAGGGCAGGCCGGCCGCCGGCAGCGGCTCCAGCGCACCGGCATCGCGCGAGCGCGCCGCGCTGGCCACGCGCGCCAGCGGCGCCAGCGAGGCCCCGACCAGCCACCACATCGCCAGGGCCACCAGCGGCGCGGCGATGCCGATCGGCAGCACGCTGCGCCAGGCCGCGGCCGCGGCCAGCTTGTGCCGCGCCGCCAGCGGCTGCGCCACCTGCACGATGCGCAGCGGCGTGGCGGCGCAGTACATGCGCCAGGCCGCGCCGTCGACCTGCACCGTGCTGAAGCCCAGCACCGCGGTGGCCGGCAGGCGCGGCGCCGGCAGCGTGCTGTACAGGGCCACGCCGTCGCTGGACCAGATCTGCACCACGTAGTCGAAGTCGGCATTGGCCAGCTGCGCCCGCTCGTCGTCGGGGATGCGGCCCTGGTCGCGCAGCGACAGCGCCATCTGCCGCAGGTGGTAGTCGAACAGCGCGTCGGCGTCGTCGCTGACGCTGAGGTAGGTGCCGCCGCCCACCAGCAGCGCGGCCACCGCCGCCAGCGCGAGCAGGAAGCCGAACAGCCGCGCGCGCAGCGAGGTCACGGCGGGCCCTGCCCCTTCGCCGGGCCGGCGTAGTAGCCCACGCCGCGCACGGTGTGGATCAGGTCGTCGCCCAGCTTCTTGCGCAACTGGTGCACGTAGACGCTGATGGCGTTGCTCTCGAGCTCCTCGCCCCAGCCGTAGAGCCGGTCCTCGAGCTGCGCGCGCGAGAGGATGGCGCCCGGCCGCTCGAGCAGGGCCTGCAGCAGCGCGAACTCGCGCGCCGACAGCAGCAGCGCCCGGCCCCCGCGCGAGACCTCGCGCGTGGCCGGGTCCAGCCGCAGGTCGGCCACCTCGAGCGCGGTGCGGCTGCGGCCGGCGGCGCGGCGGCCCACGGCGCGCAGCCGGGCCAGCATCTCGTCGAGCTCGAAGGGCTTGACGAGGTAATCGTCGGCGCCGGCGTCGAGTGCCGCCACCTTGTCGGCCAGCGCGTCGCGCGCGGTCAGCACGATCACCGGCGTGGCGTCGCCGCGCGCGCGCAGCGCGGCCAGCACCTCCACGCCGCTGCGCTGCGGCAGGCCCAGGTCCAGCAGCACGGCGTCGAAGCGCTCGCTGGCCAGCACGGCGTCGGCGGCGCGGCCGTCGCGCACCCAGTCGGCGGCGTAGCCCTGGCGGCGCAGCGTCGCGCGCAGGCTGTCGCCGATCATCTCGTCGTCTTCCACCAGCAGCACGCGCACGGTCAGCCCCCAGTCCCCAGACCCTCAAGCCCCAACCGCAAGCCGCGCCGCCGCCGCCGGCGCTGGCCCTTCGTTACCGGGGCGCAAACTTCCTGACGAAGGTTAGCAGCCGCGCAACACCCGGCGCGAGGCGCCCGCCCAGAATGCGTCAGCCGACCGTCGCCAGCCGCCAGCCGCCCGTCGCTCGAGATGTGTCGCCCGCCGCTCGACACTCGTCGCCGGCGGCCGGCGGCCGGGCTCGGCCCGCACCACTCCTCGGACAGAAAGGACCCCGCACCATGAAGCTCCTGCGCCCGATCCCGGCCCTCCCTGCCCTTGCGGCCCTGGCCGCCGCGCTGCTCGTCAGCGCCTGCGGCGGCGGCGGCGGTGGCAGTGCCGCGATGCCGATGGCCGCCCCCGCGCCCACTGCCACCGCCCAGAGCGCCTCGCCCGGCAGTTCATCGGGCAGCATCAGCGCCTTCGGCAGCGTGTTCGTCAACGGCCACGAGTTCGACACCCGCAACGCCCGCGTGCTGGACGACGACGCCGGCAGCGGCGACCTCGGCCTGGGCGCGCTCGAAGTCGGCATGACGGTCGACGTGGTGCCGGCGGCCGACAGCACCGAGGCCCACCCGGACGCGGCCGAGGTCCACCTGCACCCGCTGGCGCGCGGCATCGTCGACGCCGTCTCCGCCGGCGCCAGCACGCTGACGGTGATGGGCCAGACGGTGCAGGTCACGGCCGCCACCAACTTCAGCGACCACCGGGCCTGCCTGACCGCGGCCACGCCCTGCAGCGCCGTCACCGGCCTGGTCGGACTGGGCGGCCTGGCCGTGACCAGCGGCAGCGGCGCGAGCGCGGTGCCCGGCAGCTACGTCACCGTCTTCGGCTACCTCTACGGCAGCGGCGCGCCGGGCAGCGGCTCGAGCATCGTCGCCACCCTGGTGTCGGTGCGCGACCCGCTGACCGGCCCGGTGGCCTACAAGGCCGAAGGCCTGGTCGGCGCGGCCAGCGGCAGCACGCTGACGCTGGGCGGCCTGACGGTCGACCTCTCGCTCGCCACCTGCCGCAGCGGCGGCGTGGACGTGAACTGCGGCGGCGCCTTTGCCGTGGGCCAGCTCGTCTCGGTGGTGGGCGCCACCCAGCCCGCCCTGCCGGCCACGAGCTTCCAGCCCGGCCTGGCCTGGCTGCGGAATGCCCTGCTGGTGCACAGCGACGGCAGCGCGGTCGAGCTCGAAGGCAAGGTGGGCAGCGTGGCCACGAGCCCGGCCTCGTTCACGCTGCGCGGCCTCGAGATCGACGCCTCGGCCCTGCCCGCGGCCAGCCTGCCGGCGGTGGGCGACATCGTGCGCGTCACCGGCACCGTGGCCGCCGGCGGCACCGCGGTGAAGGCCGGCGCGGTGACGCTGCTGCACGCAGCCCACGCCCCCACCTACGGCTTCGAGGGCGATGTCGGCGGCGTCGCCGCCGGCCCGGCCGCCGGCACCTACACGCTCACGCTGCTGGGCCAGGCCATCACCGTCGATGCCTCCACCCGGCTGGCCGACCGCTCGCAGCGCAACGGCGACGACGGGCCCACCCCCAACCCGTTCAACATCACCACCTTCCAGACCTACCTGGCAGCCAGCGTCTCGCAGCACCTGCGCGTGAAGGTGCAGGCCGATGCCACGGGCGCCCTGAGTGCGCTGTCGGTCACGATCGTGCCGCCCGCGACCACGGCCGGCGTGGGCGGGCGCGTCGATGCCACGCCGGCGCCCGTGAACGGCGCCGCCGGCACGCCCACCGTGTTCTCGGTGCACGGGCTGCCGGTGAGCGCCGACCCGGCCGCCGTGATCGGGCTGGGCCGCGACTGGCAGCACCCGCTGTCGACCCGGGTCCAGGCCGGCGACCTGGTACTGGTGCGCGGCACCTGGGCCGGCGGCACGCTCACCGTGACCGCACCGATCGGCCCCTCGAGCTTCGTCATCGACAAGGGCCGGCCGCAGGGCGACGACGACGACCTGTTCTGAACGCCCCCCGCGGGGGTTCAAGCAAAGTGGCAGAGCCACGTTTGCTTGAG
>JAGWMW010000003.1 GCA_028871575.1 Burkholderiales bacterium | reverse complement strand
TACTAGCTACCACCATCCTAAAAGAGAGAGGAATACATGATTGTTCTCAAAGCCGCGCAGGCCAATCTCCTCGGGGCGCTGCAATCGGTGGCCGGCATCGTCGAGCGGCGACACACCCTGCCCATCCTGGCCAACGTGCTGATGCGCAAGAACGGCGAGACGGTCGAGTTCACCACCAGCGACCTCGAGATCCAGGTCCGCACCCAGGCCGAACTCGGCGGCGACGCCGGCAGCCTGTCGACCACCGTCGGCGCGCGCAAGCTCATCGACATCCTGCGCAGCCTGCCGGCCGACCAGGTGGTGACGCTGACGGCAGCGCAGAACAAGCTCACGCTGCAGGGCGGCAAGAGCCGCTTCACGCTGCAGACGCTGCCGGCGGACGACTTCCCGCTCGTCAACGAGAGCGTCGATTTCGGCCCCACCTTCGCGGTGCCGCAGAAGACGCTGCGCGAGCTCATCAACCAGGTGCATTTCGCGATGGCGGTGCACGACATCCGCTACTACCTCAACGGCATCCTGTTCATCGCCGAGGGCCGTACGCTGACCCTGGTGGCCACCGACGGCCACCGCCTGGCGCTGGCGCAGGCGCAGCTCGAGGCCGATGTGCCGAGCAAGCAGGAGGTGATCCTGCCGCGCAAGACCGTGCTCGAACTGCAGCGCCTGCTGGCCGACCAGGACACCCCGATCGAGATGCGCTTTGCCAACAACCAGGCCAAGTTCAGTTTCTCGGGCATGGAGTTCGTCACCAAGCTCGTCGAGGGCAAGTTCCCGGACTACAACCGCGTGATCCCGCGCAACCACAAGAACACGGTCGTGCTCGGGCGCGCGCCGCTGCTCGGCTGCCTGCAGCGCGCGGCGATCCTGACGAGCGAGAAGTTCAAGGGCGTGCGCGTGAACATCGAGCCCGGCGTGCTGCGCATCGCCTCGAGCAATGCCGAGCAGGAAGAGGCCAAGGAGGAGCTCGAGATCGATTACGAGGGCGACGCGATCGAGATCGGCTTCAACGTCACCTACCTCATCGACATCCTTGCCAACAGCCCGCACGAGATGGTCAAGCTCGAATTGCAGGACAGCGCCGCGAGCGCGCTGTTCAGCATCCCCGACCAGCCCGGATTCAAATATGTCGTGATGCCGATGCGCATCTAGCCGCGCGGCGCGTCCAGCCGTCGGACGGGCCCCACCCGGGCCCGCCTGCACCGCGCCGCCATCCGCGCCGCCACCCGCGGCCCGTCCCCGTTCCCGAAAGCTTCCGATGTCCGAACCCAAGAAAACCGAAAACGCCGCCGGCGCCGACGGCGTCCATCAACGCGCCGTGCCCAGCGCCGAAGGCCTGCAGATCTCGCACGGCAGCGAGGCCTCGGCCGCCTACGGCGAGGGCAGCATCCAGATCCTCGAAGGCCTGGAGGCGGTGCGCAAGCGCCCCGGCATGTACATCGGCGACACGTCGGATGGCACCGGCCTGCACCACCTCGTGTTCGAGGTCGTCGACAACTCGATCGACGAGTCGCTCGCCGGCTACTGCGACGACATCGTCGTGACGATCCACTCCGACAATTCGATCAGCGTGACCGACAACGGCCGTGGCATTCCGACCGGCGTGAAGATGGACGACAAGCACGAGCCCAAGCGCTCGGCCGCCGAGATCGCGCTGACCGAACTGCATGCCGGCGGCAAGTTCAACCAGAACAGCTACAAGGTCTCGGGCGGCCTGCACGGCGTGGGCGTGAGCTGCGTGAACGGCCTGAGCAAGTGGTTGCGCCTGACTGTGCGCCGCGACGGCGAAGCGCACTTCATGGAGTTCCGCCAGGGCATCCCGCAAGACCGCCTGATCGAGCGGCGCGACGGCGGCAAGGGCCACAGCGTCGAGACCTCGCCGATGAAGATCGTCGGCGAAACCGAGTTGCGCGGCACCGAAGTGCACTTCCTGCCCGACCTCGAGATCTTCTCGAACATCGACTTCCACTACGACATCATCGCCAAGAAGCTGCGCGAGCTCAGCTTCCTGAACAACGGCGTGAAGATCCGCTTGCGCGACGAGCGCAACAACAAGGAGGACACCTTCGCCTATGCCGGCGGCGTGAAGGGCTTCGTCGAGTTCATCAACACCGGCAAGAAGGTGCTGCACCCGACCATCTTCGGCGCCACCGGCGAGAAGCAGAGCGAGCAGGGCACCACGATCACCACCGACGTGGCGATGCAGTGGAACGACGGCTACAGCGAGAACGTGCTGTGCTTCACCAACAACATCCCGCAGCGCGACGGCGGCACCCACCTGACCGGCCTGCGCGCGGCGATGACGCGCGTGATCAACAAGTACATCGACGACAACGAACTCGCCAAGAAGGCCAAGGTCGAAGTCACCGGCGACGACATGCGCGAGGGCCTGTGCTGCGTGCTGAGCGTGAAGGTGCCCGAGCCCAAGTTCAGCAGCCAGACCAAGGACAAGCTTGTCAGCAGTGAAGTGCGCGGGCCCGTGGAAGACGTGGTCAGCAAGGCGCTCGCCGACTACCTGCAGGAGAACCCCACCGACGCGAAGCTGATCTGCAGCAAGATCATCGACGCCGCGCGCGGCCGCGAGGCGGCCCGCAAGGCACGCGAGATGACGCGCCGCAAGGGCGTGCTGGACGGCATGGGCCTGCCGGGCAAGCTCGCCGACTGCCAGGAGAAGGACCCGGCGCTGTGCGAGATCTACATCGTCGAGGGCGACTCCGCCGGCGGCTCGGCCAAGCAAGGGCGCGACCGCAAGTTCCAGGCGATCCTGCCGCTGCGCGGCAAGATCCTGAACGTCGAGAAGGCCCGCTACGAGAAGCTGCTGACCAGCAACGAAATTCTCACGCTGATCACCGCGCTCGGCACCGGCATCGGCAAGGGCATGGGCGGCGACGACTTCAACCCCGACAAGCTGCGCTATCACCGCATCATCATCATGACCGACGCCGACGTCGACGGCGCGCACATCCGCACGCTGCTGCTGACGTTCCTGTTCCGCCAGATGCCCGAACTGGTCGAGCGCGGCCACATCTACATCGCCCAGCCGCCGCTGTACAAGGTCAAGCTCGGCAAGGATGAGCAGTACCTCAAGGACGGCCACGAGCTCGACGCCTACCTGCTCAAGGTGGCTCTGAAAGACGCCAAGCTCGACACCGGCGTGGCGGGTGCCGCGCTGCTGCAGGGCGACGCGCTCGAGGCGCTGGCGCGCCAGTACGTGCTGGCCAAGAACGTGGTCGAGCGGCTCTCGAACTGGATGGACATCGAGGCGCTGCGCGCGATGGCCAACGGCCTGGAGCTCAACGTCGACACCCTCGAAGCCGCCGAGCAGTCGGCGCAGGCGCTGAAGGCCGCGCTGCACGACGCCGAAGTCAGCGCCGAGTTCGATGCGCGCGTCGACAAGCACATCCTGCGCGTCAGCCGCATCCACCACGGCAACGTGAAGAGCAGCGTGATCACCGCCGACTTCGTGCATGGCGCCGACTACGAAGCGCTGAGCACCGCCGGCAAGACCTTCCGCGGCCTGGTCGGCGCCGAGGCCGTGGTGCGCCGCGGCGAGGGCGAGCGCCAGAAGGAGATGCGCGTGGGCGACTTCCGCGAAGCGATGGCCTGGCTGATCCAGCAGGCCGAAGCCGCGGTCGGGCGCCAGCGCTACAAGGGCCTGGGCGAGATGAACCCCCAGCAACTCTGGGAGACCACGATGGACCCGGCGGTGCGCCGCCTGCTGCGGGTGCAGATCGACGACGCGATCGAAGCCGACCGCGTCTTCACGATGCTGATGGGCGACGAGGTCGAGCCGCGCCGCAACTTCATCGAGACGAATGCGTTGCGGGCTGCGAACATCGACGCCTGACCTTTGTAAGTCAGGCCGGGATGCGGGCTGTGGCCGCGAACCCCGGCAGGCCGGGCGGTGGCGCCGCGCGCTCAGTCGACCATGGCGTCGAGCGCGTTCGCCGTGCCATACAACGCCGGGGCCGGCGCGGTGATGACCGAGGTCGGTATGCGTTCCAGGTAGGCTCTGAAGCGGCCCTTGTCCTCGAAGCGGGCGCGAAACGGCAGCGTGTCGAAGGCGGTGCCCAGGCGCGGCACGATGCCGCCGCCGAGGAAGATGCCGCCGCGCGCACCGAGTGTCAGTGCGAGGTTGCCGGCCACGTTGCCCAGGAACCCGCCGAACAGTTGCAAGGCTTCGACGCAGGCTGCATCGCTGCCCGCCAAGGCGCGGTCGACGACCTCGGCCGGAGGCAGGGCAACGGCGGGTCGCGCGTCGAGTGCGCAGACCGCTTCGTACAGATTGACCAGCCCCGGCCCGGAGATCGCGCGCTCGGCCGAAGCATGGCCGTAGCGACCCTGCAAGTGCGCCAGCACCGACGCCTCGCGCGCGTTGGCCGCGGCCAGCGTGACGTGCCCGCCTTCGCCGGCGATGCCGATGGGCCGGCCCGCCGCGCCTTGAACGAGCCCGGCCACGCCCAGCCCGGTGCCCGGGCCGAGCACCGCGAGCGGCGCGCCCGGCACGGCCACGCCGCCACCGACGCGGCGGCTGTCGGCCGCGGTCAGCGTCGGCAGTGCGGCGGCGATCGCCTCGAAGTCGTTGATCACCAGACAGCGCTCGACGCCGAGCGCCGCTTGCAGCGCGGCCACCGAGAAGCTCCAGTGGTGGTTGGTCATCGTGACCACGTCGCCGGTGATCGGGGTGGCGATGCCGAACGCCACGCGCGCCGGCCGAGGCAGGCGCTGGTCGAGCAGGTAATGCTCAATGACGGCCTGCACCGATTCGAACTGCGCGCACGGGTAGGTGCTGGCGCGGCTCAAGCCGCTGCCAGCGTCTTGCTGCCAGGCCCATCGGGCATTCGTGCCGCCGATGTCTCCGAGCAAACGAGGGAAGGCCTGTGCCATGCAAACACCTTTCGTGTGACCCGCCCGCTGAACCCGGTTCGGCGTGGTCGGTTGGCCGTCGAACAAGCGCTGAACTCTACGACACGACGGCGCCGGCGTGGCGCGCGCGGCACCGGCCGCACCCAAGTTGGCGGCGGTCGCGGCGGCCCGCGACCGAAGCCCCGATCGCCGATGTTGTCGGCAAAGGGGCGGGGCGAGAGCGGTCTCGAATTACCATCGGGTACATCGTCGAAACGAAGGTCACCGTGAGTCCACGCAAGCCGCCGCCCGCTGCCCGACGCCCGACGATGACCGACGTGGCCAAGGCCGCCGGCGTGTCGCAGTCGACCGTCTCGATGGTGCTCAACGACGTGGCCGGGTCGCGCCTGTCCGCCGAGACCCGCATCACCGTGCTGCGCATGGCCACCGAACTGGGTTACCGGCTGCCCGGGCGCCAGTTCGGCGCGGCGGGCGTGGCGGCGCGACGCAGCCTGATCGGCTACCTGGTCGACGAGATCTCGACCAGCCCGCACCCGGTGGTCAGCGTCGACGGTGCGCGCGACGCGGCCTGGGAGCACGACTGCGTCGTCACCGTGCTGGTGACGCGCGGCAACGCCGAACAGGAGGCCGCGGCGATCGCTTCGTTGCGGGCCAATCCGGCGCTGCTGGGCATCGTCTACTCGACCATCTTCACGCGCCAGGTGAGCGTGCCGGCGGCGTTGCTCGGCATCCCCACCGTGCTGCTCAACTGTCACGACGACACCTCCAAGCTGCCCGCGGTCGTCCCGGGCGAGGTGAGCGGCGGCCATGCGGCCACCGAGCACCTGATCTCGATGGGGCACACGCGCATCGGCTTCATCAACGGCGAGCCGTGGATGGAGGCGTCCAAGGACCGCTTGAAGGGCTACCGGCGCGCGCTCGCCACCGCCGACCTGCCGTTCGACCCGGCGCTGGTGCGCGACGGCGACTGGATGTCGGGCACCGGCTTCGACGCCACGCTGTCGCTGCTGAAGGAGCCGCGACCGCCGAGCGCGATCTTCTGCGCCAACGACCTGATGGCGCTGGGCGCGCTCGAAGCCATCAAGCAACTCGGCCTGCGCGTGCCGGAAGACGTGTCGGTGATGGGCTACGACGACCAGGAGATCTCGCGCCACACCCACCCGCCGCTGACCACGCTGGTGCTGCCCAACTACGAGATGGGACGCGCGGCCATCGAGTTGCTGATGATCGTGGCCACCGGCGACGAACGCCAGCGGCCGCGCCGCGCCATCACCAAGATCGACGGCCCGCTGGTGGTGCGCGACACGGTCGCCCGCCCGGCCGCCTGACGCGTCGCCGTCGGCGTACCGCAAGCCGGACCGCTAGGGTTTTCACTGTTTATTGCTAATACTATTAGCCACAGAATGCGGCCTCTCCTCCACGCGGTGAGGGTGGTGCCGGCCGCGAAACCGGTGCCGCCGCACCGCACCGTCCGGTCGGTCGCATGGCAAGCATCGAACTCCAGTCCGTCTGCAAGACCTACGGCGAGCACATCGCGGTGATCCGCGACGTGAGCCTGCACATCGAGCAAGGCGAATTCTGTGTGTTCGTCGGCCCGTCGGGCTGCGGCAAATCGACGCTGCTGCGCATGATCGCCGGGCTCGAAGACATCACCGGCGGCGACCTGCTGATCGGCGGCCAGCGCATGAACGAGGTCGCACCTGCGCGCCGCGGCGTGGCGATGGTGTTCCAGAGCTACGCGCTGTTCCCGCACATGAGCGTGTACGAGAACATGGCCTTCGGCATGCAGCTGGCCAAGGTCGCGCCGGCGCTGATCCGCACCAAGGTGATGGAGGCCGCGCGTGTGCTGCAGCTCGAGCACCTGCTCGAGCGCAAGCCCAAGGCGTTGTCGGGCGGGCAACGCCAGCGGGTGGCGATCGGCCGGGCGATCGTGCGCGAGCCGGGGGTGTTCCTGTTCGACGAGCCGCTGTCCAACCTGGACGCCGCGCTGCGCGTGCAGACGCGCTTCGAGATCGCCAAGATCCACCGCGACTTCGGCAAGGCGAGCACGGTGTACGTCACCCACGACCAGGTCGAGGCGATGACGCTGGCCGACCGGATCCTGCTGCTCAACACCGGCGCGGCCGCCGCGCGCGACGGCAGCGTGGCGCAGTGCGGCTCGCCGATGGAGCTGTACCACCGGCCGCGCAACCTGTTCGTGGCCGGCTTCATCGGCTCGCCGAAGATGAACTTCATCGCCGGCGTGCTCGAGCAGGGCAGCGCCACGCACGCCCGCGTGCGGCTGGCCAGCGGCGAGCAAGTCGAGGCCCAGGTCGACGCCGGCGCGCTGCAGCCCGGCGAGGCCGTCACGCTGGGGCTGCGGCCCGAGCATGCCGAGCTCGGCGATGCGGTCCAGCACGTGGTGCGCCAGGTGCAGTGGCAGGAGCGCCTGGGTGAGGCGACCTACCTGTACCTGGACAGCGGCGTGGCCAGCGACCCGCTGGTCGTCAAGGCCCCCGGCCACGCCCACGCCGCGCCGGGGCAGCGGCTGGCGCTGGGCCTGCCCGCGGCCGCGCTGCACGTGTTCGACAGCGCCGGGCGGGCACTCGAACGCCGCGTGCCCGAGGCCAGCCTGTCGCTGCCGCACGCGGCCTGAACCCATCCGCCGAACACCGAGACCGCATGAAGCTGGGCGTCTGCTACTACCCCGAGCACTGGCCGCAGGACCTGTGGGCCGAGGACGCCCGCCGCATGCGCGCGATGGGCCTGTCGCTGGTGCGCATCGGCGAGTTCGCCTGGAGCCGCATCGAGCCCGAGCCCGGCCGCTTCGACTGGGCCTGGCTCGACCGCGCCATCGACACCCTGCATGCGCAGCAGCTCGGCGTGGTGCTGTGCACGCCCACGGCGACGCCGCCGAAGTGGCTGGTCGACGCCCACCCCGACATGCTGGCCGTCGATGCCCAGGGCCGGCCGCGCGGCTTCGGCTCGCGCCGCCACTACTGCTTCTCTAGCGAGGCCTTTCGCGAGCAGTCGCGGCGCATCACGCGCGAAGTGGCCGGGCGCTACGGCCGCCACCCCGCCGTCGTCGCCTGGCAGACCGACAACGAGTACGGCTGCCACGACACCGTGCTCAGCGCCTCGGCCGCCGCGCAGGCCGGCTTCCGGCGCTGGCTGGCGCGCCGCTACGGCAGCATCGAGGCGCTGAACCGGGCCTGGGGCACGGTGTTCTGGAGCCAGGAGTACCGGGGCTTCGACGAGATCGACCTGCCGGTGCTCACCGTCACCGAGGCCAACCCGTCGCACCGGCTCGACTGGCGCCGCTACGCGTCCGACGAGGTGGTGGCCTTCAACCGCGAGCAGGTCGGCATCCTGCGCGAGCTCTCGCCCGGGCGGCCGGTGTCGCACAACTTCATGGGGTTCTTCACCGAGTTCAACCACCACGACGTGGCGGCCGATCTCGATGTCGCCACCTGGGACAGCTACCCGCTGGGCTTCACGCAGAACTTCTTCCTCACGCCCGAGGAGAAGGTGCGCTGGGCGCGCACCGGCCACCCCGACATCCCGTCCTACCACCACGACCTGTACCGTGGCATGTGCCTGGATGCGCAAGGGCGCGGCCGCTGGTGGGTGATGGAGCAGCAGCCCGGCCCGGTGAACTGGGCGCAGTGGAACCCGGCGCCGCTGGACGGCATGGTGCGGCTGTGGACCTGGCAGGCCTTCGCGCACGGCGCCGAGGTCGTGAGCTACTTCCGCTGGCGCCAGGCGCCGTTCGCGCAGGAGCAGATGCACAGCGGCCTGCTGCGGCCCGATTCCGCCCTGGCGCAGGGCGCGGTCGAGGCCGCGCAGGTGGGCGCCGAGCTGCGCGAGCTGGCGGGCCGCACGGGGCTGGACGGCCTGCGCGTGCGCGCCCCGGTGGCGCTGGTGTTCGACTACGACGCGCTGTGGATGAGCCGCATCCAGCCCCAGGGCGCCGACTACAACGCGCTCGAGCTGAGCTTCCGCATCTACAGCGCGCTGCGCGGGCTCGGCCTGGACGTCGACATCGTGAGCCCGCGCGCCGCGCTGGGCACCTACCGCCTGATCGTGCTGCCGGCGCAGCTGCACGTGGCCGACGACCTGCTGCAACGCCTGGCGCAATCGGCCGCGCAACTCGTGCTGGCGCCGCGCGCCGGCGCCAAGACGGCCGAGCTGCACATCCCGGCCGAGCTGCCGCCGGGCCCGCTGGGCGCGCTCAGCGGCGTCGTCGTGGAGAGGGTCGCCTCGCTGCCGCCGGGCTGGGTCGAGACCGTGCGCTGGGCCGACGGCGCGCCGGCCACCGCCGGGCGCTGGCGCGAGGATTTCGAGCTGCGCGACGCCCAGGCCGAGGCCTGCTTCGACGTCGGCCGCGCCGCCGTGGCGCGCCGCGGCCGCGTGCGCAGCGTCGCGGCCTGGCTCGACGCCGCGGGCTGGCAGCGCGTGCTGCGCGCGGCGGCGCAGGACGCCGGCCTGGCCACCGCGGACCTGCCCGAGTCGCTGCGCATCAGCCGCCTGGGCGACCTGATCGTCGCCTGCAACTTCTCTGACCAGCCGGTGGCGTGCACGCCGGCCGGCGCCCGGCAGCCCCTGCTGGGCAACGACACCCTCGCCCCCTGTGGCGTGGCCGTGTGGAAGGCCTGAGCCTTTCTCAACAACGCGCGTCGCGACGACGCTCATCGAAGGAGACCGGAGTGAAGATTCAACTGAAATGGCTGGCCGGCTGGAGCGCTATAGGCGCGGCGGCGGTGGCGCTGTCGGCCCATGCCGGCACGCTGGTGATCAACACCGACGCATCCGACCCGGCGCCGCGCGCGGCCTGGGAGGCCATGGCCAAGGGCTTCATGGCCGCGAACCCCGACGTCACGGTGAAGATCAACACCTTCGACCACGAGGGCTACAAGACCTCGATCCGCAACTTCCTCACCGCCGATCCCCCGGACGTGGTGACCTGGTACGCGGGCAACCGGATGGCCCCGTTCGTCAACGCCGGGCTGTTCGAGGACGTCTCGGCGCTGTGGGCCAAGGAAGGGCTGGCCACGAAGCTGCAGTCGGCCGCCGCGTCGATGACGATCAACGGCAAGCAGTGGGGCATCCCCTACACCTACTACCAGTGGGGCATCTACTACCGCAAGGACATCTTCGCCAAGCAGGGCATCGCCGTGCCCAAGACCTGGCCCGAGCTGCTGGCCGCCTGCGCCAAGCTCAAGGCCGCCGGCATCACCCCGTTCGCCATCGGCACCAAGGCGCTGTGGCCCACCGGCGGCTGGTTCGACTACCTCGACATGCGCGTCAACGGCTACGAGTTCCACATGGACCTCACCGCCGGCAAGGTGCCCTACACCGACAAGCGCGTCGAGGCCGTCTTCGACCACTGGGACCAGCTCGTCAAGCCCGGCTACTTCCTGGCCAACCACGCCGGCATGGACTGGCAGGACGCGATCCCGGCCTTCGTCAAGGGCGAGGCGGCGATGTACCTGATGGGCAACTTCGCGGTCGACCCGATGAAGAAGGGCGGCCTGACCGAGGCGCAGCTGGGCTTCATGCAGTTCCCGAAGATCAACGACGTGCCCCGCGCCGAGGACGCGCCGACCGACACGATGCACATCCCGGCCAAGGCCAAGAACAAGGCCGACGCGCTGCGCTTCCTGGCCTACGCGGCGACGGCCCCGGTGCAGACCCAGGTCAACGCCATCCTGGGCCAGCTGGCGGTGAACAAGAACGCGACGCCGCCGACCGACGTGTACCTGAAGGAAGGCTTCGCCATGCTGTCCAGCGCCCATGCGCTGGGCCAGTTCTACGACCGCGACGCCCCGGCGGAGATGGCCAAGGCCGGCATGGAGGGCTTCCAGCGCTACATGATCAAGCCGCAGGACCGGCAGGCGATCCTCGAGCGCCTGGAGAGCGTGCGCCAGCGCGTGTACAAGTGAGTTGAGCGCAAGATGAACTCGGCAACGCCGGCCGCCGTGCCACCCTCGTGGTGGAGCCGCCATCAGCGCGCGATCGCGCCCTGGCTGTTCCTGGCGCCGGCCTTGCTGATGTTCACCGTCTACGTGGTGGTGCCGATCGTGCGCTCGATCGGCATCAGCTTCGAGGACTGGGACGGGCTGGGCACGCCCCGGTTCATCGGCCTGGCGAACTACCGCGAGCTGATGACGGACCCCGACTTCTTCGTCGCGCTGAAGAACAACGTCATCTGGCTCGTGGGCTACCTGCTCGCCGTGCCCGCCGGCCTGGGCCTGGCGCTGCTGCTGAACCAGACCGTGCGCGGCATCCGCTTCTACAAGTCGATGTTCTTCTTCCCGTTCGTGATCTCGCAGGTCGTCATCGGCCTGGTCTTCACCTGGTTCTACAACCCGGACAACGGCCTCGTCGGCCACCTGTTCCACTTCTTCGGCCTGGCGCCGGTGTCGATACTGGCCGACGCGCGCTACGTCACCTACGGCATCGTCGTGGCCGGCCTGTACCCGCAGATCGCCTACTGCATGATCCTGTACCTCACGGGGCTGAACAACATCCGCCCCGACCTGATCGAGGCCGCGCGCCTGGAAGGCGCCAAGGGCTGGGCGATGCTGTGGCGCGTGGTGCTGCCGCAGCTGCGGCCGGCCACCTTCATCGCGGTGGTCGTGACCATCGTCGGCTCGCTGCGCAGCTTCGACATGGTCTCGATCATGACCTCGGGCGGGCCCTACGGCTCCTCGCGCGTGCTGGCCTACTACATGTACGAGGAGGCGCTGAGCGAATACGGCTACCGCATGGGCTACGGCGCGGCCATCGCCACGGTGCTGTTCTCGATCATGCTGGTCTACATCCTGTTCGTGCTGTACCGCATCTACCGGCAGGAAAAGGACCTGGCCTGATGTTCCCCACCCCGATCGAGAAGACCGCGCCGGCCACGCGCGTGCTCTACCGGCTGGGCCTGCCGGTGGCGCTGGCGGTGTGGCTGCTGCCGATCATCGCGGTGGCCCTCACCTCGATCCGCGGTGCCGGCGACATCGCCAACGGCAACTACTGGGGCTGGCCCAACCAGTGGCAGATCGCCGCCAACTACAGCGCGGTGTTCCGCAACACGCCGATCCTGGGCTACATCCTGAACAGCTTCCTGGTCACGCTGCCCACGGTGGCCGGGGCGCTGGCGCTGAGCGCGCTGGCCGGCTTCGCCCTCGGCGTCTACCGCTTCAAGCTGAACCTGCTGGTGTTCTTCCTGTTCGTCGGCGGCAACTTCGTGCCGTTCCAGATCCTGATGGTGCCGGTGCGCGACATGAGCCTGCGCCTGGGCCTGTACGACTCGATCGCCGGGCTGGTGCTGTTCCACACCGCGTTCCAGACCGGCTTTTGCACCTTCTTCATGCGCAACTTCATCCGCGATCTGCCGCACGAGCTGGTCGAGGCGGCGCGCATCGAGGGCGCCAGCGAGATCCAGATCTTCTGGCGCGTCGTGCTGCCGCTGGTGCGCCCGGCGCTGGCGGCGCTGGCGGTGCTGGAGTTCACCTTCATCTGGAACGACTACTTCTGGGCCACCGTGCTGATCCAGGGCGACCACGCGATGCCGGTCACCGCGGGGCTGAAGTCGCTCAACGGCATCTGGGTGGCGCAGTGGAACCTGGTCTCGGCCGGCTCCATCGTGGCCGCGCTGCCGCCGGTGCTGATCTTCTTCCTGATGCAGAAGCAGTTCATCGCCGGCCTCACGCTCGGCGCCACCAAGGGCTGAGCCGCCGTGACCGCTGCGCCGATCGATGCGGGGCGGGCCGAGGCGCCGGCCCGGTTCGTCACCTTGCAGGGCCGCCACAGCAGCCTCGTGCTCGAGGTGCATGACCACGAGGCGCCGATCTGGCGCTACTGGGGCGCGCGCCTGCCCGACGGCGCGGGCCCCGGCGTCCCGCTGCGCGACACGCGCGCGCCGCCGTCGTTCACGCTCGACTTCGACCAGCCGCTCACGCTCGTGCCCACCTTCGGCGTCGGCTGGTTCGGGCAGAGCGCGCTGCTGGCGCACCGCGAGGGCCGGGCCTGCGCGCAGGCCATCACCGGCTGCGAGCTCGAGTGGCTCGAGCCGGCGCGCGCGGTCCGGTTTCGCCTGACCGACGATGTCGCGGCGCTGCGCATCGACGTGACGCTCACGCTGCACGAAGCGAGCGACGTGCTCGTCGTCACCAGCGCGCTCACCAACCTCGGGCCCGGCACGCTCGACGTGCAATGGCTCGCCGCCGGCACGCTGCCGCTGCCCGGGCGGGCCGACACGGTGCGCTCTTTTGTGGGCCAGCACGTGCACGAGTTCCAGTTGCAGGTCGATGCGCTCTCGCGCAGCCAGTGGCGGCGCGAGAACCGGCGCGGCCGCACTTCGCACGACTGCTTTCCGGGCGCGGTGGTGACGACGCCGGGCGCGACCGACGACGCCGGGCTGGTCTACGGCGCGCACCTGGCCTGGTCGGGCAACCACCAGCAGTCGATCGAGTGGGTGCACGACGGGCGCTACCAGTGGCAGCTGGGCGAGTGGCTCGCGCCCGGCGAAGGCCGGCTCGCGCCCGGCGCCACGCTGCGCACGCCCGAGCTGGTGGCCAGCTGCTCGGGCCTGGGCTACAACGGCCTGGCCGCGAACTTCCACGCCGAGCTGCGCGCGCGCCTGGCCTGGCCGGGCGGCGCGATGCGGCCGCGGCCGGTGCACCTGAACACCTGGGAGGGCCTGTACTTCGACGTCCACCCCGAGCCCGTCAAGACGCTGGCCGATGCTGCCGCCGCGGTCGGCGTCGAGCGCTTCGTGCTCGACGACGGCTGGTTCCACGGCCGCCACCACGCCCGCGCCGCGCTCGGCGACTGGTGGCCCGACGAGACCAAGTACCCGCAGGGCCTGGGCGGGCTGATCGCGCATGTCAACGCGCTGGGCATGGAGTTCGGGCTGTGGATCGAGCCCGAAATGGTCAACCCCGACAGCGACCTGTTCCGCGCCCACCCTGACTGGGCGCTGCAGTTCGAGGGCCGGCCGCGGCTGACCGGCCGCCAGCAGCTGGTGCTCGACATCGCCCGGCCCGAGGTGGCCGAGTACCTGTTCGGCAAGATCGACGCGCTGCTGCGCGCGCACCCGATCGCCTACCTCAAGTGGGACCACAACCGCGACCTCACCACCGCCGGCCTGGCCGACGGCACGGCCGGCTACCGCGCCCAGGTGCACGCCGTCTACGCGCTGATGGCGCGCCTTCGCGCCGCGCACCCGCAGGTCGAGATCGAGAGCTGCTCGGGCGGCGGGGGTCGCATCGACTTCGCGGTGCTGCGCCACACGCACCGCGTCTGGACCAGCGACTGCATCGACGCGCTCTCGCGCCTGCCCCTCCAGCGCGGCTTCCTGCAGTTCTTCCCGCCCGAGATCATGGGCGCGCATGTCGGCACCGCGCCGGCGCACACCACCGGGCGCACCCAGGCGATGGCCTTCCGCGCCGCGGTGGCGCTGCCCGGGCACTTCGGGGTCGAGCTCGACGTGCGGCACCTGGGCCAGGCCGACCGCGCCGAGCTGCGCGGCTGGATCGAGCTCTACAAGGCCCTGCGCGAGCGCCTGCACCACGGCCGGGTCTGGCTGGGCGAGGCCGGCGACGGCGTGCTCTGGCAGGCGCATGGCCAGGCCGATGCCGGCGATGTGCTGCTGCTGGCCTACCGCACCGTGCCCACCGACCACCGCCACGCCCCCGCGCTGCGCCTGCCGATGCTCGATGCCGGCGCGCGCTACCGGGTGCGCCGGGTGCTGCCCCCCGGGGCCGACGCGGCGGCGGGCCACCCGACCAGCGCGCCGTTCTTCGACGCGCTGCAGGGCGAGGGCCTGGTGCTCGACGGCGCCTGGCTGGCCCAGGCCGGGCTGCCGCTGCCGCGCGCCCTGGCCGAGACGGCGTTCATCGTGCGGCTGCAGCGCGTGTGAGCGGGGGCCGCCGGTGAGCACACCCTTCGACGCGGCCGAGCATCCGCACCGCCGCCGCGACCCGCTCAGCGGCCGCTGGGTGCTGGTCTCGCCGCATCGCGCCCGGCGGCCCTGGCAGGGCCAGCAGGAGCCGGTCGACACCGCGCAGCAGCCGGCCCACGATCCGAGCTGCTACCTCTGCGCCGGCAACGCGCGCGTCAACGGCGAGGTCAACCCGGCCTACACCGGCACCTACGTCTTCACCAACGACTACGCCGCGCTGACGCCGGATGCGCCAAGCCCGCCGCCGGCCGCCGACCCGCTGTTCGAGCTCGCGTCCGCGCGCGGCACCAGCCGCGTCATCTGCTTCTCGCCCGACCACGGCCGCACGCTGCCCGAGCTGCCGCTGGCCGCGATCGGCCGCGTCGTCGACACCTGGTGCGAGCAGACCGCCGAGCTCGGCGCCAGCCACCGCTGGGTGCAGGTGTTCGAGAACAAGGGCGCGATGATGGGCTGCTCGAACCCGCACCCGCACGGCCAGGTCTGGGCCACCGACTTCCTGCCCGACGAGCCCGCCACCGAAGACCGCCACCAGCGCGACTACCACGCCGCGCACGGCCGGGCGCTGCTGGCCGACCTGGCCGGGCGCGAAGCCGAAGCCGGCGAGCGCGTCGTGGTGCAGACCGCGCACTGGCTGGCGATCGTGCCCTACTGGGCCACCTGGCCGTTCGAGACGCTGCTGCTGCCGCGCTTTGCGGTGCAGCAGCTGCCGCAGCTGACGCCGCCGCAGCGCGCCGACCTGGCGCTCGCATTGAAGCGGCTGACCTCGCGCTACGACAACCTCTTCGGCTGCTCGTTCCCGTACTCGATGGGCTGGCACGGCGCGCCTTTCGACGCGCCCGCCGCGCCGCACTGGCAGCTGCACGCGCACTTCTATCCGCCGCTGCTGCGCTCGGCCACGGTGCGCAAGTTCATGGTCGGCTTCGAGATGCTGGCCCAGGCGCAGCGCGACCTCACGCCCGAGCAGGCCGCCGAGCGCCTGCGCGCGGTCAGCGAGCAGCACTACCGCGGCGCCTAAAGCGCCGCCGACCCCGATGAACCCCGCCCTGCTGCAGCGCGCCGTCGCCACCTTCGCTGCCGCCTTCGGCGGCGCGCCCGCCGTGGTCACGCGCGCGCCCGGCCGCGTGAACCTGATCGGCGAGCACACCGACTACAACGAAGGCTACGTGCTGCCCTGCGCGATCGACTACCACACGCTGGTGGCCGCCCGCCCGCGCGCCGACGCCCTGGTGCGGGTGGTGGCGGCCGACTTCGACGACGCGCGCGACGAGTTCCGGCTCGACCCCGCGATCGGCCACCGCGGCGATGCGGCCTGGGCCAACTACGTGCGCGGCGTCTACGCGATGCTGCAGGAGCGGGGGCTGCCGCTGCGCGGCGCCGAGCTGGCGATCGCCGGCGACATCCCGCAGGGCGCGGGGCTGTCGTCGTCGGCCTCGCTCGAGCTCGCCGTGGGCCAGGCCGTCAAGGCGCTGCAGGGCTTCGACGAACTCGGCGCCACCGACCTCGCGCTGATCGCCCAGCGCGCCGAGAACCGATTCGTCGGCTGCAACTGCGGGATCATGGACCAGCTGATCTCGGCGCGCGGCGAGGCCGGCCATGCGCTGCTGATCGACTGCCGCTCGCTGCAGGCGACGCCCGTGCACCTGCCCGACGACATGGCCGTGATGATCGTGCACTCGCGCGTGCGGCGCGGGCTGGTCGACAGCGAATACAACCTGCGCCGACGCCAGTGCGAGGCGGCGGCGCGCCACTACGGCGTGCCGGCGCTGCGCGACCTCGACCTGGCCGCGCTGCAGGCGCGCGCGGCGGGGCTCGACCCGGTGGTGCTCAGGCGTGCGCGCCACATCGTCACCGAGAACCAGCGCACGCTGGACGCGGCGCAGGCGCTGGCGCGCAACGACCTGCCGCGCCTGGGCCGGCTGATGGCGCAGTCGCACGCGTCGATGCGCGACGACTTCGCCATCACGGTGCCCGCGATCGACCGCCTCGTCGAGATCCTGCAGGCCGCCATCGGCGCCGACGGCGGCGCGCGCATGACCGGCGGCGGGTTCGGCGGCTGCGTCGTGGCGCTGCTGCCGGCCGCCGCGGTGGCGGCGGCGCGCGAGGCCGTCGAGCGCCACTACCGCTCGCCCGAGGGCGAGCCCGGGGTCGTGCACGTGTGCCAGGCCGCCGATGGCGTGCAGACGCTGGCGGCCTGGGGTGCGGGGCCATGAGGCGGCGGCGGCCAGGCATCGGGCCCGCCATCGGGCCCGCCATGGGGCGCGGCGTGCAGGCGCTGATCTTCGATCTCGACAACTGCCTGTGCCCGGCGCGCGCGGTCGGGCCCGAGCTCTACGCGCCGGCCTTCGAGGCCCTGCGCGCGGCGGCCCCGCCGGGCTGCGATCCGCAGTGGCTGGCCCGCATCGAGGCCGAGTGCTGGACGCACGACTTCGAGGCCGTGTGCGGGCGCCTGGCCCTGACGCCGGCGATGCGCCGGGCGGGCCTGGAGGCCTTCGCGGCGCTCGAGGTGCGCGGCCCGCTGCAGGGCTACCGCGACCTGACGCTGCTGCCGCGGCTGCCCGGCCGCAAGTTCCTCGTCACCAGCGGCTTTGCCCGGCTGCAGCACAGCAAGGTGCGGGCGCTGGGCCTGGCGCCGAGGTTCGACGGCCTCCACGTCGATGCCATCGAGGCGGCGCCGCGGCCGGGCAAGCTCGGCCTGTTCACGCGCATCCTGCAGGCCGGCCGCTGGCGCGCCGCCGAGGTCTGGGTGATCGGCGACAACCCCGAGTCCGAGCTCGCCGCGGGCGCCGCCCTGGGCTGCCCGACGGTGCAGATGCTGCGCCCCGGCGTCGAGCGCAGCCCGAGGGCGACGCACCACGTGCGCGGGCTCGCCGCCCTGGGCCGGCTGCTCGAGCACCGGGCCCCGCGCTGGCGCGGGCGGCGCCGACCGGGCCGCGGCCGGGCGGCCGTCCCGTTTCTCGCCCCGTTTCTCGCCCCGCTACTCGCCGCACCTCTCGCCGCACCTCTCGCTCCGCCTCTCGCTGCGCCTCTCGCTCCGCCTCTCGCTCCGCCTCTCGCTGCGCCTCTCGCTGCGCCTCTCGCTGCGCCTCCCGCTGCGCCTCCCGCTGCGCCTCTCGCTGCGCCTCCCGCTGCGCCTCCCGCCCCGGCGTTCACCCAGGAGGCCTCGCCATCGACGCCCTGAAGGTCGGCCTCATCGGCTACGGCTATGCCGGACGCTGCTTCCACGCCCCGCTGATCCGCGCCACGGCGGGGCTGTCGCTGGTGGCGGTGGCCAGCCGCGATCCGGCCCAGGTGCAGCGCGCGCTCGGGCCGGCGGTGGCGGTGCTCGACCCCGGGGCCCTGATCGCGCGCGACGACATCGACCTGGTCGTCATCGCGGCGCCGAACGAGCAGCATCACCCGCTGGCGCTGGCCGCGCTGCAGGCGGGCCGCCACGTCGTCGTCGACAAGCCCTTCGCGCTCGATGCGCAGCAGGCCGCGAGCCTGGTGGCCGAAGCCGAGGGCCGCGCGCGCGTGCTCAGCGTCTTCCACAACCGACGCTGGGACAGCGACTACCTGACCCTGCGTGCCGTGCTGCGCGACGGCCGCCTGGGCCGGCCGGTGGCGTTCAGCACCCACTTCGACCGCTACCGGCCGCAGGTGCGCGCACGCTGGCGCGAGGGCGACGGCCCCGGCAGCGGCCTGTGGATGGACCTCGGGCCGCACCTCGTCGACCAGGCGCTGCAGCTCTTCGGCCCGCCCTCGTCGATCGGGCTGGACCAGGCCAGGCTGCGCGACGGGGCCCTCAGCGACGACTGGTTCCTGGCCCGCCTGCGCTGGGACCGGGGCCCGAACGGCGGCTTGGTCGCGCTGCTGCAGGCGAGCATGCTCGCCGCGCGGCCGGGGCCGCGGTTCACGCTGCACGGCAGCGCCGCCACCTTCGAGGTCGAAGGGCTGGACCCGCAGGAAGCCGCGCTGGCCGCGGGCGCAGAGCCGGCACGCATCGCCGGGCCGGACTGGGGCCGCGACGACCGCCGGGCGAGCCTGTGGCATTCCGACGGCCAGGCCGCCACCGCCACGCCCTGGCCGCTGGCGGCGGGCGCCTACCCGGCGTATTACGCGGGCGTCCGCGACGCCTTGCTCGGCCTCGGCCCCAGCCCGGTGACGGCCGCCGAGGCGCTGGCCGTGCAGCGCCTGCTCGATGCCGGGCGCCGCAGCGCGCAGCAGCGGCGGGAGCTGGCGCTGGATTGAGGGCACCGCGGGCGCGATGTCGCGGACCCGCGAACCTGGGGCTGTTCACGCCCGAGGTGTTGGGCGACAAAGGGGGCGTCGGCAGCAGCGCCGACGGGAGAGCCCCATGGATCACGATCCGTTTGCAGAACTCAAGCGCCGGCAGCGCGAGATGTGGGCCTCGTTCGCGCCGACAGCGCTGTTCACGACGCCGGTGGCCGGGCACCTGGTGCGGTTTGCCGGCATCGAGCCCGGTGAGTGCTTGCTCGATGTCGGAACCGGCACCGGTGTCGTCGCCATCACCGCCGCCCGGGCCGGTGCCCGGGTGACCGCACTGGACCTGACGCCCGCGCTGCTCGAGCAGGCACGCCAGGACGCGGTCATTGCCCGCTGCGAGGACATCGCCTGGACCGAGGGCGATGCCGAGCAGCTGCCCTACGCCGACGCCTCGTTCGATGTCGTGCTGAGCCAGTTCGGGCACTTGTTCGCGCCTCGCCCCGAGGTCGCCGTCGCCGAGATGCGCCGGGTGCTGAAGCCCGGCGGCCGCATCGCCTTGTCCACCTGGCCGCCCGAACACCTGGTGGGCAGGATGTTCACGTTCGTGGCCCGGAACTCGCCGCCGGCCCCGCCCGGGGCGCAATCGCCCGCACTCTGGGGCGCGCCGTCCGTCGTCGCCGCGCGGCTGGAGGCCGGATTCCAGGCCCCGTTCTTCGAGCGCGGGACGATGCAGTTCCCGGCCCTGAGCCTGGCGCACTACCGGCTGTTCATGGAGCGATCGGTCGGGCCGATGCAGATGCTGGTGGAAGGCGCCGCGGGCGATCGAGTCCGGCTCGGCGCCTTGCGGCAGGAATTCGAGGCGCTCTGCGCGCCCTACCACCAGGACAACGTCATGCGGTCCGACTACCTGCTGACGCGGGCCGTGGCCCGCTGAAGGCCCCTCGGCCTCGCGCCACCGCGGCCCGCGCGCAGCCTCAGCGCACGCTCCGCGCCACCGGCAGCGCGGAAGCATCCTGCGGCAGCATGAAGCGGTTCGAGTCGGGCGAGCAGGCACAGGCGTTGTGGCCGCTGGCGCTGGCCTGGCCGTCGCAGAACACCCGGCGCGCGGCGTCGGACTTCGAGATGGTGAAGGCGCTGCCGGGCTGGCGGCCGCCGGAGCTCTTGCAGACGTAGGGCGTGCCGTCGGCCTGCCGCGTCGTCGAGTACAGCGCGTAAGGGCAGTCGTTCTCGACGTACAGGCTGTTGGGATCGACGGCGCGCAGCCCCGGGTCCCAGAGCTGCTGCACCTTGACGCAGGCAGGCATTGCACCGGGCGGGCCATTGGTGCCGCCCTGATGGCCCGACTGCTGCTCGGCGCGCAGGCGCACGCGCTCGCGTGCCGAGGGCCGCGCGGTGCCTGCCGTGGCATCGGCTTGGGGCGCAGCCGCAACCGGCGTGTCGTATTCAGGCGGGACGTCGGCATACGCCACGCGCGTGCCCGGCGCGCAGTCGCACGGCCCGGGGCCCGCCTGCGGCTTGCCGCGGCAGACGGGCTCCGCCGTGTAGGGCACGAGGCTCTTGTCGCGCCCGATGGCCCAGTCGGTGCGGATGCAGGTGCCTTCGACGCGATGCAGCCGGACGAGGTCCGACCCGCAGTTGTTCTGGTAGCGCACCTGCGAGGTCTTGGTCGGATACCGCGTCAGACAGGCTGCGGACGGCATGGACGGCGTGGACGGCACGGCGGCCGCTGCGGCGCTGGCGGCCGGATGGCCGGCGGCGTTCGCGAGCCCGTCGAGCTGCTGGCGAGCGGTGTCTGTCGCTTCCTTGGCCTTGTTCAGCAGATCGCCCAGCTGCGCCTGTGCCGGGGCCGCGCCCGCCAGCGCCGCGGCGGCGAGCCAGACCGCCAGCATCGCCCGACATCTGCGTCCGGGGTGATTGAGCATGTCGCCTCCCTCGCACCTTGGGGCCTGTGCAGGGACCGGGACGCCGAGGTCGACGCGGGTCGCAAGGCCTTTGGCCCAATGTAGCGACCTCCACCCAGAACGAGGCGAGCCTGCTCGGCGGCCGGCGCACCCAAGCTAGGGGGCCGTGGCTTCAGACCTTGCCCAGCGCCCGCAGGATCTTCTCGGGCGTGATCGGCTGCGAGGCCACGCGGGCCTTGAAGGGGGTCAGCGCGTCGTTGATGGCGTTCATCACCGCGGCCGGGGCGCCGGCGGTGCCGGCCTCGCCGGCGCCCTTGGCGCCGAGCGCGCTGCTGCGGGTGGGCGTCTGCACATGCGCGATCTCGATGTCGGGCATCTCGCCGGCCATCGGCACCAGGTAGTCGGCCAGGTTGCCGTTGCGCAGCGTGCCGTCGGTGTCGTACAGGCATTCCTCGAACAGCGCGCCGCCGATGCCCTGCACGATGGCGCCGCGCATCTGCTCGTCCACCAGCAGCGGGTTGACGACGCGGCCGCAGTCTTCCACCGCCCAGTGCTTGAGCAGCCTGACGAAGCCAGTGTCGACGTCGACCTCGACGTGGCTGACCTGCACGCCGTTGGTGAAGATGAAGGGGTAGTCGCGCTGCGCGTAGTGGCGCGTGACCATCAGCTCGGGCGTGAAGCCGCGGGGCAGGGTGTCGCTGCGGAAGTAGGCGATGCGGCCCAGCTCGGCCAGCGCCAGCCGCTCGGCCCCGGTCTGCGCGTCGACCACCGCCCCGCGCCGCAGCGCCAGGGTGCCGGCCTCGCACTGCAGGATCGCCGCCGCGGTGGCCACGAGGTTGGCGCGCAGCGCCAGGCCCGCCTGCAGCACCGCCTCGCCGCCGATGCCGGCGCCGCGGCTGGCCCAGGTGCCGCCGCCGTACGGCACGGTGTCGGTGTCGCCGGTGAGCACGCGCACGCGGTCCAGGCCCACGCCGACGGCGTCGGCCGCGATCTGGGCGAAGATGGCCTCGGCGCCCTGGCCCTGCTCGCCCACGCTGGCCAGCACGGTGACCCCGCCGCCGGGCTCCAGCCGCAGCGTGGCGCCGTCCTGGCTGGCGATGCGCGCGCCGCCCACGCCGTAGAAGGCCGCGCTCGGGTTCGTCAGCTCGATCAGCGCCGCGATGCCGATGCCGCGGTAGATGCCGCGCGCGCGCAGCGCGGCCTGCTCGGCGCGCAGGGCGTCGTAGTCGACGAGCCGCTTGGCCTCGCGCAGGCAGGCTTGGTGCGACAACTGCTCGAGCCGGATGCCCGAGGCGCCGGTGGCGGGGTAGGCATCGTCGGGGATCACGTTGGCCTCGCGGATCGCCAACGGGTCGATGCCCAGCTGCGCCGCGACGCCGTCGACCAGCGCCTCGGTCACGGCGCAGGCGATCGGGTGGCCCACGCCGCGGTACTGGCACATCGGCACCTTGTTCTGGAACACCACCTTCAGCGCCGCGCGGTAGGCCCGGTGCCGGTAGGGCCCGCCGGTGAGGTTGACCACCTGGTTGCCCTCGATGCCGCTGGTGCGCGGGAACATCGAGTAGGGGCCGATGCCGGTGAGGTCGTCGATCTCGAAGGCCAGGATCTCGCCGCTCGCCGCGGCCGCGATGCGGGCCCGGATGCGGTGCTCGCGGGCGTGGATGTCGCTGACGAAGCTCTCGAGCCGGTCGGCGACGAACTTGACCGGCCGGCCCAGCATCATGGCCAGCGCCACGGTGGCGAAGTCGTCGGGGTAGGCGTGGACCTTGATGCCGAAGCTGCCGCCCACGTCGCGGCAGATCACGCGCACCTGCGTCTCCTGCAGCCCGAACTGGCGGCAGTACAGGTCCTGCATCATGTGCGGCGCCTGCTGCGAGTGGTGGACGGTCAGCCGGGCCTCGCCCGGGTTCCAGTCGGCGATCTGGCAGCGCGGCTCCAGCGTCACGCCGGTGTGGCGGCCGAACTCGTAGGTCTCCTCGAACACCGCGTCGGCGCGGGCGAAGGCCTCGTCCACGCCGCCGGTGTCGAGCCGGCGCTCGAAGCACAGGTTGTCGCCCAGCTCGGGGTGGATCAGCGGCGTGTCGCTGGCCAGCGCGGTGGCGGTGTCGAGCACCGCGGGCAGCTCGGCCCACTCGACGTCGAGCAGCGCCAGGGCGTCCTCGGCGCGGGCCCGCGTCTCGGCCACCACCGCCACCACCGGCTCGCCCTGCCAGGTGGCGCGATCGATCGCCAGCGGGTACTGCGGCGCGCTCTTGATGCCGGCCAGGTGCGCCAGCGTCGCCACCCAGGGCTTGCACAGGGCGGCGATCTCGGCGCCCACCACCACCGCGAGCACGCCGGGCAGCGCCTGCGCGGCGGCGCGCTCGATGCGCCGGATGCGCATGTGGGCCACCGGGCTGCGCCAGAACACCACATGCGCCATCCGCGGCAGCTCGAGGTCGTCGATGTACTGGCCGCGGCCCTCGGTGAGGCGGCGCACGCGCTCGCGCGGGAAGGCCACGCCGATGTGGCGCTGGTCCTCGGTGACGGCGGGCAGCTCGCTGCCGAGGTCGCGCCGGTTCGGGCGCTCGGCGGGGTGGTTCATGGCGCGGCCTCGCCGGCAAAGCGGCCCGCCGCCTGCTGCGCCAGCACCGCACACACCGCGTCGACGATGGCGTGGTAGCCGGTGCAGCGGCAGTAGTTGCCGCTCATCCAGGCGCGCACCTGCGCCCGGTCGGCCCCGGGCCGGCGCTCGACCAGGTCGAGCGCGGCCATCAGCATGCCCGGCGTGCAGTAGCCGCACTGCAGCGCGTTGTGCTCGACGAAGGCGTCCTGCAGCGCCTTCAGCCGCGGCGAGGGCGTGGGCGTCTCCACCGTCTCCACGCGCCGGCCGTCGGCCTGCGCGGCCAGCACCAGGCAGCCGCGCACGATCGCGCCGTCCAGCCGCACCGTGCAGGCGCCGCAGATCCCGTGCTCGCAGCCCAGGTGCGAGCCCTTCAGGCCGCAGTCCTCGCGCAGGAAGTCGACCAGGTGCTTGCGGCACTCGACCTCGCGCACCAGCGGCGTGCCGTTCACTTCGACGTGCAGGCGGCGGGTCGGGGCGTCGGTGGGGGTGGTCATGGCGGCGGGCCCTTCAGGCCATCAGGCGCGGCAGCGCGCGCTCGAGCAGCGTCGCGGCCAGCTGCGTCTTGGTGGCGGCCGAGTGGGTGAGGTCGGCATAGGGGGCGAGCTCGGCGCGCAGCACGGTGCCGGCCGCGTCGATGCGCGCGGCCGACAGCGGGCCGGCCTGCAGCGCGGCCTCGGTGGCCGGGGCGCGCAGCGGCCGGTCGCCCAGGCTGAGGAAGACCAGCCGCACCTCGTGCAGCGTGTCGCCGCGGCGGCGTGCGCGGGCCGCCAGTCCGGCCACGGCGTAGTCGCCGTGGCGGCGCGCGAGTTCGCTGAAATCCTGCCGCTCGTCGGCCTCGGCCGGCGGCAGCTCGCAGGCCGCCAGCAGCTCGCCCTCGCGCAGCGCGGTGGTGTACAGGCCCTGGAAGAAGTCGGCCGCGGCCACGCGGCGCTCGCCGGCCGCGCCCTGCAGCACCAGCGTGCCGCCCAGCGCCAGCACGCAGGCCGGCCATTCGGCCGCGGGGTCGGCGTAGGCCAGCGCGCCGCCGAAGGTGCCCAGGTTGCGGATGGCCCGGTGCGCGATGTGCGGCGCCGCCTGCGCCAGCAGCGGCGCGTGCCGCGCCACCAGCGGCGACTCCTCGATCTCGGCATGCCGCACCAGGGCGCCGATGCGCAGCCGGCCCTCGCGCAGCTCGATGCCGCGCAGGGCCTCGAGGCCGTTGATGTCGATCAGCATCGAGGGCTGCGACAGCCGCATCGCCAGCGTGGCCAGCAGGGTCTGCCCGCCGGCCAGCAGCCGCGCGCCGTCGCCGTGGCGGGCCAGCAGCTCGAACACCTGCGGCAGCGTGCCGGCGCGCACGTAGTCGAACGCGGCCGACTTCATCGCCGGGGGCCGCTGCGGGCTCGCCAGGGTTTGTGGGGATGCGGCTTGCTGACCATGCGCTCAACAATTTCAGCAGAGTTGAGCAGATGGTCAATACCGCACAAACCCGCCCCCGGCCGACCTCGGCCGCAGGCTCTTTGCCGACCTCGGCTGCTGGCGCCATGCCGACCTCGGCCGCTGGCGTCATGCCGGCCTCGGCGCCGGCCGCGCCCCGGCGCCGGCTCGACGCCCGCGTGCGCGAGCAGCAGATCGTCGAGGGCGCGGCCGAGTTCTTCGCCCGCCGCGGCCTGGAGGCGCAGATGCGCGAGCTCGCCGGCGAGCTCGGCATCGCCCACACCCTGCTCTACCACTACTTCCCCACCAAGCGGGCCCTGATCGAGCGCGTGTACGAGCAGACCATCGCCGGCCGCTGGGAGCCGCGCTGGGAGGCCCTGCTCGACGACGCCGCGCGGCCGCCGGCGGCCAAGCTGCACGCCTTCTACCGCGAGTACCTGGCCGCCATCCTCACGCCGGTGTGGCTGCGCATCCTGGTGCACTCGGGCCTGAGCGACGGGCTGATCCCCAACCGCTACTTCGCCCTCGTGCGCGAGAAGCTGTTCCCGCGCCTGCTGCGCGAGGCGCGCCGCGGCGCCGGCAGCCGCTCGCGCGCGCGCGCCACGCCGCGCGAGGAAGCGCTGCTGATGGCCTTCCACGGCGGGCTCATCTACCACCTGGGCATCTGGCCGCTGGTCTACCAGCAGCCCTACGCCGGCGCCGGCGACGCGGCCCTGATCGACACCTACATCGCCGACCGCGTGCAGGGCCTGCTGGTGCAGATGCCGCTGGTGATGGCGCCGCCGGCACGGCTGCCCGCCGCGGCCTGACACCGGAGCCCCGCAATGCCGATCTCGCTCAACCATGTCTCGATCCGCAGCGCCGACCTGGCCGCCTGCGAGCGCTTCTACGCCGGCCTGCTGGGCCTGCAGGTGGGGCCGCGGCCGCCCTTCCCCTTCCCCGGGCTGTGGCTGTATGCCGGCGACACCGCGCGGGCCGCCAACGCCGTCGTGCACATCATCGGCGTCGACCGCAGCCGCCCCGAGGGCCTGGCGGGCTACCTCGGCGACCGCGACGAGAAGCTGCTGCAGGGCACCGGCGTGGTCGACCACGTGGCCTTCTTCGCCACCGGCCTGGCGGCCCTGCGCGCGCGGCTGGCCGCGGCCGGCCTGGCCTTGCGCGAGCGCACGGTGCCGCTGCTGGGGCTGCACCAGGTCTTCGTCGACGACCCCAACGGCGTCGTCGTCGAGCTGAACTTCCCGGCCGACGAGCAGGCCCCGGCCTGATCCGGCCCAGGGCATGGCGCGCATCCTCGTCGTCGGCGGCTCGCTCGGGGGCCTGATGGCCGCCAACCTGCTGCTGCGCGCCGGCCACGAGGTGCAGCTGCTCGAGCGCTCGCGGCATTCGCTGTCGGGCCGCGGCGCCGGCATCGTCACCCACGACAGCCTGCGCACCGCGCTGCACGCGGCCGGCGTGGCGGCCGAGGCGCCGCTGGGCGTGGCCGTGGGCTCGCGCGTGGCGCTGGACCCGCAGGGCCAGGTCCTGTGCCGCTGGGACTACCCGCAGGTGCTCGCCTCCTGGGGCCGGCTGTACGAGCTGCTGCTGCAGGCGCTGCCGGCCGGCCGCTGCCGGTTCGGCGCGCCGGTGGCGGCCGTCGAGCAGGGCGAGCCGGGCGTGACGGCGCGGCTGGCCGACGGACAGTCGCTGCAGGCCGATCTGCTGGTCGCCGCCGACGGCCTGCGCTCGACCGTGCGCGCGCAGCTCGCGCCGGCGGTGCAGCCCGCCTATGCCGGCTACGTCGCCTGGCGCGGCCTGTGCGACGAGGGCTGCCTGTCGCGGCACACGCGCCAGACCCTGTTCGGGCACTTCGGCTTCGGCCTGCCCGAGGGCGAGCAGATGCTGGGCTACCCGGTGGCCGGCGGTGGCGGTGGCGTGCGTGCGGGCGCGGGCGAGCGGGCCTGGAACTTCGTCTGGTACCGGCCCGCGGCCGCAGGCCCCGAGCTCGCCGCGCTGCTGACCGATGCCGACGGCCTGCACCACCCCGAGGGCATCGCGCCGCAGCAGGTGTCGTGGCGCCAGATCGCGGCCATGCGGGCCGCCGCGCGCGAGCGCCTGGCGCCGCAGTTCGCCGAGATCGTCGAGAAGACGGCGCAGCCTTTCGTGCAGCCCATCGTCGACCTGGTCTCGCCGCGCATGGCCTGGGGGCGCGTGGCGCTGCTGGGCGACGCCGCCATGGTGGCCCGGCCGCACGTGGGCCTGGGCGTGACCAAGGCCGGCGACGACGCCCTGGCGCTGGCCGAGAGCATCGCCGCGCTCGGGGCCACGCCCGCCGCGCTGGCCCGCTACGAGGCGCGGCGCCTGGCCGCCGGCGCGGCCGTGGTCGAGCGCAGCCGCCGGCTCGGCGCCTACCTGCAGGCGCGCGGCGGGGCGCCGTCCCGGCACCCGCACGAGCGCAGCGCCGAGGCCGTGCTGCGCCAGACCGCCATCGACCCGCGCCTGTTCGACCCCGAATCCGAGCGTTCCACCCCCGAAGCCACGGCCGCGCCCTGAGCGCCGCGGACCCGGCCCCCACCCTGAAGGAGACCTGCCCGATGAGCCTCACCCCGCTGACCCCCCGCAACCCCGGCCGCCGCCGCCTGATCGCCCTGGGCGCCGCCGGCGCCGGCCTGGCGGCTGCGCCGGCCCTGTTCAACATCGCGCGTGCCCAGGCCGCGACGATCAAGATCGGCTTCCCCACGCCGCTGACCGGCCCGTTCTCGGCCGAGGCGCAGGACCAGGTGCGCGCGGCCGAGCTCGCGGTCAAGCAGTGGAACGCCGCCGGCGGCCACAAGGGGCAGATGGCCGAGCTGCTGGTGCGCGACGACAAGCTCAACCCGGGCGAGGCCGCCACGCGCACGCTGGAGCTGATCGAGAAGGACAAGGTGCAGCTCATCGTGGGCTCGCTGTCGGCGGCCACGCAGCTGTCGATCAACGCCGTCACGCGCGAGCGCAAGGTGCTGTTCAACAGCATCAGCCAGTCCGACGCCATCAACGAGGCCAAGGACGCCGGCCCCTACACCTTCCACGAGGCGCTGAACCCGCACATGACGGCCGGCGCCGTGGCGCGCTACGCCTTCCCGAAGTTCGGCAAGAAGGTGGTCTACCTGACGGCCGACTACGCCTACGGGCAGGAGATGGTGCGCGGCTTCGAGCGCGCCGGGCAGGCGTACGGCATGCAGACCCTGGCCGACATCCGCCACCCGCTGGGCACGGCCGACTACTCGGCCTTCCTGCCGCGCATCCAGTCGCTCAAGCCCGACATCCTGGTGCTGTGCAACTTCGGCCGCGACCTCGTCAACAGCGCCAAGCAGGCCACCGACTTCGGCATCAAGGCCACGACCAAGATCATCACGCCGGTGCTGCTGTACACGGCCCGCCAGGCCGGCGGCGCCGACGCCTTCGAGGGCATCCTGGGCGGCACCTCGTACTACTGGGGCCTGGAAGACCGCATCCCCAGCGCGAAGAAGTTCAACGACGCCTTCCGCGCCGCCTACGCCGGTGCCGTGCCCTCGGACTACGGCGCGCTGGGCTGGGCCGGCATCCAGAGCGTGCTGCAGGCGGTCAAGGACGCCGACGCCACCGACGCCACCCGCGTGGCCGCGGCGCTGGCGAAGCTGAAGTACGACTGGTACAAGGGTCCGCAGTACTACCGCGGCTGCGACCACCAGTCGGTGCAGTCGGTGATCGTGGTCGAGAGCAAGTCCAAGGGCATGAAGGACAAGTACGACGTCTTCAACGTGCTCGAGGTCGAGCCGCCCGACGAGACCCACCTGCGCAGCTGCGCCGAGCTCGGCCTGAAGGCCTGAGCGGGCGCCGCCAGGGTCCCCCGCATCCGCCGCCACGATGGAGATCACGCCCCAGCTGCTGGCGCTGCAGGCCCTCACGGGCCTGGCGCTGGGCGCCGTCTACGCGCTGCTGGCGCTGGGGCTGAGCCTGGTCTTCGGCCTGCTCACGGTGGTGAACTTCGCCCATGGCGCCTTCTTCATGGTGGGCGCCTTCCTCGGCCTGTATTTCCTGGGCCTGACCGGCAGCTTCTGGTTCAGCCTGGTGCTGGCGCCGCTGGTGGTGGGGGCCATCGGCCTGGCCACCGAGCGGCTGCTGGTGCGGCGGCTTTACGGCCGCGGCATCGACGACCCGCTGCTGCTCACCTTCGGCCTGTCGTGGGTGCTGATCGAGGCCATGCGGATCGCCTTCGGCATCGGCGGCCTGCCGTCCAGCACGCCGGCGGCGCTGCGCGGCGCGGTCGACCTGGGCTTCGGCTACTTCCCCAAGTACCGGCTGTTCCTGATCGGGGCCACCGCGGTGGTGGTGGGCGCGCTGTGGCTGTTCCTGGAGAAGACGCGCTGGGGCCTGATCATCCGCGCCGGCTCGCGCGACGGCGAGATCCTGAAGGTGCTGGGCGTGGACGTGGCGCGCGTGTGGTGGCTGGTGTTCGGCCTGGGCACGGCCATCGCCGGGCTGTCGGGCGTGCTGGCCGCGCCGACGCGCGCCGTCAACCCCGAGATGGGCATCCCGGTGCTGGCCGAGTCGTTCGTGGTCACGGTGGTCGGCGGCATGGGCTCGCTGGTGGGCGCGGTGGTGGCCGGGCTGCTGGTGGGCGTGGTGTTCTCGATGACCTCGCTGTTCGCGCCCGACCTGGCCGACCTGTCGATCTTCGTGCTGATGGCCCTGGTGCTGCTGCTGCGGCCGCAGGGCCTGTTCGGCAAGGCGGGGTTGATGGGATGAGCGCGCAAGCGTTGCCGAGGGCTCACGCCCGCCCGGCGGGACCGGCCGCAGGCCGTCGGGTGCCGTGGTGAGCGCGCAGGGCGATTTCGTCGCGGCCGTGCGCCGCCACCGCGTGGCCGCTGCGCTGGGCTTCCTGCTGGTGCTGCCGCTGCTGGTGCCGTACCAGGCGCTGGCGGTCAACATCCTCGTCTTCGGCCTGTTCGCGGTCGGCTTCAACCTGCTGTTCGGCTACACCGGGCTGCTCTCGTTCGGCCATGCGGCGTTCCTGGGCGTGGGCGGCTACGCCACCGGCATCGCCATCGTCAGCGGCGGCTGGCCCTGGGGCGCGGCGCTGCTGCTGGGCGTGGCCGCGGCGTCGCTGGTGGGGCTTGTGATCGGCTGGCTGGCCATCCGCAGCCGCGGCATCTACTTCTCGATGGTGACGCTGGCGTTGGCCCAGATCGTCTACTACGCCTTCTACAAGGCCGAGCGCTGGACCGGCGGCGAGAACGGCCTGCGCGGCATCCAGGTGCCGCCCGCGCGCCTCCTGGGCCTGCCCTTCGACCTGCTCGACCCCAACACCAAGTACTACGTCATCCTCGCCTTCGTCGCGGCCGCGCTGTGGTTCGTCTCGCGGCTGCTGGCCTCGCCCTTCGGCGCCGTGATGGAGGCGGTGCGCGAGAACGAGCAGCGCGCCGCGGCCTGCGGCTACGACGTCGCGCGCACCAAGCTGCTGGTGTTCGTGCTGTCGGCGGCGATCTGCGGCCTGGCCGGCTCGCTGCGCGCGCTGCACCTGTCGATCGTGCCGATCGACTCGCTGGGCTACCTGCAGTCGGGCCAGGCGGTGATGATGTGCCTGCTCGGCGGCATGGGCACCTTCTTCGGGCCCTTCGTCGGCGCCGGCGTCTTCCTGACGCTGGAAGACGCGGTCACCAACCTCACGCCGCACTGGATGGGCGTGGTGGGCGCGGTCTTCATGGCCTGCGTGCTGTTTTTTCCGGCCGGGATCTGGGGCACCCTGGTCAAGCGCCTGGAGCGAGCCGCGTGAGCCCCGCCCGGCCGCCCGCAGGGGCCCGCACCGCAGTGCGCAGCTCGGAGGCTTCCCGATGAGCGGGGCCCCACCCATCCTCGAGGTCGAGAACCTCGGCAAGCGCTTCGGCCGCTTCGTGGCGCTCAAGGGCGTCACGGCACGCTTTGCGGCCGGCGAGCTCAGCGCCATCATCGGCCCCAACGGCGCCGGCAAGAGCACCTTCTTCAACCTCGTCAGCGGCGCCTTGCCGCCCAGCAGCGGCCGGCTGCGCTTCCAGGGGCGCGACATCACCGACCTGGCGCCACACGCCTTTGCCCGCATCGGCATCGCCAAGAGCTTCCAGATCACCAACCTCTTCCCGCGCCTGAGCGTGCACGAGAACGTGCGCGTGGCGGTGCAGATGCGCCAGGCGCGCTACCGGCTGCTGCAGCCGCGCACGGCGCTGCGCGCGGTGAGCGAGCGCGCCGACGCGCTGCTCGAGCGCGTGGGCCTGGCCGGCCTGGGCCGGCGCGCCGCGGCCGACCTGGCGCACGGCCAGCAGCGCGCGCTGGAGGTGGCGATGGCGCTGGCCGCCGACCCGGCGCTGCTGCTGATGGACGAGCCCACCGCCGGCATGTCGCCCGAGGAGACCCAGGTCATGATGGCGCTGATCGTGCAGCTGGCCGCCGAGCGCAGCGTGATCCTGGTCGAGCACAAGATGAAGCTGGTGATGGGCATCTGCCGGCGCCTGCTGGTGCTGCACCACGGCGAGTTCCTGGCCGAAGGCACGCCCGAGCAGATCCAGGCCAACGCCGACGTGCGCCGCGTCTACCTCGGGCAGGGTTGAGATGGCGCCCCGGCTGCACGTCGATCGCTGCGCCCCGAAGCAGGCGCGGGCCGGCTGCGGGGCGTCCCGGAGGGGGGCCTGATGCTCGAAGTGCAGGGACTCGACGCCTGGTACGGGCGCAGCCATGTCGTGCAGGGCCTCGGCTTCGAGGTGCGCGCGGGCGAGATCGTCACGCTGATGGGCCGCAACGGGGCCGGCAAGACGAGCACGCTGAAGGCGATCATGGGGCTGATGGCCCGGCGCGGGGGCAGCGTGCGCTTCGAGGGCCAGGAGATCGCCGCGCTGCCGGCGCACCGCCGCTTCCATCTCGGCCTGGCCTACGTGCCGGAGGAGCGCCGCATCGTGCCCGGCCTGACGGTGCGCGAGAACCTGCGCCTGGGGCTGATCGCCGGCCGCGAGCGCCGCGCCGAGGCCGAGCGCATCGACGAGATCGCCGCCACCTTCCCGCGCCTGGCCGAGCGCATGGACCAGGAAGGCAGCTCGATGTCGGGCGGCGAGCAGCAGATGCTGGCCATCGCGCGCGCGCTGATGGCGCGGCCGCGCATGATCCTGCTGGACGAGCCCAGCGAAGGCATCATGCCGCTGCTGGTGCACGAGATGTTCTCGCTCTTCGCGCGGCTGCGGCAGGCCGGCACCACGATCTTGCTGGTCGAGCAGAACGTCGAGCAGGCGCTGCAGATCGCCGACCGCGCCCTGATCCTCGACCAGGGCCGCATCGTGCACCAGGGCGACGCCGCGGCGCTGCGGGCCGACCGCGCGATCCAGGAGCGCTACTGTGCCGTTTAGGCACATCGGCACCGCTGCCGTGCGCCGCGCCTGCGGCTGTGGCATCCTTTTCGCCCCGCCCGTGAAAGGACCCGCCCGATGAACAGCATGGACGTCGAAGTCATCCGCAGCGCGATGGACTGGATGAACCGCGGCCACCGCGTGGTGCTGGGCACGGTGGTGCGCACCTGGGGCAGCAGCCCCCGGCCGCCGGGCAGCCTGATGATCATCCGCGACGACGGGCAGGTGGCGGGGTCGCTCTCGGGCGGCTGCATCGAGGACGACCTGATCGAGCGCGTGCGGCGCGGCGAACTCGCCAGCCGGCTGCCGCAGAGCACCACCTACGGCGTCACCGCCGACGAGGCGCAGCGCTTCGGCCTGCCCTGCGGCGGCACGGTGCAGATCGTGCTGGAGCCGCTGTCGGCGCAGAGCCTGCTGCGCGAGCTGCTGTCGGCCATCGAGACCCACCGCGTGGTGCGCCGGCGCCTGGAGCTGGCCACCGGCCTGGTGTCGATGCGGCCTTGCGACGACGGCGACGCGCTGCGCTTCGACGGCCAGGTGCTCGAGACCGTGCACGGCCCGCGCCTGCGCCTGGTGCTGATCGGCGGCGGCCAGCTCAGCCGCTACCTGGCCGGCATGGCGGTGATGCTGGACTACCGCGTCACCGTCTGCGACCCGCGCGAGGAATACCACGAGGGCTGGGCCGAGATGGAAGGCGTCACGCTCAGCCGCCTGATGCCCGACGACCTCGTGATCGCGATGAACCTCGACGCCCACAGCGCGCTGGTGGCCGTCACGCACGACCCCAAGCTCGACGACCTGGCGCTGATGGAGGCGCTGAAGACGCCGGCCTTCTACGTCGGCGCCCTGGGCTCGCGGCGCAACAACGAGGCGCGGCGCCAGCGCCTGCTGCAGTTCGACGTCAGCCCCGCCGAGGTCGCCCGGCTGCGCGGCCCGGTGGGCCTGAACCTGGGCGGCAAGACGCCGCCCGAGATCGCGATGAGCGTGCTGGCCGAGATGACCGCCGTGCGCCGCGGCACTTCGCTGGACGGCCCGCTGGCCGACTGGAGCGGCTCGCAGACCGCCTGCCGGGTCGCCTGAGGCCGACTCGCCGGCCGGGCCCGCCCGCGCGGCGCGAGCCCGACTCCCGCAGGGCGCGGGAGTGGGCAGGGGCAGTTGCAGGGGCAGGGGTGAGGGTCGAGGCGAGGGTCAGAACGTCACGTCCACGCTGCCCGTGACTAGCCGCGGCGGCGCCACCACGCCGCGCACGAACGCATTGCCGAAGTAGTCGGTGTCGGTGAAGGCGGTGTTGAGGTACTGGCGGTTGAACACGTTGTCCAGGTTCAGCCCCAGCCGCACGGTGCGCAGCGGGCCGCTGGCGGGCAGCTCGATCGTGTCGCTCAGGCCCAGGTTGACCACCGTGTAGGCCGCGATGGTGGCGGCCGAGGGCACGCCGGCGTAGGCCTGGTCGATGTACTGCCGGCCCACGTAGCGGGCGTCGACGTTGGCGCGCCAGCCCGCGAGCTTCCACACCAGGCCCGCGCTCACCAGGCGCTCGGGCACCCCGGCCAGCGGCTGGCCGGCCGTCACGGTGCCGGCGAAGTCGGAGGTGAAGCTCGACGTGAACTTGGCCTGGTTGTGGGCCAGGTTCAAGTAGCCGCTGAAGTCGCCCGCGGGGCCGGCGCCGAAGTCCTGCGCCAGCTGCAGCTCCAGGCCCTGGTAGCGCGCGCCGCCGCCGTTGGTGGTGGTGCTGAGCTGGGTGGTCGGGTCGGTGCGGGTGATGAAGGTGTTGCTGAAGTTCTCGCGGTAGGCGTTCAGCGCCACGCTCAGGCCGCCGGCCTGGTAGCGCGCGCCGAGCTCGTAGTCCTGCACGTACTCGGGCTTGACCTGCGGCGGCACGATGGTGGGGTTGCCGTTGGCGTCGGTCTGGAAGGCGCCGTAGTAGGCCGAGATGTCGGGCAGCTTGATGTTCTTGCCGTACGAGGCGTAGACATGCAGGCTGTCGGCCACCTTGAAGTTGGCGCCGAGCGTGGGCGAGACGAAGTGCTCGCTGTCGCTGACCGAGCCGGCCAGCGGGTAGTAGAAGCCCACGGCGTCGCTGTCGGTGGTGCGGGCGTGGATGAACTTGACGCCCGGGGTCAGCAGCAGCCGGTCGTCCAGCAGCGAGACCGTGTCCTGCGCGTAGGCCGACCACAGGGTGCGGCTGTCGTGCTCGTCCCAGGCGTTGTTGTAGCCCGTGACCTGCGGCACCGGGGCCGAGCCGTACCAGTACTCGCGGCTGTGCAGCTTGCCGCTGGTGAGGTTGGCGCCAAGCACGATGTCGTTGCCCGGCAGGCTGATGTGCAGGCTGGGCGAGTCGCCCACGCCGCTGGTGGTGTAGCCGTAGAAGTGGTACGCCGTGCCCACGTCGCTGGCACCGAAGGTGGCCACCGGGTCGTAGGTGGGGCCGGCCGCGTTGCTGAGCCAGAACGGGAAGCCGGTGGGCGTGTCCTCCAGCGTGTAGGGCTGGGTGGCGCTCTGCTGGAAGGCGGGGTTCGAGTACGAGGTGCGCAGGTACTCGTTGCGGCCGAAGAAGAACTTGTTGCGCAGCACCACGTCGTGGCTGAGCGCGGCGCTGAAGTCGACGATGTCCATCCAGTTGGTGTCGTGGATGGGGGCGCTGGTGTAGTTCAGCGGCCACTGATAGCTGCGCCCGTACTGCTGCTGCAGCGGCGCGGGCATGTTGTAGGGCGACAGGCCGCGGTTGTCGTTGTAGAGCAGGTAGTTGGCCAGGTGGGCGGTCGGGCCGAAGGCGTAGGTCAGGCCCCAGTAGAAGTTGTTGTTGTGGTCGGCGGTGTGGTCGATCCAGCCGCGGCTGCTGGTGTGCGTGAGGGCCAGCACCTGCTTCAGGCCGTGCCAGTCGCCGGTGTCGTAGCGGGCGTGCACGCCGAAGGTGCCGTAGTTGCCGGCGCTCACGCCGGCGGCGCCGCCGGCCACCGCGTCGGGCTGGCGCGGCGTGAAGTCCACCGTGCCGCCGAGCGAGTTGTAGCTGTTCACCGAGGGGTTGTTGATGCCGCGGTACACGTCCACGCCCTGGATGTTGGACGGGATGAGCAGCACGTTGTTGCGGTTCTCGGCCGAGTTCGTCACCCCGCCGTTGAACAGGTCGTTCAGCGCCACGCCGGCGAAGGTCTCGGAGAACTGGCTCGAGTTGAACGACCGCAGGTAGACGTTGGTCTCCACGCCGGTGGGGCCGTTGGCGTAGACGAAGACCGAGGGCTGCTGCGCGAGCAGCGTCTGGATCGTGACCGTGGGCGCGGGCGAGAGGTTGCGGATCGTCTCTTCGCTGATCACGCTCTGCGTGTAGGTGGCCTTGGGCGAGACGGTCAGGATCGCCTTGCCCTTGACGACGACGCGGCTGGACGGGGCGCGGGCCGGGGCCGAGGCCGCGGCGGCCGGGGCCGGGGGCTCGGCCGCGGTGGCCGGGGCCGCCAGCGCGGCCAGGCCCGGGCCGGCGAGCGCGGCGCCGAGCGCCGGCATCCAGGCCAGGGCCAGGGGGCGGAGTTGCAGGGGCAAGCGCATGCGGCGCTGGGACATGGGAGGCTCCTCTTCGATTTCGGTGTGTTGATGGGGCTGGCGGTCGACCGGGGCCGCTCGGGCACCCGGTCGCGACGAACGGCCCGCAGCCTAAGCAGGATCCATGTCAATTCGACGGCGTTCGGCGGCCGGTGGCGCCAAGTTCGGCCACCGGCCGGGCGCTCGCCTCGCAGGCCAGCCCCGCCGATGTCATCCGGCGTCATCAGCCCGCGGCCCGCGACCCGGGCGCGGCTTGTTGCTGCAGCGCCGTGGCGCGCCGCTCGCGTCGGCGGATGTCATGCGGGGTCATGCATCGAGCCGTCTTAAGTCACGGCCACGTCATCCCCGCTCGCGAAGCTGCCGGCTCCACGCTTACGGAGCTTTGCAGTGCCCCATCAGAAGAAGTTGCCGCGCCCGCACCGCCTTTCCCAGGCGGCCTTGCTGGCCCTCGTCGCCGGCCCCGGCCTGGTCCATGCCGCCGGCGCGCAGGCCGCCAGCAGCCCGGCCGCGGCGGCGTCCAGCCCCGGCCCCGCCCGGGCGGCTGCGGCCGCGCCGCGCGCGATGGACCAGGTGGTGGTCGTGAGCCAGCGCGTCACCGCCGGGCTGGCGCGCGCGGCGCAGCAGGACGCCGAGAACATCGTCAACGTGCTGGGCGGCGCCGAGATCCGCAAGCTGCCGGTGGTGAACGCCGGCGATGCGGTGCGCCGCATCCCCGGCGTGCAGCTCGAGACCGACACCGGCGAAGGCCGCTTCGTCAACATCCGCGGGCTCGACTCCGACCTCTCCAGCACCACCTTCGGCGGCGTGCGCCTGCCGCCCACCGACGTCACCACCAGCCCCTACGGCGGCAGCCGCGCGGTCTCGTTCGACAACATCCCGGCCGAGATGATCGGCTCGGTGACCGTGACCAAGACCAACCGCCCCGAGCAGGAGGCCGAGGCCGTGGGCGGCACGATCGAGATCACGCCCAAGACCGTGCCGCGCGGCGGGCGGCCCTACTTCGCCGACGTCAAGCTGGGCTCGGGCTACGAGCCGCTGCGCGGCACCCGCATCACCGACCTGGCGCTGACCGTGGGCGGGCGCTTCGGCGCCGCGCCGGCGGCAGGCGCCGGGGCCCTGGCCCCGCGCGCGCCCTTCAGCCTGATCGGCGTGTTCTCGAGCTACGCCGACCGGCGCGGCGTCGACGACCTCGAAGGCTCGTACTACGCCAGCGGGCCCGGCATCCCGTACAAGGCGCTCAACACCTTCGAGCAGCGCTACTACCGCCAGCGCAAGCAGCGCCACGTGGTGGGCGGCGAGTTCGACTGGAGCCCCGCGCCCGGGCACGAGTTCTACCTGCGCTACTACGACTTCGGCGCCACCCAGCACTACAACCGCAACGGCCTGCTCTACACGTTCCAGGGCAATCCGGTGGCCGCGCCCGACGGCAGCGTCACCGAGACCGGCGTGCAGGTGCAGAAGTACTACCGCGCGAACCAGGAGAGCTTCGACACCCGGCTGGCCAGCATCGGCGGGCGCAACCGCTTCGACCGCTACGCCATCGACTACTTCCTGGCCCACACCGAGGGCCGCTACAGGAAGCCCTTCGACCAGATCCCGGTCTGGACCCAGGCCGCCCCCGCGGTGGTGACCTACAACAACATCGCCGACGCCAACCACCCCTCGCTCTCGGTCAGCGGCACCAACCCCTTCGACCCGGCCGGCTACGCGCTCACTGGCTTCAGCAACAGCACCCAGAGCAGCACCACGAAGGACTGGTCGGCCAAGCTCAACGTGACCGTGCCCACCCAGTTCACCTCGTACGAGACCGAGCAGATCAAGTTCGGCGTGGGCGCTCGGCGGCGCCGCTTCGTCCAGGACGTGGGTGTCTACAGCGCGACCCAGCTGCCCGCGATCCCGCTGGCCCAGGCCGTGGCCGGGCCCGGCATCACCTACTACGACGGGCGCTATGCGATGGGCCCGCTGATCGAGCCCGGGGCCATCGCCGCGGCCTTCGATGCCGGCACCGGCTTCGCCCACGACCCCGTCGCCGACGC
Organism: Burkholderiales bacterium; assembly: GCA_028871575.1. Classification (GTDB taxonomy): domain Bacteria; phylum Pseudomonadota; class Gammaproteobacteria; order Burkholderiales; family Burkholderiaceae_C; genus Rubrivivax. The sequence continues at coordinate 8,562 of JAGWMW010000003.1, read as the reverse complement.
GGCCACGGGCGCGCAGTCGAGCTACCGCGTGCACGAGGACGTGTACGCCGCCTACGGCCAGTACCAGAGCGGCGTCGGCCGGCTCGGCGTCTTCACCGGCGTGCGCGTGGAGGCCACGCGCACCCGCTTCGACGCCTACAACGTCAACAGCAACAACGCCATCGAGCCGGTCTCGAGCCGCCACAGCTACACCGACGTGCTGCCCTCGCTGCAGCTGCGCTACGAGTTCCGGCCCAACCTGCTGGGGCGCGCCATCTACTCGAGCACCATCGGCCGGCCCGGCTACAACCAGCAGAGCCCGGCGCTGAACATCAACCTGCCGGCCAACCTGGTGTCGCAAGGCAACCCCGACATCCGGCCGCTGCACTCGCGCAACCTCGACTTCTCGCTCGAGAACTACCTGCCGGGCGGCGGCATCGTCTCGGCGGGCCTGTTCTACAAGGACCTGAAGGACTACATCGTGCCCCTGGTCACGACCCAGGTCTATCCGAACCAGGGCCTGTTCGCCGGCTTCACCGGCCCGGTGAGCGTGATCACGTTCAAGAACGGCGCGCCGGCACGCATCACCGGGCTGGAGTTCGAGTACGACCAGCGTTTCCGCCAGCTGCCGGGCTGGCTGAGCGGCCTGGGCGTGACGGTCAACTGGACGGGCACGGCCTCGCGCATCGAGATCCGCCCGGGCGAAACCACCGCGCTGCCCTCCACCGCGCGCAACACCGCCAACGCGATCCTGTCGTACGAGCGCAAGGACGTGTTCGACCTGGAGCTGGGCGCCAACTACATCTCGCGCAACCTGTTCGCCATCGGCGGCGACGCCGGCAGCGACGTCTACTCCGAGCCCCGCTTCTCGCTCGACTTCGGCTCGCGCTACCACCTCAGCCCCGCGGTCAGCGTCTACTTCAACGCCAAGAACCTGACCGACACGCCGCTGAAGTTCACCCAGGGCTCGAGCGACCGGCCGATCCAGCGCGAGTTCTACGGCAAGACCTTCCAGTTCGGGGTGATGGGGCGGTTCTGAGGGCCCCCAGGGCCGGGCTGCGCCCAGCCCGCCCCCCGCGGGGGTTCAAGCAAAGTGGCAGAGCCACGTTTGCTCGAGGGCGAGCGCGACGGCCGGCAGGAGGGTTCGCGGGTGGCTGCGTGCAGTCGTCTCGGGGTGGCCGGCATCGAGGCCGGTCGCACGCAGGCGGCCGACGGCCCCATAGACCAGCCGTTGCTGTATTGCTACCATGCAATACATGGCGGCCGTCCTCCTAGCCCGCGCCAAGGAAGTCCGCGATGACGGGTCCATCGTCGAGATCGTCCTCTGGGAGCTCTCGGAGCCGCTGCCGCCCAGCACGCACCGTTTCAAGTACAGGCTGCACTTCGGTGCATCGGGTGTCAGCCGGGTGCGGTACGACAACGAGCGAGGTAAAGGCGACCATCGCCACGTCGGTCATCAGGAGTACGAATACAAGTTCAGCACCGTGGAACAACGGCTCGCGGACTTTCAGTCCGACGTCGAGCGCTGGGAGCCGAAGTGAAGGCCATCATCGAGGTGTCTGGCAAGGGCTCGGTCTACAAGACAGCCACGGCTCAAGTCGCGGCCGCCCGGAAGGGGCGCGCACCCGACTTCCATCTCAGCTTCGAGTCAGCGCGTTCACTGTTCGCAGAGCTCACGCCGGCCCGGCTCGACCTGCTCGACACCCTTCGCCGAGTCGGCCCGTGCAGCGTCTATGCCTTGGCCAAGGCTGCCGAACGCAACTACTCGAACGTGCACACGGATGTCATGCGCCTGGAAGAGCTCGGCCTGATCGACCGTACCGAAGCTGGCGAAGTTCTGGTGCCGTACGAGTCGGTCGAAATCGTCGTCCCTCTGGCGCGCGCTGTGGCCTGAGCGGCGGTGTCAGTCGACCGCGGCCCCAGCCCGCCTCAGCGCACCGCCACCCCGTCCGGCAACTCGTTCGGGTTGGCCTGCCCGGGCGCGAGCGGGAAGTGCTGCACCAGCACGGCCTCGACGGCTTCGACGGCGGCCATCAGGCCGGGCTCGAAGCGGCCGGCCTGGAAGGCCTGGCGCATGCCGGCCAGCACGGCGTCCCAATGGCCGGGCGGCACGAGGCGCGCGACGCCGCGGTCGGCCACGATCTCGATGGCGCGCTCGGCCAGCAGCAGGTAGATCAGCACGCCGTTGTTGGCCTCGGTGTTCCAGACGCCGAGCTCGCCGAACAGGGCCAGCGCGCGCTGGCGCGGGCCGTCGCCGCGCCACAGCGCGCGCAGCGGCAGCGCGGCTTCGACGCAGACGCGGATCTCGCCGCCGTGGCGGGCCTCGCTGGCCGTGACGCGGGCCCGCAGCCGGGCCAGCGCGCCGGCGTCGAGCCGGCGCCGCAGGTGGTGCTCGTCGTGCCACCAGTGGCGGGCGATGCGCAGCAGGCGGTTCGTCATCGCGGAGACCTCATCGGCGCGGCCTCATGGGTGGCCTGTGGGCGGACGCATGGGCGGACTCAATGGCGGTCTCGCTGACGGTATTAGCGGCGGTCTCGAAGGCGGTCTCAAAGGCGGCCTCACCAGCGGCCGGAAGCGCCGCCGCCGCCGAAGTCGCCCCCGCCGCCGGAGGAGAAGCCACCGCCACCCCCGCCGCCGCCACCGAAGCCGCCGCCGCGGCCCATGCCCATCGCCACCAGCTGCAGCACGGTGCCCACGCCCAGCACGCCCACCACCACCACGGTGGCCAGCGCGGCGCCCAGGGCCATCAGCACGCCCGCGCCCAGCCACCAGGCCAGGCCGCCCGAGGCGATGGCGGTCAGCACCGAGCCCAGCCGGCGCCCGAGCACCGCGCTCAGCAGGCCGCCCACCGCCATCACGCCGACGAAGAAGAAGATCAGCGACTGCTGCAGCGGCGCGCCCTGCGGGGTGCCGCCGCTGCCGCTGCCGCCCGCGGCCGGCAGCGGCAGGTCTTCGCCGCGGATGCGGGCGATGAGCTGGTCGACGCCGGCGTCCAGGCCGCCGGCGAAGTCGCCCCGCTTGAAGGCCGGCACGATCGCGCGCTGGATGATGGCGTTGGCGGCCAGGTCGGGCACGGCGCCTTCCAGCGTCTTGGCCACCTCGATGCGCACCTGGCGGTCGTCCTTGGCCACCAGCACGATGGCGCCGTCGCCGACGTTCTTGCGCCCCAGCTTCCACTGGTCGGCCACGCGCTGGCCGTACGAGGCAATGTCCTCGGGCGCGGTGGTGGGCACCAGCAGCAGCACGATCTGCGTGCCGGCCTGCGCCTCGAAGGCGGCCAGCTTGGCCTCGAGCGCGGCGCGCTGCTCGGCGCTGAGGGTGCCGGTCTGGTCGATGACGCGCGCGCTCAGCGCCGGCACGGGCAGCAAGGCCGGCGCCTGGGCCCGGGCCGGCAGCGCCGCACCCAGCGCCCAGACGGCCAGCGCGAACGCCAGCGCGAGGGCCGGCGCCAGCCGCCAGGCGGCCCGCCCCGCGGGCCGGCCGTGCAGCGCCGGCGCTTGCGTCACGCGCCGGCCTCAGCGCGAGGCCGCGGGGGCCGGCGCGGCCGGTGCAGCCGGCTTGTCGAAGCTGACGCTGGGCGGGGCCGAGATCGCGGCCTCGTCCTGCACCGTGAAGTTGGGCTTGACGGCGTAGCCGAAGATCTTGGCCGTGAGGTTGGTCGGGAAGCTGCGCGCCAGCACGTTGTAGGCCTGCACCGCCTGCACGTAGCGGCCGCGCGCCACGGTGATGCGGTTCTCGGTGCCTTCCAGCGTCACGCGCAGGTCCTGGAAGGCCTGGTTCGCCTTCAGGCTGGGGTATTGCTCGCTGACCACCATCAGACGGCTCAGCGCGCCCGTGAGCTCGCCCTGCGCAGCCTGGAATTTCTGGAATGCCGCCGGGTCGTTGATCAGGGCCGGCGTGGCCTGGATGCTGGTGGCCTTGGCGCGGGCCTCGATCACGCGGGTCAGCGTCTCCTGCTCGAAGTTGGCCTCGCCCTTGACGGTGGCCACGATGTTGGGCACCAGGTCGGCGCGGCGCTGGTACTGGTTCAGCACCTCGCTCCAGGCCGCCTTGGTCTGCTCGTCCAGGCGCTGGAACTCGTTGTAGCCGCAGCCCGAGAGCAGGCTGGCCAGCAAGAAGGCACCGAACAGCGCCAGCAAGCGCGGGGTGCGTCGGGTCGTGGGGGCCATGCCATCTCCTCAAAGGGGGCCGTTGTCTCGGGCGGGCGGGCGCATCGTACCCGTCGCCCACAGGTGGGGCGGCGCCGGGCGGCTTCAAGGCCGCCGCCATAATCGTTCGCATGTCCGTCGCCCTGCAGAACGACTGCTTCCTGCGCGCCTGCCTGCGCCAGCCCACGCTGCACACGCCCGTGTGGCTGATGCGCCAGGCCGGGCGCTACCTGCCCGAGTACAACGCCACCCGCACGCGCGCCGGCGGCAGCTTCATGGCCCTGGCGACGAGCCCGCAGCACGCCACCGAGGTGACGCTGCAGCCGCTGGCGCGCTACCCGCTGGACGCGGCGATCCTGTTCTCCGACATCCTCACCGTGCCCGATGCGATGGGCCTGGGCCTGAGCTTCGGCCAGGGCGAAGGCCCGCGCTTCGCGCACCCGGTGCGCGACGAGGCCGCGGTGGCCGCGCTGCAAGTGCCCGACCTCGACCGCCTGCGCTACGTCTTCGACGCCGTGGCCTCGATCCGCAAGGCCCTGGCGGGCCGGGTGCCGCTGATCGGCTTCGCGGGCAGCCCCTGGACCCTGGCCAGCTACATGGTCGAGGGCGCGGGCAGCGACGACTACCGCGTCGTCAAGGCGATGCTGTATGCGCGGCCCGACCTGCTGCACCGCATCCTGGCCGTGAACGCGGCGGCCGTCACGGCCTACCTCAACGCGCAGATCGAGGCCGGGGCGCAGGCGGTGATGGTGTTCGACTCCTGGGGCGGCGTGCTGGCCGACGGCGCCTTCCAGCGCTTCAGCCTGGACTACACGCGCCAGGTCGTGGCCGGCCTGCGGCGCGAGCACGAAGGCGCGCGCGTGCCGGTGATCGTGTTCACCAAGGGGGGCGGCCCCTGGCTGGACGAGATCGCCGGCTGCGGCGCCGATGTCGTGGGCCTGGACTGGACGGTCAACCTGGGCGCCGCCCGCGCCCGCGTGGGCCACCGGGTGGCGCTGCAGGGCAACCTCGACCCGGCGGTGCTGTTCGCGCCGCCCGAGGCCGTGGCGCGCGAGGCGCGCGCGGTGCTCGACAGCTTCGGCCCGCCGCAGCGCCCCGCCGGCGCCGATGGCCAGCCGGGCGGCTGGGACGGGCATGTCTTCAACCTCGGCCACGGCATCAGCCAGCACACGCCGCCCGAGCACGTGGCGGCACTGGTGCAGGCGGTGCACGCGCACTCGCGCACCCAGCGCGCCGCGGCCTGACGCCCGGTGCCGCGTGCCGGCAGCGCGTCGGGCCTGAGATTGCCGGTAAGTGAGCGCTCAGGGGTTGACTTATCCCCAAATCCCGTGCTGCGACGCAATGCCGCCCCGGCCGGGCCGGCCGCCCCTCGCGTTTGCCCGAATACGCGCTAAGTCCTTGATTTTGATGACTGCGCCGGGCTGCCGCCAAAACGGGCAGGGCCGCCTGGGGTTCGCAGAATCAAGCACTTGCCTCGCCTTGGCGCAGCTTGCGCACAATGTTATCCACAGATTGCGTGGACAGCTCGAAAAGTCTTGTCGCATCAGCAGCTTGCGGTCGATCCTTGAAGTGCAACCGAGCTTTGCGGCGCAACTGCGGCGGTGCCTGCGATGACCGGGCCGCTGACCGTGTCGGTGGCGGTCGAGGCGCCGCGGCATTCGGCCATCGGCACCCTGCTGGACTACACGACCGAGCAGCCGCTCGCGCCCGGCACGCTGCTGAACGTGCCGCTGGGCCGGCGCCGGGTGCCGGGCCTGGTGTGGCATCGGAGTGCTGACGCCGCGCCGCCGGCCGAGCAGCTGCGCCCTGCAGGCCCGCCGCTAGACGCCCTGCCGCCGCTGGCCGACGAATGGCGCGCGCTGGTCGACTTCGCTGCCGCCTACTACCAGCGCGGCGTGGGCGAGCTCGCGCTGGCCGTGCTGCCGCCCGAGCTGCGTCGGCTGGACAACGCGCAGCTGGCGCGGCGCATCGCCCGGCTGCGGCGCGAGCCCGGGGCGGCCGCCAGGGCGGGGCCCGACGCGTGCGCCGCGCTGGCCGAGGCGGCCGCGCTGGCCGACCCCGAACACGCCCCCGCCGACCCCGCCGACCCCGCCGAGCGGCCACCGCTGACGCCCGAGCAGGCGGCCGCGGTGGCTGCGCTGGCCGAGCCGGGCCCGCCGGCCCTGCTGCACGGCGCCACCGGCAGCGGCAAGACCGAGGTCTACCTGCGCGCGGCCGAGGCGGCGCTGGCCCGGGGCCGGCAGGCCCTGGTGCTGGTGCCCGAGATCAACCTGACGCCGCAGCTCGAGGCGCGCTTCGCGCAGCGCTTCCCGGGCCGCTGCCTCGTCAGCCTGCACAGCGCGCTGACCCCGGCGCAGCGCCTGCGCCACTGGCTGCTGGCCCACCTGGGGCTGGCCGACCTGGTGCTGGGCACGCGGCTGGCGGTGTTCGCCTCGATGCCGCGGCTGGGGCTGATCGTGGTGGACGAGGAGCACGACCCCTCGTTCAAGCAGCAGGAGGGCGCGCGCTACTCGGCGCGCGACCTGGCGGTCTGGCGCGGTCACCGCCTGGCCGTGCCGGTGGTGCTGGGCTCGGCCACGCCGGCGCTGGAGAGCTGGCAGCGCGCGCAGGAAGGCCGCTACCGCCGCATCGCGATGCCCAGCCGCATCGGCGGCGGCGCGATGCCGCGGGTGCGGCTCATCGACATGGGCGCGCTGCCGCGGCCCGAGCGCGGCGAGCGCGTGCTGGCGCCGGCCCTGCTCGAGGCCATCGGGCAGCGCCTGGCGCGCGGCGAGCAGAGCCTGCTGCTGCTCAACCGCCGCGGCTACGCGCCGGTGCTGCAGTGCACGGCCTGCGACTGGAAGAGCGGCTGCCCGCACTGCAGCGCCTGGCGCGTGTTCCACAAGCTCGACCGCACGCTGCGCTGCCACCACTGCGGGCTGGCCGAGCGCGTGCCGCGCGCCTGCCCCGACTGCGGCAACCTCGACATCGCGCCCATCGGCCGCGGCACCGAGAAGCTTCAGGAGCAGCTGGCCGCGCTGCTGCCGGCGGCGCGCATCGGCCGCCTCGACGCCGACAGCACGCGCGGCGAAGGCCGCCTGCAGCAGCAGCTGCAGGCCGTGCACGCCGGCGAGGTGGACGTGCTGGTGGGCACCCAGATGCTGGCCAAGGGGCATGATTTCCGCCGCGTCACGCTGGTGGCCGCGGTCAACCCCGACACGGCGCTGTTCAGCAGCGACTTCCGCGCCCCCGAGCGCCTGTTCGCACTGCTGATGCAGGCCGCCGGGCGCGCCGGCCGCGACGCGGCGCAGGCCGCCGCCAGCGAGATGTGGGTGCAGACCTGGTCGCCCGCCCACCCGCTGTACGCCGCGCTGCGCGCTCACGACTACGCGGCCTTCGCCGCCGCCCAGCTGGCCGAACGGCGCGCCGCCGCGCTGCCGCCCTACGCCAGCCTGGCCCTGCTGCGGGCTGAAGGCCGCACCGAGGCCGTGGCCGCCGCCTTCCTGCGCGACGCCGCGGCGCTGGCCCGCGCCCAGGCCGGCGTCACCGTCTACCCGCCGGTGCCGCCGGCCGTGGCCAAGGTGGCCGACGTGCAGCGGATGCAGATGCTGCTGGAAGCGCCGGCGCGTGCACCGCTGCAGCGCATGCTGGCGGCCTGGCTGCCCGCGCTGCACGGCCTGCGCGCGCAGCACAAGGGCCTGCTGCGCTGGGCGGTGGACATCGACCCGCAGGCGATCTGACGCGGCGCCGCGACCGGATCAGGCCAGCACGCGCTGCAGCTGCAGGGCCTCGGCCAGGTGCGCGGCGGCCACGGCCTCGGCGCCGGCCAGGTCGGCGATCGTGCGCGCCACCTTCAGGCAGCGGTGCAGCCGCCGGCCCGACCAGCCCAGGCGCTCGGCGGCACTGCGCACGAAGCGCAGCGCCGCCGCGTCGGCGCCGCCGTGGCGGTCGATCGCCGCGGCGTCGAGCAGCGCGTTCGGCTGGCCCTGGCGCGCCTGCTGACGCTCGCGCGCCGCGGCCACGCGCGCGGCCACGGCGGCGCTGGGCTCGCCGTCGGGCGCGGCCAGCATCTGCTGCGGGGCAGCGGCCAGCACCTCCACCTGCAGGTCGATGCGGTCCAGCAGCGGCCCCGACAGCCGGCCCTGGTAGCGCGCCACGGCCTCGGGCGTGCAGCGGCAGGGGCGGCCCAGCCCGGCCGGCGCGCCGAGCCAGCCGCAGGGGCAGGGGTTCATCGCCGCCACGAGCTGGAAGCGGGCCGGGAAGACCGCCTGGCGCGCCGCGCGCGAGATCGTGATCGAGCCCGACTCCAGCGGCTCGCGCAGGGCTTCGAGCGCGGCGCGCGGGAACTCGGGCAGCTCGTCGAGGAACAGCACCCCGCCGTGGGCGAGCGAGATCTCGCCCGGCCGCGGCGGCGAGCCGCCGCCCACCAGCGCCACGGCACTGGCGCTGTGGTGCG
>JAGWMW010000128.1 GCA_028871575.1 Burkholderiales bacterium | reverse complement strand
GGTCTGGATCTCCGACCTGCACCTGGGCACGCCGGGCTGCCAGGCGGCGGCCCTGCTCCACTTCCTGCGCAGCGTCGAGTGCGAGACCCTGTACCTGGTGGGCGACATCATCGACGGCTGGCAGCTGCGTCGGCAGTGGTACTGGCCGCAGGCGCACAACGACGTGGTGCAGAAGCTGCTGCGCAAGGCGCGCAAGGGCACGCGCGTGATCTTCGTGCCCGGCAACCACGACGAGTTCGCGCGCAAGTACCTGGGCCACAACTTCGGCGGCGTCGACGTCGTCGAGCACTGCGTGCACCTCACCGCCGACGGCCGCCGCCTGTGGGTCACGCACGGCGACCTGTTCGACGGCGTCGTGCAGTGCGCGCGCTGGCTGGCCTACCTGGGCGACTCGGCCTACGAGTTCACGCTCAAGCTCAACCGCCACCTGAACTCGCTGCGGGCCCGGCTCGGGCTGCCGTACTGGAGCCTGTCGCGCTACCTCAAGCTCAAGGTCAAGCGGGCGGTGAACTACCTCGCCGACTTCGAGGCCGCGGTCGCGCGCGAGGCGCGCCAGCGCGGGCTGCACGGCGTGGTCTGCGGCCACATCCACCACGCCGAGATCCGCTCCATCGGCGGCGTGCTGTACTGCAACGACGGCGACTGGGTCGAGAGCCTCACGGCCCTGGTCGAGCATGGCGACGGCCGGCTCGAGATCCTGGACTGGACGCAGCGCTGGCGCAGCCGCGGCCCCGGCCTGCCGGCCCCGGCCGAGGAGGCGTTGGACGATACTGCCGTCCCCGTTCCGATCCCCGCCGTCGCATGAAGTCCCTGTGGTCCGGCCTGGCGCTCCTCGGCGCCGGCCTTTGCGCGCCCCTGTTGCCGTCGTCCCAGGCCCAGCCGCTGGGCCTGCCGCTGCCGCCGCCGATCCCGGCCGGCCTGGCCGCGCCCTACCCCGGCCTGCTCACGCTGCAGGTGGACGCCACCGACGTGGCGCGCCACATCTACCGCGTGCGCGAGACGATCCCCGTGGCCGGGCCGGGGCCGCTGACGCTGTCGCTGCCGAAGTGGATCCCGGGCGAGCATGCGCCCAGCGGGCCCATCGGTTCACTGGCCGGGCTCGTGATCCGCGCGGGCGGCCAGCGCCTGGACTGGCGGCGCGACACGGTGGAGATGACGGCCTTCCACGTCGTCGTGCCGCCGGGCGCCGGCGAGATCGAGCTCGAGCTGGCGCAGACCGCGCCCGGCTCGGGCGCGTTCAGCGGCGCCGCCGTCACGCCCGAGATGCTGGTGGTCAAGTGGGGCGGCGTCTCGCTGGTGCCGGCCGGCTGGGCCGTCAGCGGGATCCGCATCCAGGCCAGCGTGCGCCTGCCCGAGGGCTGGCGCCACGCCAGCGCGCTGGACGGCGGCGTCACCACCGCGCAGGCCGGCGGCGACGTCACGCGCTTCGCGCCCACCAGCTACGAGACGCTGGTCGACTCGCCGCTGGTCGCCGGCCGCCACATGCGCCGCTTCGACCTGGCGCCCGGGGCCGAGGTGCCGGTGCACCTGGACGTCTTCGCCGACGACGAGGCGCACCTGGCGGCCACGGACGCGCAGATCGAGGCCCACCGCCGGCTGGTGCAGCAGGCGGCACGGCTCTTCGGCAGCCCGCACTACGACCACTACGACTTCCTGCTCACGCTCGACGACGAGATCGGCGGCGTGGGCATCGAGCACCACCGCAGCAGCGAGAACGGCACCGGCCCGAAGTACTTCACCGACTGGGACGCCAGCGCGCCCGAGCGCGAGCTGCTGCCGCACGAGTACACGCACTCGTGGAACGGCAAGTTCCGCCGCCCGGCCGACCTGTGGACGCCCGACTACACCACGCCGATGCGCGACAGCCTGCTGTGGGTGTACGAGGGCCAGACCGAGTTCTGGGGCCGGGTGCTGGCCGCGCGCAGCGGCCTGCTGACGCGAGCGCAGGTGCAGGACGGCCTGGCCCTGGTGGCGGCCCGGCACGCCCACGAGCCGGGCCGGCGCTGGCGCTCGCTGCAGGACACGACGAACGGCGAGATCCTGGACGCCCGCGGCGCCCCGGGCGGCTACCGCAGCTGGACGCGCGGGCTGGACTACTACGGCGAGGGCGCCCTGATCTGGCTCGACGCCGACACCCTGATCCGCCAGCAAAGCGGCGGCCGCAAGTCGCTGGACGACTTCGCGCGCGCCTTCTTCGGCATCGACCCGGGCTCGCGCGAGCCGGTGACGTACACCTTCGACGACGTGGTCGCGGCGCTGAACGCGGTGTGGCCGCACGACTGGGCGGGCTTCCTGCGCCGGCGCCTGGACGGCCACGGCCCGGGCGCGCCGCTGGACGGCATCGCCCGTGGCGGCTGGCGGCTGGTCTACACCGACCAGCCCAGCCCGATGCAGAAGGCGCAGGAGGCGCTGTACAAGGAAGCCGATTTCGACGACTCGATCGGCCTGACGGTGGGCCAGCAAGACCGCCTGCGCGACGTGCGCTGGGACGGCCCGGCCTTCGCCGCCGGCCTGCCCACCGGCGCCACCCTGGTGGCCGTGAACGGCGTGCCCTACGAGGCCGACGTGCTGCAGCAGGCGATCCGCGACGCCGCCGCCCCCGGAGCACCGGCGATCGCGCTGCTGGTCAAGGCCGACAACCGCTACCGCACGGTGCAGGTGGACTACCACGGTGGCCTGCGCTACCCGCACCTGGAGCGCGTGCCGGGCACGCCCGACCTGCTGGACGCGGTGCTCGCCCCGCGGCCCTGAGGCGCTGCAGCGCCGGGCCCGCGGGTGCTGGTTCCGCAGCCGGGTCTCCCGGATGCGGAACGCGCCCCCTCGGGGGGCCGCGAGCGCAGCGAGCTTGGGGGCTAGGAGTTCGCCCGCACTTCCTCGATCGAGGTCACGCCGGCCAGCACCTTCTCGATGCCGTCCTGCCGCAGCGTGCGCAGGCCCTCGCCGAGCGCGTGGCGCTGCAGGTCGTCGGCGCGGCTGTTGGTCTGGATCAGGTGGCGCAGCCCGCGCGAGACCGTCATCAGCTCGTGGATGCCGGCGCGGCCGCGGTAGCCGCTGCCGCTGCACTGCTCGCAGCCGGCGCAGCGGTAGCGCGTGAGGGGCCCGCTGCGCATGCCGTCGGCGGCCACGTCGCGGCCCCAGCGGGCGCGCCAGTCGGCCCGCACCGCCTCGGGCTCGGGCCGCTGCTCGGCCCCGGCCATCGCGTGCAGGTGGTCCTGCAGCAGCTCGTCCTCTTCCGCGGGGCTGAGCGCAGCCTCGGTGCGGCAGTGCAGGCACAGGCGGCGCACCAGGCGCTGCGCCAGCACGCCCAGCAGCGCATCGGCGAAGTTGAACGGGTCCATGCCCATGTCGAGCAGGCGCGTCACGGTCTCGGGGGCGCTGTTGGTGTGCAGCGTGGACAGCACCAGGTGGCCGGTGAGCGAGGCCTCGATGGCCACCTGCGCCGTCTCCGGGTCGCGGATCTCGCCCACCATGATCACGTCGGGATCGGCGCGCAGGAAGGCGCGCAGCGCCTTGGCGAAGGTCCAGTCGATGCGCGGGTTCACCTGCACCTGGCGCAGGCCCGGCTGGGTGATCTCGATCGGGTCCTCGGCGGTCCAGATCTTGCGCTCGGCGGTGTTGATGCTGCCCAGCACCGAGTGCAGCGTGGTCGTCTTGCCCGAGCCCGTGGGCCCCACGCACAGCAGCATGCCGTGCGGACGCCGCGCCGCCTCGCGCAGGCGCTCGAGGATGGCCGGCGCCAGGCCCAGCTGCTCCAGCGGCAGCGGCTTGTTCGAGGCCAGCAGCCGCAGCACCGCGTCCTCGAGGTTGTTCTGGGTCGGGATCGTGGCCACCCGCAGCTCGAGCCGCACGCCCTGCACGAACTTGGCGAAATTGATCTTGCCGTCCTGCGGCTTGCGGCGCTCGCTGATGTCGAGGTCGCACATGATCTTCAGCCGCGCGATGATGGCGCTGCGGTAGCCCGGCGGCAGCTCGAGGTAGGGCCGCAGCTGGCCGTCCTTGCGGAAGCGGATGCGCACCTTCTCGCGCCCGCCGGTGCACTCGATGTGGATGTCCGAGACGCCCTGCGTGTGGGCCTCGACGATCATCGAGTTGATCAGGCGCACCAGGGTGTTGTCGCTCTGCTCGATGACCGCGCCCAGGTCCTCCTCGGCGCGCGGGTCGGCGCCGCTTTCCATGCTCGCCAGCAGCTTGCTGGCGTCGCCGGGCTCGAACTCGATCGGCGCGGCCGGGTCGCCCGGCAGGCGCGGCGAGAAGTCGTAGGCGCCGAACTTCTCGTAGGCGCGGTCCACCGCGGCCTGCAGCACCCCGGTGCGCACCAGCACCGGCACCACCTTGCACTGGGCCGCGAACTCGAGCTCGTCCAGCCGGGCCCGGTTCGACGGGTCTTCCACCGCCACCACCAGGCGCCCGCCGCGCAGCAGCAGCGGCAGCGCCGGCACGCGCGCGGCCACCGCGTAGGGCAGCCGCGCGACGGCCTCGGCGTCGGCCGGAAACTGCAGCACGTCCACCAGCGGGTAGCCCATCTTGCGGGCCAGCGCGGTCTGCAGGTCGGCGCGCGTGACGGCGCCGCTGCGCACCAGCAGCTCGCCCAGCGGCACGCCGCGGTCCTGGCGCTGCGAGTCCAGCGCCTGCTGCAGCTGCGCCGGGCTGATCAGGCCCAGGCCGGTGAGCGCCTCGCCGATCCGCACCATCGGCATCCGGGCCTGGTGCTCGATCGCTGCCGCCAGCTCGTCGGCGGTGATGATGTGCCGCTCGAGCAGCAGGTCGCCCAGCTTGCGCGTGCGCAGCGTCTGCTGCTCGGCCAGCGCGGCGGCGATCTGCTCGGGCGTGGTCGAGCGCTGCGCGATCAGGGCCTCGCCGATGCGCAGGCCCACCTCGGCCTCGACGTAGGCCGCTCGAGGCACGAACCAGCGCCGCACCGTCCCGCGCTCATCCAGCGGCTCGAACAGGAACAGGCCCCAGGCCTCCTCGCGCTGGCCCAGGGTGCGGCCTTCCCAGAGGTTGCCGTTGCCGAACTCGACCCGGAAAGGCATCTGCGGCCGCTCGCTGGCCAGGTCGCGCGCGTCGGCCGGCGCCTCCAGCGCCGGCACGGGGTCGAGCAGGCACAGGCGGCGGAACTGCTCGAAGCGCAGCGACACCGGCCGGGCCACGCCGGCGCTGCGCACCTGCAGCAGGCCCGGCACGGGGTCGAAGCGCAGCAGCCGGCCCTCGATCGCGCGGCCGTTCAGGCCCTCGATGCGGCAGGCGGGCTGGCCGCCCAGCGGCCCGGGGGCCGGGTAGCCTGCCAGGTCGGGCGTGGGCCAGGCGTAGCCGGCCGCCTCCTCGGGCAGGACGGCGAGCACGGGCTGGGACAGGTCGGACATCGGGCACCCCCCTCGGGCAGGGCCGCGCGGCGCGGGGCACGGCCGCACGCCGGCCTCCCACCCTGCGGGGCTTGCAGGCGATGCTAGGCAGGCCGCGCTGCGGCCACGGCCGGAAAAGCGGGGTGGCCGGGGGCTTGTTCGCGGCGCTGCCAGGGCCTGCGCCGCGGCGATTGGACGCCGGCGTCCGCGGTGCCGAGAATGCGCGCTGGCCCCGCCTCCACAACCCGCACCCCTGCACCGCCACCGTGTCCGACTCCACCGCTTCCTCCCTCCCGGACGAGTGCGCGCCGCACCGCGCCGCCGCCGGCCCCTGGCAGTTCTGGATCGACCGCGGCGGCACCTTCACCGACATCGTGGGCCGGGCTCCCGACGGCGCGCTGCGCACGCTGAAGCTGCTGAGCGAGAACCCGGAGCAGTACGCCGACGCGGCCGTCGAAGGCATCCGCCGCCTGCTCGGCCTGCGCGCGGGCGAGGCCATCACGCCGGCGCAGGTCGAGTGCGTGAAGATGGGCACCACGGTGGCGACCAACGCGCTGCTCGAGCGCCGGGGCGAGCGCACGCTGCTCGTCACCACGCGGGGCTTTCGCGATGCGCTGCGCATCGCCTACCAGGCGCGGCCCAGGCTGTTCGAGCGCCACATCGTGCTGCCCGAGCTGCTGTACGAGCGCGTGATCGAGGCGCGCGAGCGCGTCGGCGCCGACGGCGCCGTGCTCGAGCCGCTGGACGAGGCCCACCTGCACGCCGAGCTGCAGGCCGCGCGCGCGGCCGGGCTGGCGGGCTGCGCCATCGTCTTCATGCACGGCTGGCGCCACACCGCGCACGAGCAGGCGGCGGCGCGCCTGGCGCGCGATCTCGGCTACGCGCAGGTGAGCGTGTCGCACGAGGTGAGCCCGCTGATGAAGCTGGTCTCGCGCGGCGACACCACGGTGGTGGATGCCTACCTGAGCCCGATCCTGCGCCGCTACGTCGATCGCGTGGCCGCGCAGATGCCCGGCGTGCGGCTGCTGTTCATGCAGAGCAGCGGCGGCCTGACCGAGGCGCAGCGCTTCCAGGGCAAGGACGCGATCCTCTCGGGCCCGGCCGGCGGCATCGTGGGCATGGTGCGCACGGCCGCCGCGGCCGGGCACGAGCGCGTGATCGGCTTCGACATGGGCGGCACCAGCACCGACGTCAGCCACTACGCAGGCGAATTCGAACGGGCCTTCGAGACCCAGGTGGCCGGCGTGCGGATGCGCGCGCCGATGATGAGCATCCACACCGTGGCCGCCGGCGGCGGCTCGATCCTGGCCTTCGACGGCGCGCGGCTGCGCGTGGGCCCGGCCAGCGCCGGCGCCAACCCCGGCCCGGCCAGCTACCGCCGTGGCGGGCCGCTGACCACCACCGACGCCAACGTGCTGCTGGGCAAGATCCAGCCGGCCCATTTCCCGCCGGTGTTCGGGCCGAATGCCGACCAGGCGCTGGACCGCGACACCGTGGTGCGGCAGTTCGACGCGCTGGCCTCGCGCGTGCGCCAGGCCAGCGGCCGCGAGGTCACGCCCGAGTCGCTGGCCGAGGGCTTCCTGCAGATCGCCATCCAGAACATGGCCAATGCGATCAAGCGCATCTCGGTGGCGCGCGGCTACGACGTCACGCAGTACACCCTGCAATGCTTCGGCGGCGCCGGGGGCCAGCATGCCTGCGGCGTGGCCGACGCGCTGGGCATGGGCCGGGTCTACATCCACCCGCTGGCCGGGGTGCTGAGCGCCTACGGCATGGGCCTGGCCGACCAGATCGCGATGCGCGAGGCCTCGGTCGAGCGCGCACTGGACGCCGCCGGCCTGGCCGCGGCCCGGGCGCGCCTGGACGCGCTGGCCGCCGCGGCGCAGGCCGAGCTGCGCCAGCAGGGCGTGCCCGCCGAGCGCATCGCGCTGCAGCGGCAGCTGCGCGTGCGCTACCAGGGCACCGACACGGCGCTGGCGGTGCCGCTGGGCACGATCGCCGAGATCGGCTGCGCGTTCGAAGCGGCCTACCGCCAGCGCTTCGCCTTCCTGATGCCGGGCCGCGCGCTCGTGATCGAGGCCGTCTCGGTGGAGGCCGTCGGCGCGGGCGAGCGACATGCGGTGGCGCCCTCGGCCGCCGCGCCGGCGCGCACCACGCCCGAGCCCGAGGCGACGGTGCGCATGCACAGCGGCCGCTGGCTCGAGGCCGGCCTGTACCGGCGTGAAGCGCTGCCGCCGGGCGCCTGCATCGCCGGCCCGGCCATCGTCGCCGAACGCAACGCGACGACCGTGGTCGAGCCCGGCTGGCAGGCGCTGCTCGGGGCCGACGGCTCGCTCGCGCTGCAGCGCACCGCGCCGCGCGCGGCCCAGCACGCCATCGGCACCGAGGCCGACCCGGTGATGCTCGAGGTGTTCAACAACCTGTTCATGAACATCGCCGAGCAGATGGGCCTGCGGCTGCAGAACACGGCCCACTCGGTGAACATCAAGGAGCGGCTCGATTTCTCCTGCGCGCTGTTCGATGCCGCCGGCCAGCTCATCGCCAACGCGCCGCACATGCCGGTGCACCTGGGTAGCATGAGCGAGAGCATCAGGACCGTGATCGAGCGCAACCCGGCGATGCAGCCGGGCGATGTCTATCTGCTCAACGACCCCTACCACGGCGGCACCCACCTGCCCGACGTGACGGTGGTGACGCCGGTGTACCTGTCGGCCCCCACGTCCCCTTCGGTCGCTGCCCCCCGAGGGGGCGCGTTTCGGGCCGGGGCACCCGGGCCCGAAACCGATGCCGCCGATCGGGACGATGCCGCCGATCGGCAGCCCAGCTTCTTCGTGGCCTCCCGCGGCCACCATGCCGACGTGGGCGGCATCACGCCGGGCTCGATGCCGCCGTTCAGCAAGACCATCGACGAGGAGGGCGTGCTGTTCGACAACTTCCTGCTCGTGCGCGACGGCGTGCTGCACGAAGAGGCGCTGCTCGCGCGCCTGCGCGCCGGCCCCTGGCCCGCGCGCAACCCGGGGCAGACGCTGGCCGACCTGCGGGCCCAGATCGCGGCCAACGAGAAGGGCGTGCAGGAGCTGCGCGCGATGGTGGCGCAGTTCGGCCGCGCCACGGTCGCGGCCTACATGCAGCATGTGCAGGACAACGCCGAAGAATCGGTGCGGCGGGTGATCACCGCCTTGCGCGATGGGCAGTTCGCGCTGGACTTGGACAACGGCGCGCAGATACAGGTGCAGGTGACGGTGGACCGCGCGGCGCGCGCGGCCACGATCGACTTCGGCGGCACCAGCGCCCAGCTGCCGAACAACTTCAACGCGCCGAAGGCGGTGACGATGGCGGCGGTGCTCTACGTCTTCCGCACGCTGGTCGACGACGACATTCCGCTCAACGCCGGCTGCCTGAAGCCGCTGCGCGTGATCGTGCCCGCGGGCTGCATGCTCAACCCGGACCCGCCGGCCGCGGTGGTGGCCGGCAACGTCGAGACCAGCACCTGCGTCACCAACGCGCTGTACGGCGCCCTGGGCGTGATGGCCGCGGGCCAGTGCACGATGAACAACTTCACCTTCGGCAACGACGCCCACCAGTACTACGAGACGATCTCGGGCGGCTCGGGCGCGGGCGCGGTGTTCGATGCCCAGGGCCGCGTGGCGGGCGGCTTCGACGGCACGAGCGTGGTCCAGACCCACATGACCAATTCGCGCCTGACCGACCCCGAGGTGCTCGAGCACCGCTTCCCGGTGCGGCTGGAGGGCTACGCGATCCGGGCCGGCTCGGGCGGCGCCGGGCGCTGGCGCGGCGGCGACGGCGGCGTGCGCCGCCTGCGCTTCCTCGAGCCGATGACGGCCGCCATCCTCAGCAACGGTCGCGAGGTGCCGGCCTTCGGCCTGGCCGGCGGCGCGCCGGGCGCGCTGGGCGTCAACCGCATCGAGCGCGCCGACGGCCGCATCGAGACCCTGGGCCACATCGGCTCGGCGGCCATGGCGCCGGGCGACCTGTTCGTGATCGAGACCCCCGGCGGCGGCGGCTACGGTGCCGCCGGCCCCTGATTCCGCGGCGGCGGCTACGGTGCCGCCGGCCCCTGATTCCGCGGCGGCGGCTACGGTGCCGCCGGCCCCTGATTCCGCGGCGG
>JAGWMW010000127.1 GCA_028871575.1 Burkholderiales bacterium | reverse complement strand
CGCCGCGTGACCCCGCCGGCCCTGCCGGCCCCAGCCGCCCTCGGGCTGCAGGCGCCGGGCCGGCCGGCCGCGCCTTCGATGGCGCCGCGCCGCCGCGCCCCGGCCGGCGCTACAGCACGCGCCCGAACCACCACAGCGAAAGCCCCGCGGCCAGCAGCACCAGCAAGGCCCCGGCCGCGGCGAACAGGGCCGTGACCTCGGTCTCGCGGCGCTCGACCACCATCCGGGCGCCGAGCGTGCGGTAGACCTGCTCGAGGTCTTCGGCGGTGGCGGCGTTGAAGTATTCGCCGTGCGTGAGCAGCGCGATCTGCTCGAGCGTCTCCTCGTCCAGCCGCACGCGCATGCGCCAGCCCTCGAAGCTGATGACGGCGCCCTCGGCCGTGCCCACGCCCACGGTGTAGACGCGCACGCCGCGGTCGGCCGCCATGCGCGCGGCGTCCAGCGGGTCGGGGCCGCTGGTGCGCTGGCCGTCGGTGAGCATGATGATGGCCGCCGAGGTGTACGAGCCCGGCGCCACCGGCGGCCGCGGCGGCGGCGCCGGGCGGGCGATGTCGCTGTCGGGGAAGCGGCGCTGGCCGGTGATGTTCTCGACCTCGATGCCGTCGTCCGGGAACAGCGTGGCCAGCGACAGGATCAGGCCGCTGCCGGTGGCGGTGCCGCGCTGGAGCTGGAAGCGGTCGATCGCCTTGAGCACGTCGTCGCGGCTGGTGGTGGGCGCCTGCACCAGGGCGGCCGTGCCGGCGAAGGAGACCACGCCCACGCTCACTTCGCGCGGCAGGTGCTCGACGAAGGCCTTGGCCGCCGCCTGGGCCGCGGCCAGCCGGGTGGGCTTGACGTCCTCGGCGCGCATGCTGCCCGAGACATCCATCGCCAGCAGCAGGGTGCGCTCGGCCACCGGCAGCGTCAGCTCGGCCGTGGGCCGGGCCGCGGCCGTGATCAGCAGCGCCAGAGCCGCCAGCATCAGCAGCGGCGGCAGGTGGCGGCGCCAGCGCGCGCCGCCGGCCGCGGCCTGGCGCGCGATGGCGATGCTGGCCAGCCGCACCGCGTGCCGGCGCCGGCGCGCCAGCAGGGCCAGGTAGGCCGCCGTGAGCAGCGGCAGCCCGCCCAGCGCCCAGAGCATCGAGGGCCAGAGGAAGGTCACGCCGCGGCCCCCGGCTCGGCGCGCTGCAGATCGCGCGGGAAGTGCCGCCCCGGCGGCCGCCGCTCGCGCTGGCGGCGCAGGTCGGCAAAGCGCAGCAGGGCTTCGAGCAGGTCGTCGCCGGTGGCCAGCTCGAGCACGTCGGCGCCGCTGCGCGCCAGGTCATCGCGCAGGGCCGCCTCCTGGGCCTGGGCGAGGGCGGCGTAGCGCTGCCGCAGGCCGGGGTCGCCGGCGTCGATCAGGCACTGCTCGCCGGTCTCGGCGTCCTGCACCGTCAGCAGGCCCAGGCCCAGGCCCGCCTCGTCGGGCAGCGCCATCTCCAGCGCGTCCCACAGCCGCACGGCCACCAGGTCATGGCGCGCCGCCAGCCGCGCCAGCACCGGCGGCCAGCCCGGCTGGCTGATGAAGTCGGAGACCACGAACACGAGCGAGCGCCGCCGCAGCAGCCGCTCGGCCGCCTGCAGCACAGCGGCCAGCGCGGTGCCGCCGGGCGCGGGGGTGCGGGCCGCGTCGTCGGCCACGGCCGCCATGCGCTGCAGCAGCGCCAGCACCTGGCCGCGCGTGGCCCGCGGCGGCAGCGGCGGCTCCACCTGCCGGCCATAGCACAGGGCCCCGACGCAGTTGCCCTGGCGCGTCAGCACGCGCGCCAGCGCCGCCACGAAGCCGCGCGCCAGCGCCAGCTTGGTCGACCCGTCCGAGCCGAAGTCGACGCTGCCCGAGACGTCCAGCAGGAACCAGGCCTCGAGCTCGCGGTCCTCGTGGTACTGGCGCACATAGGGCTGCGGCAGCCGCGCGGTGACGTTCCAGTCGATGTGGCGCACGTCGTCGCCGGGCTCGTACTCGCGCAGGCCGGCCAGGTCGAGGCCGGCGCCGCGCCACAGCGTGTGCCAGTCGCCCTGCAGCAGGCCGTCCAGGCGGCGCAGCACGGTCCACTCCAGCCGCCGCAGCAGGGCCTCGGCCGCCTCGGGGCCGGCGGGCCCGGCGGCGGCGGATCGTGGCGTCAGGGGCGGCAGCGGCTTCATCCCGGCGACGGCGGGG
The DNA here is from genome assembly GCA_028871575.1 of Burkholderiales bacterium. Lineage (GTDB taxonomy): Bacteria > Pseudomonadota > Gammaproteobacteria > Burkholderiales > Burkholderiaceae_C > Rubrivivax. The sequence continues at coordinate 7,307 of JAGWMW010000127.1, read as the reverse complement.
CGGCGGGGGCCGGCGGCGCCTCGGGCGCCGGCACGCGGGCCAGGATGCGCGCCACCAGGGCGTCGGCGTCGATGCCCTCGGCCAGGGCCTCGTAGCTCAGCATCAGGCGGTGCCGCAGCACCTCGGGCACCAGCTCGGCCAGGTCCTCGCGCAGCGCATAGCGGCGGCCGCGCAGCAGGGCCAGGGCCTTGGCGCCCTCGACCAGGCCGATGGTGGCGCGCGGGCTGGCGCCGCAGGCCAGGTAGCGGCCGATGTCGGCCAGGCCGTGGCGCTCGGGCCGGCGCGTGGCGCCCACCAGACGCACCGCGTACTGCATCAGCGCCGGGTCGCAGTAGACGGCGCGGCACTCGCGCTGCATCGCCAGCAGCCGCGCGGTGTCGGCCACCGCCTCCACCGGCACCGGCTCGGCGCTGGCGCGCTGGGCGATCACGAACTCTTCCTCCTCGCTCGGGTAGTCCAGCCGCACCTTCATCAGGAAGCGGTCGAGCTGCGCCTCGGGCAAGGGGTAGGTGCCCTCGGTCTCGATCGGGTTCTGGGTGGCCATGACGACGAAGGGCTCGGGCACCCGGTGCGTCTCGCCGGCGATCGTGACCTGGCGCTCCTGCATCACCTCGAGCAGCGCGCTCTGCACCTTGGCCGGCGCGCGGTTGATCTCGTCGGCCAGCAGCAGGTTGGCGAAGACCGGCCCCAGCCGGGTGCCGAACTCGCCGCTGCCGGGGTGGTAGATGCGCGTGCCCACCAGGTCGGCCGGCACCAGGTCGGGCGTGAACTGGATGCGCTTGAAGCTGCCGTTCAGGGCGCGCGCCAGGGTCTTGACGGTGAGCGTCTTGGCCAGGCCGGGCACGCCCTCGACCAGCAGGTGGCCCTGGGCCAGCAGCGCCACCAGCACGCGCTCGAGGAAGCGGTCCTGGCCGACCACCACGCGCTTGACCTGGTAGAGCAGCCGCTCCATCAGCGCGGCAGGGTCGGCGGCGGCGGTGTCGGCGGCAGAGAAGGGCATCGGGGCCTCGGGGCTGGGGGTGGCTTGGGCGCGAGGGCGGGTCAGAACGGCGGCGTGCCGGCAGCGGCGGCCGCGCGCTCGATCGGCACGGCAAAGCCGATGCCGATGAAGGTGCGCGCCTCGCCGGGGTTGAGGATGGCGGTGACGATGCCCACCACCTGGCCGTCCATCGTCACCAGCGGGCCGCCCGAGTTGCCCGGGTTGGCGGCGGCATCGAACTGGATCAGGTGGCGCAGCGGGCGCGGGCTGGCATCCGAGCGGAACGTCCGGCCGAGCCCCGAGACCACGCCCTCGCTGACGCTGGGGCCGATGCCGAAGGGGTAGCCGACCGCGATCACGCGGTCGCCCGGGCGCAGGTCGGCGGTGCTGCGCAGCGCGGCGGCCTGCAGGTCGTCGGGCAGGGTCTGGGCGCGCAGCACGGCCAGGTCGTCCTCGGGCTGGGCGCCCACCAGCAGGGCCTCGCTGTCCTGGCCGTCGGCGAAGGTGACGCGGATGCGCCGCGCGCCGGCCACCACGTGCAGGCTGGTCAGGATGGTGCCGTCGTCGATCAGCACCACGCCCGTGCCCAGGCTGCGCTCCTGCGCGCGCTCGGCGTGCCGGCCCTCGCCGGCGTCGCGCTCGTCCATCAGCGCCAGCACCCGCACCACCGAGGGCCGCACGGCGTCGTAGGCGCGCGCCGCCTCGGAGGGCAGCGGCGCCGCCGCCAGCGAGCGGCGCACCGCCGCGTCGATGTCGGCCTGGGTCACGGGCCGCGCCGGCGGCGGCCGCCGCAACGCCAGCAGGCCGAGCAGGGCTAGCAGCACCAGCAGCACGAGCAGGCCCAGGCGCAGCGGGCCCGGCCGAAGCGAAACCCGCCCAACCAGGCCTGCGCCAGGCCCGCCCGGCGGCTGCGCAACAGGCGGGCTCGGGGTGGCGGCCGCACGGTCCTCGACTGGCAGGGACGCTGGCTCCGGCGAGAGCCCGCGGCGCGGTGATCGGCTGTACAGCGGGGCCTTCTTCATGGACGCGACGGGTGGCGCGGCAAAGTTCGCGGCAAGGTGCGCGGCAAGGTGCGCAGCGACCTGCGCCCGGGGGAGCCTGCGGGTGAAGGTATCACGGAGCCCTCATCATCGCGCCATGTGGATCGATACGCACTGTCACCTCGACGCCGTCGAGTTCGACGCCGACCGCGCCGCGGTGCTGCAGCGCGCGCGCGCCGCGGGGGTGTCGATGCTGGTGCTGCCGGCGGTGGCGGTGCCGCAGTTCGAGGCCGTTCGCGCACTGGCGCGGGCGCACGGCCTGGCCTACGCGCTGGGCATCCACCCGCTCTCCGTGGCCGCGGCCGGCGACGACGACCTCGACCGCCTGGCCCAGGCCCTGCGCGAGCATGCCGCCGATCCGCGCCTGGTCGCGGTGGGCGAGATCGGGCTCGACCACTTCGTGCCGGCCGACGAGGCCGCGCGCCAGCGCCAGCGGCGCTTCTACCTGGGGCAGCTGGCGCTGGCGCGCGAGGCCGGGCTGCCGGTGATCCTGCACGTGCGGCGCAGTGCCGACACGCTGCTGCACGGGCTGCGCCGCGTCGAGGTGGCCGGCGGCGTCGCGCATGCGTTCAACGGCAGCGCGGTGCAGGCGCGGCAATTCGCCGAACGCGGCTTCGCGCTGGGCTTCGGCGGGGCGATGACGTTCGAGCGCGCGCTGCAGATCCGCGCCCTGGCTGCCACGCTGCCCGAGACCGTGCCGGTGCTGGAGACCGACGCCCCCGACATCCCTCCGCAATGGCTGTACCGCACCGCGGCCGAGCGCGCGGCGGGCGCGGTCTCGCGCAACGAGCCGGCCGAGCTGCCGCGCATCGCCGCCGCGCTGGCCGGACTGCGCGGCTGGAGCCCGGCGCGCACGGCCGCCGTCACGGCGGCCAACGCCTGCCGCGTGCTGCCGCGGCTGGGCGCGCTGATGGCGCCGGTGGCGCCGGCGGCGCCGGCGGCGGCATGAAGCGCCTGCCCCGGCCGCTGCCGCCGGTCACGCTGTCCGAGCACGACGGCGTGCGCTACCTGCACCTGGGCTCGGTCTGGATCCAGGGCGCGATGCGCATCGCCAGTCCGCAGCGCCTCGAGCTCGACTACGTGCAGCGCATGCTGGCCCCCCTGCTGTGGCTGCCCAGCGAGGCCCTGGGCGGGGGCCGGGCGGTGCAGCTCGGGCTCGGCGCGGGGGCGCTGACCCGCTTCACGGCCGGGGCGCTGGGCATGGCCACCACCGCGGTGGAGATCAACCCCGAGGTCGTGGCCGTCAACGGCCTGTGGTTCCGCCTGCCGCGCCAGGCCGAGGTGGTGTGCGGCGACGCCGCCGACTGGCTGGCCCAGGCCGAGCCGGCCAGCGTGCGGCTGCTGCAAGTGGACCTGTACGACCACGAGGCGGCCGCGCCGGTCCTGGACGGGCTGGACTTCTACCGCGCCTGCCGCGCGGTGCTGGAAGATGGCGGCCTGATGAGCGTCAATTTGTTCGGCCGCCAGGCCAGCTTCCATGACAGCATGGCGCGCATCGCTGCCGCCTTCGGCCGCAGCCAGGTCTGGGGCCTGCGGCCCACGCGCGAAGGCAACACCGTGGCGGTGGCCGGGCGCGGCGTGGTCGTGCCGGGGCGCGAGGTGCTGGCGGCGCGGGCGGCGGTGATCGAGCAGCGCTGGGGCGCGCTGGGCCTGCCGGCGCGCAAGTGGCTGCGCATGGTTCGCCCCTATACGGCAGAGGATTCGGCAACGTGAATCGACAGGCCCTGGCCCGGGTGGGCGCCAGTCCCGCCGCACCGTCCCGCCCGGGCGCTGGCGTGGCGCGCGGGCGGCTCGAGTGGCCCTTGCTGCTGGCCTGGCTGCGCGAGGACGGCTGGATCGGCGCCGACGACGCCGAGCGCGTGGCGGCGCGCTTTCGCGCAGGGCCCTCCAGCCTGCACGCGCTGGTGCGGCTGGGCGGCGCCGGCCTGGTGCGCCTGGGCAGTGGCGCCGGCGCCGGCCGCGTGCTGGACACCGAGGCGCTGACCGAATGGCTGGCCGGCCGCTGCCGGCTGCCCTACCTGCGCATCGACCCGCTGCGCGTGGACGTGGGCCGGGTGGCCGACGTGATGAGCGTGCAGTACGCCGAGCTGCGCCGCGCCCTGCCCGTGAGCGTGACGCCCACCGAGGTGGTGGTGGCCACCGCCGAGCCGCTGGACATCGACTGGGTGGCCGAGATCGAGGCCCACACCCGGCGCCCGGTGCGGCTGGCGGTGGCCAACCCCGAGGACCTGCGCCGCTACACGACCGAGTTCTACGCCCTGGCGCGCAGCGTGCGCGCGGCGCAGAAGAGCGGCGAGGTCTCGGGCAGCGCCAGCTTCGAGCAGCTGGTCGAGCTGGGCCGCTCGAACAAGGCGCTGGACGCCAACGACCAGGGCGTGGTGCAGGTGGTCGACTGGCTGTGGCAGTACGCCTTCGACCAGCGCGCCAGCGACATCCACCTCGAGCCGCGGCGCGACATGGGCGCCATCCGCTTCCGCATCGACGGCGTGCTGCACACCGTCTATCAGGTGCCGCTGGCCGTGATGGGCGCGATGACCTCGCGCATCAAGCTGCTGGGCCGCATGGACGTGGTCGAGAAGCGCCGCCCGCTGGACGGCCGCATCAAGACCCGCCGGCCCGAGGGCGGCGACGGTGCCGGCGGCGAGGTCGAGATGCGCCTGTCCACCCTGCCCACCGCCTTCGGCGAGAAGCTGGTGATGCGCATCTTCGACCCGGACACCACGGTCAAGGGCCTGGAGGCGCTGGGCTTCGGCGAGCACGAGGGCGCGCAGTGGCGGCAGCTCGTCGCGCGGCCGCACGGCATCGTGCTCGTCACCGGCCCCACCGGCAGCGGCAAGACGACCACGCTCTACGCCACGCTGAAGAGCCTGGCGCGCGAGGAGGTCAACGTCTGCACCATCGAGGACCCGATCGAGATGATCGAGCCCGCCTTCAACCAGACCCAGGTCCAGGCCGCCATCGACATGGGCTTCGCCGAAGGCCTGCGCGCGCTGATGCGGCAGGACCCGGACATCATCATGGTGGGCGAGATCCGCGACCTGGCCACGGCCGAGATGGCGATCCAGGCCGCGCTCACCGGCCACCTCGTCTTCAGCACGCTGCACACCAACGATGCCGTGGGCGCCGTCACGCGCCTGGCCGACCTGGGCGTGCCGCCGTACCTGATCGCCGCCACCGTGATCGGCGTGCTGGCGCAGCGCCTGGCGCGCACGCTGTGCCCGGCCTGCAAGGAGCGCGACGACGGCGTCGGCCGCGACACGCTGGACGAGGCGGTGCGGCCCTGGCGGTTGTCGGGCGGGGTGCGGCCCTACAAGGCCGTGGGCTGCCTGGAATGCCGCCATACCGGCTACCGCGGCCGCGCCGGCCTGTACGAGCTGCTCACGCTCACCCCGGCCGCGCGCAAGGCCATCCACCCGGCGCTGGACGGCGAGGCCCTGCGCCGCCAGGCCATGCAGGACGGCCTGCGCCCGCTGCGCCTGGGCGGCGTGATGAAGGTGGCGGCCGGGCTGACGACGCTCGAGGAGGTGCTGCGCAACACGCCGAGCCCGGAGTTGCCGGGGTCGTGATGGCCCGCGACGAGCCCGCTGCAGCGCCAGGCCGCCGCCTCGGAGCCGCGCGATCCCTCGCCGGCGCCCGGCCATGACCGGCGCCCCGCGCCCCCGCCTGCGCTGGCTGCCCGCCGGCGTGCTGGCGCTGAGCCTGGCGCTCACGGCGCTGCTGTGCGGCTGGTCGGTGCACAAGAGCACCGACGAGGCCGGCGCCGAGCTCGACCGCCAGGCCTCGGACTTCGCCACCGCGCTGGCCAACCGCATCCAGTCGTACATCGACACGCTGCCGGGCCTGCGCATCTTCGGCGTGCTGCAGCAATCGCCCACCGATGCCGAGTTCCTGAACTATGTCCGTGCCATCTCGCTGGAGCGGCGCTTCCCCGGGCTGGCGTTGACCTTCATGGCCGACCGCGTGACCGGGCCGCAGCGTGCTGCCTATGTCCGCGCCGTGGCTGCGGACCGCACCGCCTCGCCGCGGGGGCACCCGGCGTTCGACATCAAGCCGCCCGGCGAGCGGCCGCAGTACATGGTGCTGCGGCACACCTACCCGCCGGACCGCGCTGCCTTCGGCTACGACCTCTACGACCCCGCCCAGCACTACCGCGCCGCGGTCGATGCGGCCCTGGCCAGCGGCCAGTACGTCGCCACCGGCCCGCTGCTGCTGGCGCGCGACCGATTCGCCGTGCACCAGCCGCTGCTGACGAGCGTGGTCATCCGCGCCGCGGTCTACGCGCACGGCGTGATCCCGCCCACGCGCCAGGAGCGCCTGGAGACCGCCCTGGGCGTGGTGGGCATTTCCTTCCGCACCAACGAGCTGGTGCGCAGCGTGCTTCCGCAGGCGCTGCTGCAGGGCCGGCGCATCGTGATCACGGACCCGCAGGCGCGGGCCGCCGGCGCCGCCGACCTGCTGTTCGACAGCGACTGGACGCGGCCCGGCGGCCCGGCGCCGGCCGGCGGGTCCGAGGCCTGGCGCACCCGCATCCATGTCGCCGACCGGACCTGGGACATCGCCGTGTCCAGCCTCGGGCCGCCCTGGGTCGTCGACCGCAGCACCGCCTGGTTCCTGGCGCTGGGGCTGGCGCTGTCGGCAGCGCTGACGGCGATGACGCACATCCTGGTGCGGGCCAACGCGGTCGCCGCCAGCCGCGTCCGGCTGGCCACCGCCGCCCTGCAGGCCGAGAAGGAGCTCCTGCGCAGCAGCGAGATGCGCTACCGGATGCTGTTCGCGCACAGCCTGGACGGCGTGATGCGCACCCTGCCCGGCGGCGCGATCCTGGCGGCCAACCCCGCGGCCTGCGCGATGCTCGGCCGCAGCGAGGCGGCGCTGCGGATGCTGGCCCGCGACGAACTGGTCGACACCAGCGACCCGCGCGTGGCGGCGATGGATGCGCAGCGGCTGGCCACTGGCGGTGCGCAGGGCCCGATCCGCATGCGGCGGGCCGACGGCAGCCTGTTCGAGGCCGAGGTGGCGACCAGCACCTACGTGGACGCCGACTCCGGCGAGGTCGTGGCCAGCGTCATCGTGCGCGACGTCACCGAGCGCCGCCGCGCCGAGGAGCGGCTGCGCGAGAGCGAGGACCTGAAGGCCTCGGTGCTGGACTCGCTGTCGGCCCATGTGGTGGTGCTCGACCGCGAAGGGGTCATCGTGGCGGCCAACGAGGCCTGGCGCCAGTTCGGACGTGACAACGGCCTGGGCGGCGAGACCTCGTATCAGGTCGGCACCAGCTACCTGGCCGTCTG
>JAGWMW010000293.1 GCA_028871575.1 Burkholderiales bacterium | reverse complement strand
GCGGCGGCACGGGCCGACGGTGTGCTGCGCATCGGCCTGTACCTGGCCGACTTCCACCGCGCCTGGCCCTGGAGCGAGCGGCGCTGGCAGTTCGTCGGCCGCCGCATGGCCGAGCTGGCCCCGCGGCGCTGGCACGGCGACGCGCGCGCCGTCGGCGCCGCGTTGCGGGGCGCCCGCAGCGTGCGCTGCGTCGCCGAGCCCCATCTCGCGCCGTGGTGGGCGCCTGGGTTGGGGCGCTGGGCCCAGGCCGAGGCCGAGCCGGCGCTGTTCCCGGCCGTAGCGCAACGCTGCGATTCCTTCTCGCAATGGTGGGCCCGCGCGACGCGGGGCCTGGCCACGGCCGACGAGCTGCTGTCACGCGCCGCGTCCGCGGCCGCGCCTGTCCCCCATCCACCGGAAGCCCTGCCATGAACCCCATCGTCCTCGTCACTGGCGCCAGCGGCGGCATCGGCCGCGCCCTGGCTGCGCGGCTGCTGGCCCAGGGCTGCCGCGTCGTCGCGGCCGGCCGCGACGCGCAGCGCCTGGCCGAGGTCGAGGCCAGCGTGCGCGTGGCGGCCGACACCACCATGCCCGAGGGCGCCGCCCAGGCCATGGCCGCCTGCCAGGCCGCGTTCGGCGCCGCGCCCGAGCTGCTCGCCCACTGCGTGGGCAGCACGCTGATCGCGCCGCTGCACCGCACGCGCTGGGAAACCTACCGCGAGCTGATGCGCGTCAATCTCGACAGCGCGGTGCTGATGCTGCAGGCCTGGGTCGCCGCACGGCAGGGCGGCGCCGGCGCGGCGGTGTTCGCCAGCTCGGTGGTGGCACGCATCGGCGTGGCCAACCACGAGGCCATCGCGGCCGCCAAGGGCGGGGTCGAGGCCCTGGTGCGCAGCGCCGCGGCCACCTATGCCCCGCAGGGGCTGCGCTTCAATGCCGTCGCGCCCGGCCTGACCGAGACGCCGATGACAGCCGCCCTGCTGAAGGTGCCGGCCCAGCGCGAGGCGGCCGCCCGTCAGTACCCGCTGGCGGGCGTGCAGACGGCGGCCCAGGTGGCGGAGGTGATGGCCTGGCTGCTGGGCGACGGCGCCGCGCGCCTGACGGGGCAGGTCATCGCGGTCGACGGCGGCTTCACGACCGTGCGCCCGCTGGTGCGATGAGCGGCGGCGCGCCGACGGCCCTGGTCTGGTTCAAGCGCGACCTGCGCCTGCGCGACCACGCCCCGCTGGCGGAGGCGATGCGCTTCGAGCGTGCGCTGGGGCTGGTCGTGATCGAGCCGGCCTGGCTGGCGAGCCCCGAATGCGACCCGCGCCATGTGGCCTTCTGGCGGCGCTGCGCGGCCGAGCTGCAGCAGGCACTGGCCGAGCGGGGCCTGCCGCTGCTGGTGCGCACCGGCGCGATGCCGCAAGTGCTGCACGCGTTGCGGCAGACGATCGAATTCACCCACCTCTTCAGCCACGAGGAGACCGGGCCGGGCTGGAGCTACACGCGCGACCTCGACGTGACCGCCTGGTGCCGCAGCCAGGGCGTGGCCTGGACCGAATGGCCGCAGACCGGCGTGGTGCGGCGGCTGCGCTCGCGCAGTGGCTGGGCGGCCCGCTGGGCGGCGCGGATGGACGCGCCCGAGGCCCCCGCCGCCGCGGGGTTCAAGGCCGCGCCGCTCGCCCGGCCCGAGCCGCTGCCCACGCTCGCCGACCTGGGCCTGCCCGCAGCGCCCGGCGCGGCGGCC
>JAGWMW010000126.1 GCA_028871575.1 Burkholderiales bacterium | reverse complement strand
TGCAGCCGCGGGCGGGGCGAGCGCGGGCGCAGCCACGGGCGCAGCGGTCGCGGGCGGCGCCGTGGCCGAGGCCGCCAGCGCCGCCGCCATGGCCGGCGTCGGCACCGGGTGGTTGATCACGTCGATCAGCGCCGCCGTCTCGGCGTCGGGCAGTCCGTCGTAGTTGGCGGGCCGGTAGCGCATCTGGAAGTTCATCAGCACGCGCCGCGTCTGGTGGTCGATCACGCCGGTGGGCTGCACGTTGTAGCCATGCTCGGCCAGCGCCTGCTGGAACCACAGCGCGTCGGGCGGCGCGGCCTCGAACACGCGCTGCCGCGCCGCCACCTGGGCCGCGTCGGGCCAGGGCGGCGTGATGCCCAGGTCGGCCAGGCGCTTCCACGGGAACAGCGGCCCCGGGTCTTCCTTGTACGACGGCGTGACCTCGCCATGGCCGAGGATGCGGTCGGGGTGGATCTCGTGGCGCTTGACGATGTCGCGGATGAGCGGGATCAGGGCGTCGATCTGGTCGGCGCGGAAGGGGTGGAACACATGCTCGCCGTCCGGGCCCAGCGTGTAGCCGGGGTTGACGATCTCGATCCCGATCGAGCTCGAGTTCAGCCGCGCGTTGTCCTGCCAGGCGCTGGCGCCCGAGTGCCAGGCGCGCCGGTTCTCGTCGACCAGGCGGTAGATGCGCGGCGGCGTCTCGTCGCTGAGCAGGTAGTGCGCCGAGACGTCCTGCTGGGTCAGGATCTTCATCGCGGTGGGGAAGTCGGTGGCGGTGTAGTGCAGGATCAGGAACAGCACCCGGCTGTCCTGGCCCTTGGCCACGTGGGTGGCGTCGATCGGCACCCCGCCGGCGGTGGTGGTGGGCGGCCCGCTGGCGCAGCCCGCCAGCAGGGCGGCGGCGGCCAGCAGCAGCCCCAGGCCGCGGTGCCAGGGCCGGGGGCGCGATCGGGTGCAGCGGGTCATGCAGCGGGTCATGCAGGGCTCCGGGCTGGGGGTGCGGCGGCGGGCCGGGGCGGGTTCGGCGGCAGGGACTGCAGGGGCTGCAGCGCCAGCCGCGCCGCGGCGTGGTGGGCCGGCTCGGCCAGCGGATGCAGCGCGGCCCGCTCGGGCAGGGCCGCACGCAGCGCGGCCTCGATCGCCGGGTGCAACTCGAACACCCGGCCGGCCAGCGCCAGCGGCATCGCGCCGAAGCGCCGGTGCAGCGCCAGCGCCAGCCGTGCCAGCTCGGTGCCGGCGGCCTGCAGCAGCGCCAGCGCGGCCGCGTCGTGCGGGGCCGCGCGCGCCACCGCCAGCGCCAGGCGGCCGACCTCGCCGCGGCTGGCGCCGTAGACCCGCTGCCGCGTCGCGGCCCAGTCGCTGCCGCCGATCTGCTCGAACAGGGCCTGCGCCAGCGGCGAGCGGCGCCAGGCGCCGGGCGACTCGTCCTCGGCGCGCCAGACCAGGCGCAGCGCCTGGCAGGCGATCCAGTGGCCGCCGCCGGCATCGTCGATGACGACGCCGCGGCCGCCGGCGCGGTGCAGCGTGCCGTGGCCGTCGATGAAGGCCGCCACCGAGCCGGTGCCGGCGTAGAGCACGCCGCCGGCGCCGGGGGCATGGGCGGCCCGGCAGAGCAGCTCGACGTCGTTGAGCGCCCGCACCGCCGCCGCGTCCACGCCGAAGGCCTGCGCCAGCAGCGCCTGCAGCGGGGCCTGCAGGGCCTCGTCGAGCCCGGTCACGCCGGCCAGGATCGACACGCGGCCCGGCAGCGCCGCCGGGCCGGCGCCCGTCTGCTGCGCGATCTGCGCCAGCACCTCGCCGATGCGGGCGCGCCCGTCGGCCGTGGCCAGTTGCAGCCCCGACAGGCCCGGCGCCTGCCCCTGCCGCAGCACCCGGCCCGCCCCGTCGGCCAGGGCCCAGCGGGTGTGCGTGCCGCCGGCATCCAGGCCCAGGCCGCAGACATCCCCGGCGTGGGGAAGCGCAGGCTCGGTGCTCACGGTCGGTCCACCCATTGGTCGTTGATCGGTCTGAGGTCGGCAGGCATTGTGGACGGGTTGCGTGCCCTCCGCCGGACCCGGCGCCGCGGCCGGCGCCACGGCCACAATGCACCAATGCGCAGACCCGTTGCCCTTGCCGTCGCCCTCGAGCTGGCCCTGGCGCTGGCCCTGACGGCCCCGGCAGGGGCCCAGCCGGGGTCGGCGCCTGCGCCTTCGACTGCGCCTGCGCCGGCCCCTGCGCCGGCCGAGCCGCTGCCCCCGGCGGTGCTGCAGGCGCTGGACGCCGCGCACCTGCCGCCCGACGCGCTGGCTGCGGTGGCGCTGCCGCTGGGCCACGATGCGCCGGCCTGGGGCTGGCGCGAGCGGGTGCCGATGGCCCCGGCCTCGACGATGAAGCTGGTCACCAGCGTCGTCGCGCTGGACACGCTGGGCCCCGACCTGCGCGGCCGCACGGCGCTGCTGACGGCGGCCCCGCTCGCGGGCGGGGTGCTGCGCGGCGACCTCGTGCTGCAGGGCGGCGGCGACGCCGATCTCGGCGTGCCGCAACTCTGGGCGCTGCTGCTCGAGCTGCGCCAGCAGGGGGTGCGCGACATCCGGGGCGACCTGGTGCTCGACCGCACGCGCTACCGGCCGCAGCGCACCGACCTGGGCCGCGCGCCCTTCGACGACTCGCCCGAGTTCCCCTACAACGTGATCCCCGACGCGCTGATGCCGGCCGGCGACCTGCTGCCGCTGGCGCTGCAGGCCGGCCGCCACGGCGTGCACGCCGCCACGCTGCCGCCGCTGCCGGGGCTCGAGATCGACAGCCGCATGACGCTGGTCGCGCGGCCCTGCGACGACTGGGACTCAGGCTGGCGGCCGGCGCGCGTGAGCCACCACGCCGGCCGCACGCGCATCGAGCTCGACGGCAGCTTCCCGCGCGGCTGCCGCGTGCGCACGGCCCTGCAGCTGATCGACCGCGACGAGCTCGCGGCGCGCCTGTTCGCCGCGCTGTGGCACCAGCTCGGCGGGCGCTGGCGCGGCATGGACGGCCAGGGCCGCTGGCTGGGCCGCGTGCGCGACGGCGCCGCCCCGGCCGGGGCCCGCGTGCTGGCCGAGCACGAGGCGCGGCCCTGGGGCGAGCTGCTGCGGCCGATGAACAAGCAGTCGGACAACGTGCTGGCGCGGCTGCTCTACCTCGAGCTCGGCGTGCCGGCCATGGCCGCGCATCCGCAGGCCACCACGGCCGAGCTGGCCGCGGCGGCGGTGCGGCAGTGGTTCGAGGCCCATGGCATCGACGACGCCGGCCTGGTGCTGGACAACGGCTCGGGCCTGTCGCGCAGCGAGCGCATCACGCCGCTGCAGATGGCCTCGCTGCTGGCGGCGGCCTGGGCCGGGCCGCACGCGGCCGACCTGGCGATGAGCCTGCCCGTGGCCGGCGTCGACGGCACCCTGCACCGCCGGCTGCAGGGCAGCCCGGCCGCCGGCTGGGCGCGCCTGAAGACCGGCAGCCTGCGCGACGCCGCGGCCCTGGCCGGCTACGTGCGCGACGCCCAGGGCCGGCCCTGGGCGGTGGCGATGATGGTCAACCACGAGCCCATCGCCGGGGCCCAGGCGGTGCTCGACGCGCTGGTGGACAGCCTGGCCCGCGGCGGCGAGCCCGCGCTGGCGCGGGCGGCCGACGCGCCGCCCCGGCCGCGGCTTCAGGCCGCCACGGCCAGGCCTTCGGGGGCCAGGTAGGCCTGGCGGAAGGTCTCGAAGTCCTGCGTGTCGGCCGCCTCGATGCGGCGCTGCTCGGCCAGCGAGGACTGCGCCTGGGCCTGCGCCGCGGCCTGCTGGGCGGGGCTCCAGGGCAGCGCCACCAGGTGGTGGCGGGCCTGCTCCGACTGCGCGCCGATGAAGGCCAGGTGCGAGCCGCCGAAATCGCGCGCCATCGCCGCCAGCACGCGCGCCGAGGGCAGGGTCTGCGGCGCGGCCAGCGCGGCCCGCGCCGCGTCCAGCGCGCGCGCATGGGCGCTGCCGCCCTGGGCCGCGTCCAGCGCGGCGGCGATGGGCTCGCACTCGGCCAGGATCTCGGCCGCCCAGTCCAGCAGCCGCACCGGGCCGCCCTCGCGCTCGAGCACCAGGCCGGCCTCGCGGCCGTGGGTGGCGGTGTGGTGCTGGTTGCGGCCCAGGGCGGCGATCTCGGCCGGCGTGTCGGGCGGGCTGTCGGCCAGCAGGCAGTGCAGCAGGAAGACGTCGAGGAAGCGCATCGTGCCGGCGGCGATGCCCAGCGGCTCGAACGGGTCGAGGTCCATGCAGCGCACCTCGATGTACTCGACGCCGCGCTCGCGCAGCGCGTGCAGCGGGCGCTCGCCGCTGCGGATCACGCGCTTGGGGCGGATCAGGCCGTAGAACTCGTTCTCGATCTGCAGCAGCGTGGTCGCGAGCTGGTTGTACTCGCCGCCCAGGTTGCGCAGGCCGATCTTTTCGTACGGCGGGTAGGGCCGGGTCAGCGCGTCCTGCAGCGTGGCGGCGTAGCGCTCCAGGCTGTTGTAGCTGACCGCCAGGCTGGCCTGGGCCTCGCTCTGGTAGCCCAGCCGGCCCATGCGCAGCGAAGTCGCGTGCGGCAGGTGCAGGCTGCCGCCGCCGGGGCCCAGGGGCAGCAGCCCGTGCTCGCGACCTTCCACGAAGCTGGCGCACACCGCCGGGCTGGCGCCGAACAGCCACAGCAGCAGGAAGGCGTGGCGGCGGAAGTTGCGGATGAGCGCGAAGTGCTCCTCGTTGCCCAGGCCCGGCAGCGACCAGTTGTAGTGGATGCCGCTGATGGTCTGCATGCGCCGGCCGTAGCGGTGGCCCAGGCCCATGCGGTAGATGCTCTTGGCGCGGCCGATGTTGCTGCTGCCGTAGCGGCCGAGCGGGATCGTCTCGTCCGGCGGCAGCCGGCAGGGCATGCTGCCGGCCCAAAGGCGCTCGTCGCGGTGGGCCTCCTGCGACAGCGTGCGCACCACGAACTGGTGCACCTGGCGCAGCTCGTCCAGGCAGGCCTCGGGCGTGGCGTGCACGCCAGTGATGAGCTCGAGCTGGCTCTCGCTGAAGTCGGTGGTGATGTGCGGGTGCGTCAGCGGCGCCCCCAGCGCCGCCGGGTGCGGGGTCGAGGCCAGCGTGCCGTCGGGCAGCGCGCGCAGGCTTTCTTTCTCGATGCCGCGGCGCAGGCCCTGCAGGCGCGCGGGGCCGAGGCGGCGCAATCGGTCGGCCAGGCTCATGCGGTTGCTCCCTCTAGTCTCCGGCAGGGGCGCAAGGGTAAGCGCTCGGCGCCGATCATGCTGGCGGCCGGGCAAAGCCTGGACAAAGCCGGCCCGGGTTTACCCGCGAATCACGGGGCGCAGGCGCCACCGGCGCCGACACCGCAAAATGCCGGCGGATGAAACGACGCACCTTCTTCCTGGCCAGTGCCGGCGTGGTGGGCACCGCGGGTGCGCTGGTGGTGGGCTGGTCGGTGCTGCCGCCGCGCCAGCGCCTGCTGACGCACCGCCCGCTGCCGACCGCACCCGGCCAGGTGGCCTTCAACGGCTGGGTCAAGATCGGGGCCGACGACCGCGTGGCCATCGTCATGCCCAAGAGCGAGATGGGCCAGGGCACGCACACCGGGCTGGCGATGCTGCTGGCCGACGAGCTCGATGCCGACTGGTCGAAGGTGGACCTGGCCGCCGCCCCGATCGACGCCATCTACAACGACATCGCCACCGTCGTCGACGGCCTGCCCTTCCCGCCGGACGACCACGGCGTGCTGGCGCGGCTGGCCGCGTGGATGACGGCCAAGACGATGCGCGAGGTGGGCATCATGGTCACCGGCGGCTCGTCGAGCCTGAAGGACCTGTGGGGGCCGATGCGCCAGGCCGGGGCCAGCGCGCGCGCGATGCTGGTGGCCGCGGCGGCCCGCGCCTGGGGCGTGCCGGCCGCCGAGGTGACGGTGGCCGACGGCGTGCTGTCGCACCGCTCGGGCCGGCAGGCGCGGCTGGGCGAGTTCGCCGCCGCCGCCGCGGCGCTGCCGCTGCCCGACGCACCGGTGCTGAAGACGCCGGCGCAGTTCCGGCTGATCGGCCGGCCGCTGCCGCGGCTGTGGGCCGAGGCCACGGCCAAGGGCCTGGGCCGGGCCGGCTTCGGCATCGACATGCTCCCCCCGGGGCTGCTCTACGCCAGCGTGCGGATGTGCCCGACGCTGGGCGGGCGCGTGGCCTCGTTCGACGCGGCCGCCGCGCTGAAGCTGCCCGGCGTGAAGCAGGCGCTGGCGCTGGCCGCGCACGGCGGCGGCAGCGGCGGCGTGGCCGTCATCGCCGACACCCCCTGGCACGCGATGAAGGGCGTGCAGGCGCTGGCCGTGCGCTGGGACGAGGCGGTGCCCGCGGCCGGCTTCTCCAGCGACGCGGCGATGGGCGAGCTGGCGCGCGCGCTCGACGGCGAGCAGGGCGCGTTCACCTTCCTGCGCGTGGGCGATGCCGACGCGGCGCTGGCCGGCGCGGCCCGCCGCGTCGAGGCCGAGTACCGGGCGCCCTACCTCGCCCACCTGGCGATGGAGCCCATCAACTGCACGGTGCAGTTCAAGGACGGCCGCGCCACCGTCTGGGCCCCGACCCAGGTGCCGGGCCTGGCGCGGCGCGCCGCCGCCCAGGTGCTGGGCCTCGAGCCCGAGGCGGTGGACGTGCAGGTCACCTACCTCGGCGGCGGCTTCGGGCGCCGGCTCGAATCCGACTTCGTGGCCCAGGCGGCCGAGATCGCCCGCGCCGCCGGCGGCGCGCCGGTGCAGACGCTGTGGCCGCGCGACGAAGACGTGCGGCACGACTTCTACCGCCCCGCCGCCGTGGCGCGGCTGGCCGCCGGCCTGGACGGCAGCGGCCGGGTGCTGGGCTGGCGCAGCCTCTCGGCCGGCCAGGCCATCGTGCCGCAGGTGCTGGAGCGGTCGTTCGGCCTGCCCGGCCTGGGGCCCGACAAGACCACCGCCGAGGGCGCCTTCGACCAGGCCTACGAGTGGCCGACGGCGCGGGTGGCGCATGTCGCGGTCGAGCTGCCGGTGCCGGTGGGCTTCTGGCGTTCAGTGGGCCACTCGTACCAGGCCTTCTTCGTCGAGAGCTTCGTCGACGAGCTGGCGCACGCGCTGGGGCAGGACCCGCTGGCCCTGCGCCTGTCGCTGCTGGCGCGGCACCCGCGCCACCGCGCCGTGCTGCAGCAGGCGGCGGCGCTGGCCGGCTGGGGCCAGAGCGCCGCGCCCGCGCCGGACGGCGCCAAGACCGCGCGCGGCCTCGCCCTGCACCAGAGCTTCGGCAGCATCGTGGCCCAGGTGGCCGAGGTGTCGCTGGCCGAGGAGGGCGCGATCCGCGTCCACCGCGTCTGGTGCGCCATCGACTGCGGCACGCCGGTCAACCCCAACCTGATCCGCCAGCAGATGGAGAGCGCGGTCGTCTTCGGCCTGTCGGCGGCGCTGTACGGCGGCGTGACGATCGCGCGGGGCCAGGTGCTGCAGAGCAACTTCCACGACCAGCCGGCGCTGCGCATGGGCCAGTGCCCCGTGATCGAGACCGCCGTGCTGCCCGGCACCGAGCCGCCCGAGGGCGTGGGCGAGCCGGGCACGCCGCCGATCGCGCCTGCGGTGGCTAACGCCATTTTTGCACTGACCGGGCGGCGCCTGCGCACGCTGCCGCTGAAGCTGGCCTGAACCCCCGCCACCGCAAGGACCCCCGAACGATGCCCACCCTGCACCTCAACGGCCGGCCCGTGGCCTGCAAGGCCGAGGACGACACCCCGCTGCTGTGGGTGCTGCGCGGCGAGCTGCAGCTCACCGGCACCAAGTTCGGCTGCGGCATCGCCGTCTGCGGCGCCTGCACCGTGCACCTGGGCGGCACGCCGGTGCGCAGCTGCGTCACGCCGCTGGGCGCGGTGGGCGGGCAGCACGTGACCACCATCGAGGGCCTGCAGGACGCCGACCCGCGCATCGCCGCGGCCGTGCGCGCGGCCTGGCTCAAGCTCGACGTGGTGCAGTGCGGCTACTGCCAGAGCGGCCAGATCATGAGCGCGGCGGCGCTGCTGGCGCGCCAGCGCGCGCCCAGCGACGCCGACATCGACGCCGCGATGGCCGGCAACCTCTGCCGCTGCGGCACCTACCCGCGCATCCGCGCCGCCATCCACGAGGCGGCGGCGCAGCTGGCCGCGGCATGAAGTCGCTCGGCGCCCGCGCCCAGGGCCTGCGGCTGGAGCGCATGCAGGCCTCGGCCCAGTGGCGCGACGGCGGCTTCCGCAACCTCGCGCCGATCCGGCCCGGCCTGCGCGACCCGGCCGCGAAGATGCCCACGCTGGCCGAGTTCGTCTGCGGCGGCACCCGCCGCGTGCCCGCTGCCCCGCTGCCCGCGCTCGATCCGCGCGGGCACTGGCTGCAGCCGCCGGCCAGCGGCCTGCGCGCGACCTGGATCGGCCACAGCACCGTGCTGCTGGAAATCGACGGCGCGCGGCTGCTCACCGACCCGGTGTGGGGGCGCCGCGCCTCGCCCTCGCAGCTGGCCGGGCCGAAGCGCTTCCAGCCCGCCGCGGTGCCGCTGGCGGCGCTGCCGCCGCTGGACGCGGTGCTGATCTCGCACGACCACTACGACCACCTCTGCCACCCCACGATCCGCGCCCTGGCGCAGACCGAGCTGCCCTTCATCACCTCGCTGGGCGTCGGCGCGCACCTGCAGGCCTGGGGCGTGGCGCCCGAGCGCATCACCGAACTCGACTGGTGGGAGAGCCACCGCGTGCCCGGCACCGGGGTCGAGGTCACGGCCACGCCGTCGCAGCACTTCTCGGGCCGCGGGCTGAAGGACCGCAACGCCACGCTGTGGTCGGGCCTGGCGATGCGCGGGCCCCGGCACCGGGTCTTCTTCAGCGGCGACACCGGCCTCACCGACCAGTACGCCGAGATCCGCGAGCGGCTGGGCCCGTTCGATCTTGTGATGCTCGAGGTGGGGGCCTTCCACCCGGCCTGGGGCGACATCCACCTCGGCCCCGAGAATGCGCTGCAGGCGCTGCAGCTGCTGGGCGGCGGGGCCTTCCTGCCGGTGCACTGGGGCACCTTCAGCCTGGCGATGCACGCCTGGGACGACCCGGCCGAGACGCTGCTGGCGCAGGCGCCGCGCCAGGGCGTGCACCTGCTGATGCCGCGCCTGGGCGAGGCCGTGGAGCCGGCGCAGGTGGACGGCGTCACGCCCTGGTGGCGCAGCGTCGACAGCGGCGGCAGCGCGCCGGCCGAGCCGCTGCGCTGGCCCAAGACCCTGGCCTGGCCGCTGGACTGAGGCCGGACCGGGCGGCCCCCTCGCGCGGCGGCGAAGGCCGGCCGAAAGCCGGGCAACCCCGGGTGCGCCTGCGCGGACCGGGGCGGATGCGAACGCCCGGCAGCGTTGCGGCCGGCCCGGGCGCCGCTGCGATGACAATCCCGGCCTAGCCACTGCCGCTGCCACCGCACCCGAAGCGCCCATGCCCGAGACGACGCCGAACGACGCGCCCGCCACCGAACCGGCAACCGACGCCCCGCCCGAGCCGGGCCGCGACGAGGCCGCCACCCCTGCGCCCGCGACGCCGGCCGAGCGCGCCGAGGAGCCGTCCCG
>JAGWMW010000125.1 GCA_028871575.1 Burkholderiales bacterium | reverse complement strand
TGATGCCGCCCTCGGCGTTGACCTTGTCGAAGTAGGCGCCGATGGTCTTGCCGATCACGCCGTAGGCCGAGGCCGGGCCCGAGTAGGGGCCGATCTGGCCGATCTTGATCTCGGTGTCGCTGGCCCCCGGGTCGTACTTCTTCTGGGCCCAGGCACCGCTGGTGCCGAGGGCCAGAGTGAGGCCGAAAAGTCCGAACAGGCCGCGCAGGCCGATCTTCAGTGGTTTGAGCCGCATGTCCGCTGTCTCCTGGGTGATGAAAAGAAACGGGGCCGCCTCAGTCGCCGGCCTGCACCTCGGGGCGGGCCGCCCCGGGCGCGGCCGGCGGCTGGCGCCGCCCCCGCCATTTGCGCGCCAGGCCCATCACGCCGGCGGGCATCAGGTACATGAAGCCGATCAGGAACGCGCCGTAGAGGGCCCAGGGCGCCGACTTCGACAGGTGGTCCGAGAGGTTGGGGATGAACTGGATGAAGATGGCGCCGAAGATCGCCCCCGGGATCGAGGCCAGCCCGCCCACCACCACGCCCACCAGCAGGCTGATCGACAGCAGGATGGTGAAGCTGTCGGGCGAGACGAAGGCCACCGCCACCGCCCCCAGCGCGCCGGCCACGCCGGTGTAGCCGGCCGAGACGCCGAAGGTGAGCGACTTGAACATCGGCAGGTCGATGCCCATCGCGGCGGCGGCGATGGGGTGGTCGCGGATGGCCACCAGGGCCCGCCCGACGCGGCCGCGCAGCAGGTTCCAGGCCAGCAGGAACATCAGCGCCGCCACGGCCAGGCTCACGTAGTAGAGCCAGCGGTCGCCGCCCAGCGGCTGGCCGAACAGCTGCAGCGCAAACGGCGGCTCGGGCTTGTTCAGCACGATGCCCTGCACGCCGCCGGTCAGGCCCTCGAGGTGGCGGTACTTCAGCAGCTGCGGGATCGCCAGGCCCAGCGCGTAGGTGGCCAGCGCCAGGTAGTGGCCGCTCAGGCGCAGCGCCGGGAATCCCATCAGGAAGCCCAGGCCGAAGCACACCACGCCCGACACCGGCAGCGTGGCCCAGAAGGGCCAGCCCAGGCGGTCCATCAGCACCGCCGCGGTGTAGGCGCCGATGGCATAGAAAGCGCCGTGGCCGAGCGAGATCTGGCCGTTGAAGCCGGTGAGGATGTTCAGGCCCAGCACCGCGATCGCGTAGGCCAGCACGAGGTTGAACTGGAACACGCGGTAGTTCTTGAACAGGAAGGGCAGCACCAGCAGCGCCGCCAGCACGAGCGCGGCGCCGCCCCAGCGCAGCCAGCGGGCGGAAGGCGCGGAATCGCTCATACGCGGGCCACCACGGCACGGCCGAACAGGCCATTCGGCCTGAGCGTGAGCGTGCCGACGATGAAGACCAGGGCCACCGTGAGCTTGAGCTCGGTGCCGATGAGGTAGGCGCCCAGCAGGTTCTCGAGCACGCCGACGATGAGCCCGCCGATGACCGCGCCCAGCGGGTTGTCGATGCCGCCCAGCAGGGCTGCGGCGAAGGCGTAGAGCAGGATGCCGCTCATCATGTTCGGGTCCAGGAACACTGCCGGCGCCACCATCATGCCGGCGATGGCGCCGATGGCGGCCGCCAGGCCCCAGCCCACGGCCAGCATCCACGACACGCGGATGCCTACCAGCCGCGCCGACTCGGGGTTCTGCGCCGCGCCGCGCATGGCCAGCCCGAAGGGCGTGAAGCGGAAGAAGGCGTACAGCAGCCCCAGCACCACCAGCATCACGGCCGCGGTGCCGAACTCGTGGGCCGAGAAGTAGCGCGTCGCGTAGGGCGCGTCCTGCGGGAAGGGGCTGGGGAAGCTCTTGACGGTGTAGTCGAAGATCCAGCCGCCCAGCGAATTGAAGATCACCGCCAGGCCGATGAAGACGATCACGTTGGTCAGCACCGAGGCCTTCTCCACCGGCCGCAGCAGCAGCCGCTGGATCAGCAGCCCGCCGACGAAGGACAGCGCCACGGTGGTGAAGAAGGCGGCCCAGTAGGGCCAGCCGGCGTGGATCAGCGCCCAGGCGATGAAGGTGCTGAAGGTGGCCATCTCGCCCTGGGCGAAGTTGATGTGGTGCGTGGCCTGGTAGATCATCACCAGGGCCAGCGCCACCGAGCCGTAGATGCAGCCGCTGGCGAGGCCGGAGAGGATCTGGTGCAGCAGGGCGTCCATGGGGGCGGGGTGTCAGTAGCCGAGGTAGGCGCGGCGCACGGCCTCGTCGCGGCGGATGTCCTGGCTCGGGCCCGACAGCGCCACGCGCCCGGTCTCGAGCAGGTAGGCCTGGTCGGCCAGCTCGAGCGCGAGCTGGGCGTTCTGCTCGACCAGGAGGATGCTGACGCCGTCGCGCTGGTTGATCTCGCGCAGGATGCGGAAGATCTCGGCCACCACCATCGGCGCCAGGCCGAAGGAGGGCTCGTCCAGCAGCAGCAGCCGCGGCTTGAGCATCAGGGCGCGGCTGATCGCCAGCATCTGCTGCTCGCCGCCCGACAGCAGCCCGGCGCTCTGGCGCTGGCGCTCGCGCAGGCGCGGGAAGCGCTCGTACATCTGCTCGAGGTCGGCCGCGGCCTGGGCGCGGTCGCGCCGGGTGTAGGCGCCCAGGCGCAGGTT
The DNA here is from genome assembly GCA_028871575.1 of Burkholderiales bacterium. Lineage (GTDB taxonomy): Bacteria > Pseudomonadota > Gammaproteobacteria > Burkholderiales > Burkholderiaceae_C > Rubrivivax. Next base: position 7,113 of record JAGWMW010000125.1, on the reverse strand, counting down.
CTCCTCGACCGTGAGCGCGCCGAAGGTGCCGCGGCCGTCGGGCACGTGGGCGATGCCCAGCCGCACCACGCTCTCGGTGGCCAGGCCCACGAGCTCGCGGCCGTCGAAGCGGATGCTGCCGCGCGTGGCGACCGCCTGGCACAGGGCGCGCAGCGTGGTCGTCTTGCCCGCGCCGTTGGCCCCCAGGATGGCCGTGATGCGGCCGGCGGCGAGCGTGAAGTCGATGCCGTGCAGCACCTGCGTCGGGCCGTAGGCCGCGTGCAGGCCGCGCACCTCGAGCAGCTCAGGCATGGGCCTCGGCCCCCAGGTAGGCAGCGATCACGTCGGGGTGGTTCTGGATCTCGGCCGGCGTGCCCTCGGCGATCTTGCGGCCGAAGTTCAGCGCCACGATGCGGTCGCACAGGCCCATCACCAGCGCCATGTGGTGCTCGACCAGCAGCACCGTGATGGCGTGGCGGTCGCGGATCTCGCGTATGAGCCGGGCCAGATCGGCGAGTTCCTCGTGGTTCAGGCCGGCCGCCGGCTCGTCCAGCAGCAGCAGCTTGGGCTCGGCGGCCAGCGCGCGGCCGAGCTCGACCCGCTTCTGGACGGCGAACGGCAGGTCGCCCACCGGACGCGACTGCACGGCGCGCAGGTCGAGCTGGTCGAGGATCTCGAGCGCGCGCTCGCGCAGGCGCTGCTCTTCGGCCCGCACCCGCGGCAGCCGCAGCGCGCTGGCCAGGAAGCCGGCCGAGGAGCGCGCGTGCGCGCCCACCATCACGTTGGCCAGCACCGACATGGTCTTGAACATGGCCAGGTTCTGGAACGTGCGCCCCATGCCCAGCGCCGCGATGCCGTGGCTGGGCAGGGCCGTGATCGAGCGGCCCTCGAACAGGATGTCGCCGCGCTGGTAGGGGTACAGGCGGCTGAGGCAGTTGAACAGCGTGGTCTTGCCGGCGCCGTTGGGGCCGATGAGGCCGCAGATCTGGCCGCGTGCGACCTGAAAGCCCACGCCGTCCAGGGCGACGATGCCGCCGAACCGCACGCAGACATCGCGCACCTCGAGCAAGGCGGGGGACTCGGGCGTCGGGGCGGTCATGCGAACGGCGGGGTCGACAACGCGGGTCTCCGGTGGAAACGAAATGCAAGCGCCGACCTTATAGGCCGGCCGGCGCGCTGCGCGCAATCGGCGAATGCCCCCTGGTGGAGGCCGGCGTGCGGCGCGGCAACATCGGCGCAGGGCGCGAGCGGCGCCGCGGTGGCGGCATCGCGCCCGTTGCCGGAGCTGCACCGATGGCCGCCTACCTTTACGCCGAACTCGAGGTGATCGATGCCGAGGCTTACGCCGAGTACCGCGCCCGCGTGCCGGCCGTGATCGCCGCCCATGGCGGGCGCTTCCTGGTGCGCGGCGGCGAGATGGTGGTGCTCGAGGGCCCGGTGGCGAGCGGGCGCCGCGTGCTGCTGGAGTTTCCCGATCTCGCCGCCTTGCGGGCCTTCCATGCCGACCCCGCCTATGCACCGCTGATCGCGCTGCGCCAGCGCGCCGCGCGCGGCACGCTGGTCGCCCTGGACGGCCTGCCGCCCGACGGCGCGTAATATCGTTTTCCCGCCTTTGCCGCCTCCTCGTTTCTCGCTGCCGCCTGCCATGAGCCTCTACGACCAGGGCCTGGACCGCCAGGCCGCCAACTTCACGGCGCTGTCGCCGGTCAGCTTCGTCGAGCGCAGCGCCGAGGTCTACGCCGAGCTCCCCGCGGTGATCCACGGCGCCCGCCGCTACAGCTGGGCCCGGCTGCGCGATCGCTCGGCGCGCCTGGCCGCGGCGCTGCGCGCCCTGGGCGTGGCGCGCGGCAGCACCGTCAGCGTGATGCTGCCCAACACGCCCGAGATGATCGAGGCGCACTACGCGGTGCCGGCGCTGAACGCGGTGCTCAACACGCTGAACACACGGCTGGACGCGCCGCTGCTGGCCTGGCAGATGAACCACTGCGAGGCCGCGGTGCTGATCACGGACCGCGAGTTCGCGCCCGTGATCGGCCCGGCGCTGCGCCTGCTGCGCGAGCAGCACGGCCGCACGCCGGTCGTCATCGACGTGGCCGACAGCGAGTACACCGGGCCGGGCGAATGCCTGGGCGCGCACGAGTACGAGGCGCTGCTGGCCGCGCACGCCCCGCTGGCGCGCCTGGAGGGCCCGGCCGACGAGTGGGACGCGATCGCGGTGAGCTACACCAGCGGCACCACCGGCGAGCCCAAGGGCGTGGTCACGCACCACCGCGGCGCCTACCTCAACGCGGTGTGCAACGCTGTCACGTGGACGATGCCGAACTTCCCCGTCTACCTCTGGACGCTGCCGCTGTTCCACTGCAACGGCTGGTGCTTCGCGTGGACGGTGGCGATGCTGGGCGGCACCCAGGTCTGCCTGCGCCGGGTCGAGGCGCCGGCCATCCTGGCCGCGATGCGCGAGCATGGCGTCGACCATTACTGCGCCGCGCCCATCGTGCACAACCTGCTCGTCAGCGCGCCGGCCGAATGGCGCGCCGGCATCGCGCAGAAGGTGCGGGGCATGGTCGCCGGCGCCGCGCCGCCGGCGGCCATGATCGAGGGCATGGCGCAGATCGGCTTCGACCTCACCCATGTCTACGGCCTGACCGAGGTCTACGGCCCGGCGGCGGTGGCGGTCAAGCGCCCGGGCTGGGCGAGCCAGAGCCTGTCGGAGCAGGCGCGGCTGAACGGCCGCCAGGGCGTGCGCTACCCGCTGCAGGAAGGCATGACCGTGCTCGACCCCGAGACGATGGCGCCGACGCCGGCCGACGGCCAGGCCATGGGCGAGATCATGTTCCGCGGCAACCTCGTGATGAAGGGCTACCTGAAGAACCCGGCGGCCACCGCCAAGGCGTTCGAGGGCGGCTGGTTCCACACCGGCGACCTGGCGGTGATGGAGAGCGACCGCTACGTGAAGATCCGTGACCGCAGCAAGGACATCATCATCAGCGGCGGCGAGAACATCAGCAGCCTCGAGGTCGAGGATGCGCTGTACCGCCACCCGGCCGTGCTGGCCTGCGCCGTGGTCGCGCGGCCCGACCCGAAGTGGGGCGAGAGCCCGCTGGCCTACGTCGAGACCCGCGCCGGGGCCGCGGTGACGGCCGCCGAGCTGATCGCGCACTGCAAGGGCCTGCTCGCCGGCTACAAGGTGCCCAAGGAGATCCGCTTCGAGCCGATCCCCAAGACCAGCACCGGCAAGATCCAGAAGTTCCAGCTGCGCGAGCGGGCGAAGTCGTCCTCCGCCATCGAATAAGCCATCGAATAGGCGCCAGGCGATGGAGGCCGACACCCTGCTGCGGTACGAGATGGATGCGCGTGGCGTGGTCACGCTGACGCTGAACCGGCCGGCCGCCTTCAACGCCTTGTCGGAAGCGATGCTGGCCGCGCTGCAATCGGCACTCGATCGCGTGGCCGCCGACGACGCTGCGCGCGTGGTCGTGATCGCGGGCGCGGGCCGCGCCTTCTGCGCCGGGCACGACCTGAAGGAAATGCGCGCCGAGCCCTCGCTCGAGTACTACCAGCGCCTGTTCGCGCAGTGCAGCCGCATGATGCTGACCATCCAGCGCCTGCCGCAGCCCGTGGTGGCGCGCGTGCACGGCGTCGCGGCCGCGGCCGGCTGCCAGCTGGTGGCGATGTGCGACCTGGCGGTGGCCGCGGCCGACGCGCGCTTCGCCGTCAGCGGCGTCGGCCTGGGCCTGTTCTGCAGCACGCCCAGCGTCGCGCTCGGCCGCAACCTGGGGCGCAAGGCCGCCTTCGAGATGCTCGCCACCGGCGACTTCATCGGCGCCGACGAGGCGCGCGAGAAGGGCCTGGTCAACCGCGTGGCGCCGGCCGCCGAACTCGACGCCGCGGTCGAGGCCCTGGTCGCACGCATCCTGGCCAAGCCTGCCGTGGCGCTGGCCCTGGGCAAGGCGTTGTTCTACCGCCAGCTCGAGACCGGCATCGAAGCGGCCTATGTCGACGCTGGCCAGACCATGGCCTGCAACATGATGGACGAGGCGGCGCTGGAAGGCGTGCAGGCCTTCATCGACAAGCGGCCGCCGGACTGGCGCTGAGGCGCCGAGCTGCGCAGCGCCCTTCAGCCGTGCTCGCGCGGCGGCGCGGCCGGCGCCACCTTGCGCCCGCGCCGCGCCAGCGCTTCGCGCAGCAGGAACTCGGCCTGGGCGTTGACGCTGCGCAGCTCCTGCGCGGCCAGGCGCTCGATTTCGGCCCACAGCGCCGGGTCGACGCGCAGAGGAAACTGCTTCTTGCCGGGGCTGGCCATCGCGCAGCGGACTTCAGGGCTGTGGCAGGCGGCGCCGGATCATCGCCGCCAGGCGCTCGGGCTCGTCGCTGCCAAGGCGGAACACCTTGCCGCTGCGCAGGCTGATCCGCACCGCGCCACCGGGCGCGGCGTTGTAGAGCCAGCCCTGGCAGGTGCGGCGGATGCCGGCGCCCTCGGTCCAGCGGCTGCGCGTCACCTCGACCGCGGTGATCTCGGCCAGCCGCACCTGCCAGCGCGGCCACCCGACGAAGCCGAAGCGCCAGCGCAGCGTCTTGGCGTCGAGCTGCACCGTGAAGCAGCCCATGACGAGCAGCACCAGCGCCGGCCCGGCGAGGCTGATCAGCGCGGCCGGCAGCGGCATCGGGCCCCGGCCGATGCCGGCCAGGTGGCGCCAGGACGTGACCACCGCCAGCAAAGGCAGCAGCAGCCACAGCACGCGCAGCCATTGGCGGCGCTCGTAGGCGTACTCGGCCATGGTGCCTCCGGCTCAGTTGTAGAGCGTGCCGGTGTTGATCACCGGTTGCGTCTCGCGGTCGGCGCACAGCACCACCAGCAGGTTGCTGACCATCGCGGCCCGGCGCTCGTCGTCGAGCTGCACCACGTTGCGCTCCGACAGCGCGCGCAGCGCATCCTCGACCATGCTCACCGCGCCTTGCACGATCTTGTGGCGCGCGCCGATGATGGCCTCGGCCTGCTGGCGCCGCAGCATCACCTGCGCGATCTCGGGGGCGTACGCCAGGTGGCTGAGCTTGGCGTCGAGCACCTCGACGCCTGCCGCCTGGAAGCGCGCCTGCAATTCGGCACGCAGCGCGGCCGACACCGCCTCCAGGCCACCGCGCAGCGTGTGCTCGCCCGGCGCCAGGTCTTCGCCTTCGTCGTAGGCATAGGCCGAGGCCAGATGGCGCACCGCGGCCTCGGCCTGAACGCCCACGTAGTTCTCGAAGTCGTCGACGTCGAAGGCGGCCTGTGCCGTGTCGCGCACATGCCAGACCACCACGGCGCCGATTTCGACCGGGTTGCCGCGCTTGTCGTTGACCTTGAGCGTGCTGCCGCTGAGGTTGCGCGCCCGCAGCGACAGCTTGCGCTTGCGCACCAGCGGGTTGGCCCAGCGCAGGCCGGCACGCCGGTCGGTGCCCACGTAGTCGCCGAACAGGGTCAAGAGCGCGGCCTCGTTGGGCAACAGCATGTACAGGCCGGCCAGCACCAGCAGGCCCAGCAGCGCGAGCCCGGCCGCCGCCGTCAGCACCGCGACGTTCGCCGCCACGGCCTGCGCGAGCACCCCGGCCACGGCCGCTGCCAGAGCGGCCGCACCGAGCGCGGCCATCGAGTAACCGTTGAGCGAGCGTGCGGCACGCTCTCGGCTGGGGGTGGTGGCTGCAGGCATGGGCTTCCTCCCGAGGGCGTCCGGCCGATCGCAGCGCCGACCGAACGAGTTGAAACTAAAGTGATATCACTTTAGAGCGTGACCCGGGCGCTCGTCAAGCGCGTCTGCCGGCCGGCCTTACGATCCGCCGTCCTCGCACTTGCCCACCCTTCGATGGCCACGCCCGCCCCCCGCATCCCCGGACGCCGCTTCCTGCATTCGCCCGGCCCGACGCCGCTGCCCGAGGCGGTGCTGCACGCGATGGCGGTGCAGCCGATGGACCTGGGCGATCCGCGCGTGGACGCCAACATCGCGGCCTGCGAGCAGGGCCTGCAGCGGCTGCTGCAGACGCGGGCCGATGTCTTCCTCTATGCCGCCAACGGGCATGGCGCCTGGGAGGCGGTGGCGGTCAACGTGGCCGCGCCGGGGCAGGCCGTGCTGGTGCCGGGCAGCGGGCACTTCTCGGCCAGCTGGGCCGAGCAGACCGAGGCGCTGGGCATCCGCGTGCAGCGCACGCCCTGGCACGAGGGCCGGCCGATCGACCCCGAGGCCGTGGAGCAGGCGCTGCGCGAGGACCGCGCACAGGCGATCCGCGCCGTGTTCGCGGTCCACACCGACACCGCCAGCGGCTGCACCAGCGACCTGGCGGCGATCCGCCGCGCCATCGATGCCGCGCGCCACCCGGCGCTGCTGGTGGCCGACGTGGTGGCCTCGCTGGCGGCGGCGCCGTTCGCGATGGACGCGCTGGGCGTGGACGTGGCGCTGGGCGCGTCGCAGAAGGGGCTGATGTGCCCGCCCGGGCTGTGCTTCACGGCGGTGAACGCGCGCGCGCTGGCGCAGGCGGTCGCCAATCCCGCGCCGCGCTACTACTGGGATTGGGTGCGCCGGCGCGGCGAGCTGTCGTACCGCAAGTTCTGCGGCACGCCGCCGCAGAACCTGATGTTCGGGCTCGAGGCGGCGATCGGCCTGATCGAGCGCGAGGGCCTGGCCGAAGTGCAGGCGCGCCACGCCCGGCTCGCCGGCGCGGTGTGGGCCGCCGTGGAGGGCTGGCGCGAAGGCGGCGCGCTCGGCTTCCTCACGCCCGAGGCGGCGCACCGTGCGGTCTCGGTGACCACCATCACGGTGCCGCCGGGCCTGGACGTGGAGGCCCTGCGCACCACCGCGCGCGAGCGCTTCCAGGTGGCCATGGCCGGCGGCCTGGGCCCGCAGACGGGACGCGCCTTCCGCATCGGCCACCTGGGCGACTGCAACCCGGCGATGGTGCTGGGCGCGATTGCCGGCATCGAGGCGGCGCTGCGGGTGCACGGCGTGCCGCTGGGCGAAGGCGGCACGCGCCGCGCGGTGCAGGCGCTGGCCGCCTGAATCGCGCTACCGCGCGGCCCGCAGGCGCCGCTCGGGCCCGTGGTGCGCGGCCTGCGCCGCCTGCCGCCGCTCGGTGCGCGGCGCCGAGCGCAGGGCCAGCACGCGC
>JAGWMW010000124.1 GCA_028871575.1 Burkholderiales bacterium | reverse complement strand
CGTTCTGCTGGTACAGCGTGTGCAGCATCGCGTGGCCGGTGCGGTCGGCGGCGGCGCAGGCGCGCTGCACCGGCTTCTCGCCGTAGTTGGCGGTGTGGCCGCCGAAGGGGCGCTGGTAGATCGTGCCGTCGGGGTTGCGGTCGAAGGGCATGCCCATGTGCTCGAGCTCGTACACCACCTTGGGCGCCTCGCGGCACATGAACTCGATCGCGTCCTGGTCGCCCAGCCAGTCGCTGCCCTTGACGGTGTCGTAGAAGTGGTAGTGCCAGGTGTCCTCGGCCATGTTGCCCAGGCTGGCCCCGATGCCGCCCTGGGCGGCGACCGTGTGCGAGCGGGTCGGGAACACCTTGGACAGCACGGCCACGTTCAGGCCGGCCAGCGAGAGCTGCAGTGCGGCGCGCATGCCGGAGCCGCCGGCGCCGACGATGACGACGTCGAACCTGCGGCGCGAGAGGGAGGCAGTTGCCATGTCAGACAGCTTTCAGGCAAAGGCGGTATCGATAAAACCCAGCGAACGTCGCGGAACCGGCGCTGCCGGGCCGTTGGCGTTGCCCCCTGGGGGGGAGCGCCGAAGGCGCTGCGGGGAGAACCATGTTCACAGCCTCCAGAGCACTTGCACGGCCCAGCCCATGCAGGCCACGAGCCAGACGATGGTCGCCACCTGCAGCGCCAGGCGGGCGCCGACGGGCTTGACGTAGTCCATCAGGATGTCGCGCACGCCCACCCAGGCATGCCAGCCGAGCGAGACGAAGGCCACGAAGGTGAACATCTTCATGCCCTGGCCGGCAAAGATGCCGGCCCAGGCGTCGTAGCCCAGCGGGCCGCGGACGAAGACCACCCGCGCCAGCAGCACGAGCGTGAACAGGGCCATCAGGGTGGCGGTGACGCGCTGGCTGAGCCAGTCGCGCAGGCCGTAGTGGGCGCCGACGACGACGCGCTTGGAACCGTAGTTGACGGACATGGGCAGGGGCTTTCGGGGGCGGTGCGGTGCAGGGGCTTCAGTACAGGCCGAAGAGCTTGGCGCCCAGCACCAGCGTCAGCAGGATGCTGGCCGCGAGGGTGTACACGGCCGACTGCCGGCCCTGCGCCTTGGCCACGCTGTGCGTGGCGTCCATCCACAGGTGGCGCAGGCCGGCGATGAAGTGGTGCAGGAAGGCCCAGATGAGCGCCAGCGCCACGAGCTTGACGACCCCGCCCGGCACGAAGCCGATGCCCGAGGCGAAGGCGCCCGTGAAGCGGTCGTAGCCGACCTCGTCGGTGACGCTGCGGTCGAACATCCAGACGACGAAGGGCAGCAGCACGAACATCAGCGCGCCGCTCGCGCGGTGCAGGATCGAGACCCAGCCCGCCAGCGGCAACCGGTACTGCAGGGCCATCGTCAGGCGCATCGTGCCGGGGCGGGTTCGGGGCGTCGGGCTCATGTGCTTTCTCTGTAACCGGATGGGACGGATCGAGTTTATTGCAACGCAGCAGACCCCATCGGGCGCATCGCGTCGGGCCGCAGGCGCTCAGCTCAGCTCGTTGCGGTAATGGTGGGCGCCGGTCTGGTAGAGCCCGCGGCGCAGCTCCACCGGCCGGTCGCCGTAGGTATAGGACAGCCGCTCCACCGACAGCAGCGGCGCGCCGGGCGGCACCTCGAGCAGGGCCGCATCTTCGGCCCCGGCGGCCACGGCGCGCAGCTTCTCCTCGGCGCGGATCATCTGCACCGCGAATTCGGCCTCGAACAGGCGGTACATCGGCCCGCGCCAGGCCTGCAGCCGCTCGGCGCTCAGCCCCTTGAACAGGCTGCCCGGCAGCCAGAGATCGTCCAGCACCACCGGCCGCAGCGTCGCGGCCTCGGCCGCCAGCAGCAGGCGGCGCACCTGCACCGCGGCCTCGCCCGACTTCAGGGCCAGCAGCCGCGCCACTTCCAGCGGCGCCCGCATGCGGCGGCATTCGAGCAGGCGGCGCTGCAGCGCCGGCGGCCCGCCGGCGTCGGGCATCAGGCGCAGGAAGCGGTATTGCGTGGCCTGCTCGGCGTGGGTGGCGACGAAGGTGCCCTTGCCCTGGCGCCGCACGAGCACGTTCTCGCCCGCCAGCTCGTCGATGGCCTTGCGCACCGTGCCCTGGCTGACGCGGAAGCGCGCGGCCAGCTCGGTCTCGCTCGGGATGGCCTGCCCGGGCTGCCACTCGCCGCCCTGCAGGCCGCGCAGCAGCAGGGTCTTGATCTGCTGGTACAGCGGGCTGAACGAGGGCGCCGCCTCGGGCGGCGCCGCCGGCAGGGCGACGGAGGGCATGCCGGCATTGTCTTACATAAGACATAAGACAGGCGTCTGCCCGGGGCCGCCACTAGAATTCCGGCTCCTCGGCCGCGCAGGCCCCTTGCCGCGCCGCCCACCGCACCCCCCGCCAGGAGATCGACATGTCCAAGAAGCCCGTCCGCGTGGCCGTCACCGGTGCCGCCGGCCAGATCGGCTATGCCCTGCTGTTCCGCATCGCCTCGGGCGAGATGCTCGGCAAGGACCAGCCGGTGATCCTGCAGCTGCTTGAGGTGCCGGCCGAAGGGCCGCAGAAGGCCCTGAAGGGCGTGATGATGGAACTCGAGGACTGCGCCTTCCCGCTGCTGCACGGCATGCAGGCGCACGGCGACCCGATGACCGCCTTCAAGGACGCCGACTACGCGCTGCTGGTGGGCAGCATGCCGCGCAAGGCCGGCATGGAGCGGGCCGAGCTGCTGTCGATCAACGGCCGCATCTTCATCGGCCAGGGCCAGGCGCTGGATGCCGTGGCCAGCCGCGACGTCAAGGTGCTGGTGGTCGGCAATCCGGCCAACACCAACGCCTGGATCGCGATGAAGAGCGCGCCCGGCCTGCCGCGCGAGAACTTCACCGCCATGCTGCGGCTCGACCACAACCGGGCGCTGAGCCAGATCGCGGCCAAGACCGGCCGGCCGGTGGCCTCGATCCAGAAGCTGGGCGTCTGGGGCAACCACAGCCCCACGATGTACGCCGACTACCGCTTCGCCACCATCGACGGGGCCAGCGTGAAGGACATGATCAACGACCCGGCCTGGAACCAGGACGTGTTCCTGCCCACCGTGGGCAAGCGCGGCGCGGCGATCATCGAGGCGCGCGGCCTGTCGTCCGCCGCCAGCGCGGCCAACGCGGCCATCGACCACATGCGCGACTGGGCGCTGGGCACCGACGGCCGGTGGGTCACGATGGGCCTGCCCAGCAACGGCGACTACGGCATCCCGAAGGACGTGATGTTCGGCTTTCCGGTCACCTGCGAGGGCGGCCGCTACCGCGTCGTGCAGGGCCTGCCCATCGACGCCTTCAGCCAGAGCTGCATCGACAAAACCCTGGCCGAGCTGATGGCCGAGCAGGACGGCGTCAAGCACCTGCTCTGAACGCGCGCCGCGGCGCCGTGGCGCCGCCAAGGCGGCGCTTCAGGCCCAGACCACCGGCCCGGGTGCGGCGTACCAGGCGTCCACCGCCTCGGCCACCGTGGCCTCGATGCGCGAGCGCTTGATCTTCATGGTCGGCGTCAGGCAGCCGTTGGCGATGCTCCAGGGCTCGCGCGCCACCACCAGCGCCTGCAGCCGCTCGTGGCTGGCGAGCCCGTCGTTGACCTCGGCCAGCAGCTGCGCCAGGGCCGGCTCGACCTCGGCGCGCACGGCGGCATCGGCCAGGCGCGGCCGCAGCGCCTCGTCGAGCACCAGCACCGCATAGGGCGCGGGCCGGCCGCTGCCCGAGACCATCGACAGCTCGACCATCGGGTGCGCATTGAGCCGGTTCTCGATCGGCGCCGGCGCCACGTACTTGCCCTTGGCGGTCTTGAACAGCTCCTTCTTGCGCCCGGTGAGCTTGAGCAGGCCCTGGGCGTCGTACTCGCCCAGGTCGCCGGTGCGGAAGTAGCCGTCTTCGGTGAAGCTCTCGGCGGTAAGCCCGGGCTGCTTGTAGTAGCCCAGCATCTGGCCCGGCGACCTGATCAGGATCTCGCCGTCCTCGGCCAGCCGTGTCTGCACCCCAGGCAGCGGCCTGCCGACGCGGCCCAGCACGAAGGCGTCGGCCGGCGTGGTGTGCGAGTAGGCGAAGTCTTCCGTCATCGCATAGCCGTCGTAGAGGTTCAGCCCGAGGCGGCGGTACCAGTCCAGCAGCGCCGGGGGCATCGGTGCGGAGCCGCTGCCGGCGCGCTCGACCGCATCCAGGCCCAGGCTGGCCAGCACCTGCTTGCCCACCGCACCGGCACGGGCCGGGTCGGCCAGCGTCGCATCGAGCTGCTCGGCCGGCATCCGCGCCAGCACCGCCTGCTGGAACTTGGTCCACAGCCGCGGCACCGAGATGAAGACCGTGGGCCGCGCCCGCCTCAGGTCGTCCATGAAGGTGGCCAGCGATTCGCCGAAGTAGACCCGCATCGAGCCGCCGGCCAGCGCCACGCACTCGACCCAGGCGCGCTCGAAGCAATGCGCCAGCGGCAGGTACGACAGCACGCGGTGCTCGCGCACGACGCCGCCGTCGCGGGCGAGCGAATCCGCCACCAGCGCGGCGGCCACGCGGCTGATCGCGCCGAAGGTCTGCATCACGCCCTTGGGCTGGCCGGTCGATCCCGAGGTGTAGAGCAGCATCGCCAGCTCGTCGGCGCCGCGCGCCAGGGGTCCGGCCAGCGGCGCGGTGCGCGCGACGATGGCTTCCCAGGTCTCGATGTCGGTGGCCGGCGCCAGCGGCAGCGCGATGCAGCGCAGGCCGGCCGGCACGCCGGCGCGCTGCTGCGCCCAGTCGTCGAGCTTGCCGACGAAGAGCAGGCTGGCTTCGGCATGCTCGAGCACGTAGCGCAGGTGGGCCGCGGTCTCGGTGGGGAAGATCGCCACCGTGCAGCCGCCGGCCATCCACACCGCCAGCTCGGCGATCACGAAGTGCGCGCTGTTCTTGGCCAGCATCGCCACCCGCGCGCCCGGGGCCAGGCCGCCGGCCTTCAGGTGCGCGGCCATGCGGCGCGCCTCGTCCAGGGCCTGCGCCCAGGTGATGTCGGCCACCCGGCCGTCCCCCAGCGGCTGGGTGAACAGCACGCGGTCGGGCTGGGCCGCGGCATGGTCCTGGACGGCGTCGAGCAGCAGGCGGGTCGGGGTCATCGGGGGCTTCCGGTTCTGGGGGGCGGGCACGCGGCCGGGACCGATTCTGGGCGGCACCCCGTGCGCGTCAATAGGGTCCGACAGGCGCCCCGCCTGTACGGCACGCGGCGGTCGGGCCAGGCGCTACGCTTGCGTTCCACGCGGCCAACCGCGCACCGCCATTCACCGCCTGCCATGACCGCCGAGCACCCCCGCCAGGCCCTGTTCGAGCCCGAGGAGCGCGTCGCCTGCGCGCTGCCCGTCTGCGACCACTACAGCGGCGTGGAGCCGCGCATGCGCAAGAGCCTGGCCCTGCAGGCCGAGCTGGGCCCGGTGTTCGACGTCACGCTGGACGGCGAGGACGGCGCGCCAGTGGGCGGCGAGGTCGAGCATGCGCAATTGATGGCCGAGCTGGTGGACTCGGCCGACAACCGCTGGGGTCGCGTCGGCGTGCGCCTGCCGGCGCTGGAGCACCTGCGCTTCGACGAGGTGGTCGACGGCCTGGTGCAGCGGGCCGGCGCGCGGCTGGCCTACCTCGCCCTGCCCAAGCTGCGCGGGCTGGCCGACCTGCAGCGCGCCGCCGACAAGATCGACGCCGCCTGCCGGCGCCATGGCCTGGCGCGCGCGATCCCGCTGCACGGCCTGGTCGAGACCCATGGCGCGCTGCGCGAGGTGCAGGCGCTGGCCGCGCACCCGCGGGTGGAGTCGCTCTCGTTCGGGTTGATGGACTTCGTCTCGGCCCATGGCGGCGCGATCCCGGCCGAGGCGATGAGTGCGGCCGGGCAGTTCGACCACCCGCTGGTGCTGCGGGCCAAGCTCGAGATCGCCGCCGCCTGCCATGGCCACGCGAAGACGCCCTCGCACGGCGTCGTCACCGAGTTCAACGACCTGGCGGCGCTGAAGGCCGCGGCCACCCAGGCCTGCCGACGCCTGGGCTACACGCGGATGTGGAGCATCCACCCGGCGCAGATCCGCCCGATCGTCGAGGCCTTCGCGCCCAGTGCGCAGGAGCTGGCGCTGGCGATCGAGCTGATCGGCGCCGCCCAGGCCGCGCGCTGGGCGCCGATCCGCCACCGCCACGACGGCCAGGACCGGCTGCACGACCGCGCCAGCTACCGCTACTACTGGCAGCTGATCGAGCGCGCCGAGCGCAGCGCCGCCGCCGGCGGCCCGGCGCTGCCCGCCAACCTGCGCGCCGCCTGGTTCGGCCCGGCCTGAGCGCCTTGGGGCGCGGCCGGGCTGAGCGCCTTGGGGCGCGGTCGGGCTGCGCGCCTTGGGGCGCGGCCGGCCAGGGCGCCGCTGGGCGCGCCCTTCCTGAGCGCCTCTGGGCCTGGCCGGCCCCAAGCGGGCCACCGGGCCCGATCGAACTATTGGTAGGCTCCGCGGTCCTCCAGCGTTCCCGGCCCCGCCGATGCCACGTCGCCCCCTGCCCCCACACCCATCCCGCGCGCCCGGGCGTGCCTGGCGGGCACCGCCGGCCCGGCTGGCCCGAGGGGCGCTGCTGGCGCTGCTGGCGTTGCTCGTCCTGCTCGGGCCGGTCGCGGCCCGTGCCCAGACGCTGGACCTGCGGCTGCTCGAGACAACCGACATCCACATGAACCTGCTGGCCTTCGACTACTACGAGGACCGGCCGGTCCAGGCCTGGGGCCTGGCACGCACCGCGACCCTGATCGCGCAGGCGCGCGCCGAGGTGCGCAACAGCCTGCTCTTCGACGACGGCGACATGCTCCAGGGCAGCCCGCTGGGCGACGAGGTGGCGCGCTGGCACCCGCTGCGGCCGGGCCGGCTGCACCCGGCCATCCGGGTGATGAACGCGCTGCACTACGACGCCGGCAACATCGGCAACCACGAGTTCAACTACGGCCTGCCCTTCCTGCGCCGCGCGCTGCAAGGCAGCACCTTCCCCTGGGTCGACGCCAACCTCGTGGTCGACGACGGCCGCGGCGACCCCGCCGCGGCCGCGCCTGCGTTCACGCCCTACGTCATCCTCGAGCGCCGCTTCGTCGACCGCAGCGGCGCGCCGCAGACGCTGAAGGTGGGCGTCATCGGCTTCGCCCCGCCGCAGGTGATGCAGTGGGACCGCGAGCACCTGCGCGGCCGGCTGCAGGCGCTGGACATCCCGGCCACGGCGCGCCGCCTGGTGCCGCAGATGCGCGCCGCCGGCGCCGACCTCGTCATCGTGCTGGCGCATTCGGGCCTGGAGCGCGGCGCCACCACGCCGCCGATGGCCGAGAACACGGTAGCGCGGCTGGCCGAAGTGCCCGGGGTCGGCGCGATCCTTTTCGGCCACACGCACGGCGAGTTCCCGGGCGCGAGCTTCACCGGCTACCCGGGTGTCGACCTGTCGCACGGCACCCTCGACGGCGTGCCGGCCACGATGGCCGGCTTCTGGGGCAGCGACCTGGGCGTGATCGATCTCGTGCTCGACAAGGGCCCCGAGGGCTGGCGCGTGAGCTCGGGCCGCGCCACCCTGCGCCCGGTCTACGACCGCCAGGCGCGGCGCGCGCTGGCCGAGCCCGACCCCGCCATCGAGCGCCTGGTGCAGCCCGAGCATGCCGCCACCCGGGCCGCCATGAGCACGCCCGTGACCCGCAGCACCGGGCCGCTGGACAGCTACTTCGCCCTCGTCCGGGACGACCCCTCGGTCGATCTCGTGGCCCGCGCCCAGCTCGAGTACGGCCGCCGCCTGCTCGCCGGCACGCCGTACGCCGGCCTGCCGCTGCTGTCGGCGGCGGCGCCGTTCAAGACCGGCGCGCGCGGCGCCGGCGGCGGCGGCGGCTACACCGACATCCCCGCCGGCCCGATCGCGCTGCGCGACGTGGCCAGCCTCTACGTCTACCCCAACACCGTGAACATCGTCCGCATCACCGGGGCCCAGGTGCGCGAATGGCTCGAATTCGCCGCCGGCGCCTACCGGCGCATCGACCCCCGCGGCCCGCCGGTGCAGGACCTGCTGGACCCGTCATTCCCCAGCTTCAACGCCGACACCCTGCTGGGCGTGCAGTACGCCATCGACCTCACCCAGCCGGCGCGCTGGGACCGCAGCGGCCAGCTCGTGGCGCCCCAGGCGCACCGCATCGTCGACCTGCGCTGGCAGGGCCGGCCGATCGACGACCGGGCCTGGTTCGCCGTCGTCACCAACAACTACCGGGCCTCGGGCGGCGGCCACTTCCCGGGCCTGGACGGCCGCCAGATCATCGTCGACGCGCCCGAGGAGAACCGCGACGTGCTGACCCGCTACCTGAAGGCGCGGCAGCCGCTGCGGCCCGAGGTCGACGCCCACTGGCGGCTGCAGCCGGTGCCGGGCGTGGCGCTGCGCTTCACCTCGGGCGCCGGCGGCATCGCGCGGCTGGCCCAGGCGCCGCAGGTGCGCCTGGTGCGCGACGCCGGCGACGGCAGCGCGCTGTACGAGCTGGCGCCGTGAAGCGGCCGCCCCTGCCCTGCCGATGAGGCGGCCGCGCTGGCGCGGCGTCGCCCTGCGCCTGTTGCTCGGGGCCCTGGCGCTGGGGCTGGCGCTGGGGCTGGCCCTGGCCGCCGCGGCGGCCTGGTACTGGCGCGAGCTGCCGCCGCTGGACAAGGCGATCGACTACCGGCCGCGCCAGCACATGCAGGTGCTCACCGCCGATGGCCAGGTGATCGCCGAATTCGGCGCCGAGCGGCGCGTGTTCGTGCCGCTGGCGCAGATCCCGATGCGGCTGCGCCAGGCCGTGCTCTCGGTCGAGGACGCCGACTTCTACCACCACGGCGCCATCAGCTGGCACGGCGTGGCGCGGGCGCTGGTGGCCGACCTCAGCGGCGGCATGCCGCAGGGCGCCTCGACCATCACGCAGCAGGTGGCGCGCACCTTCTTCCTGTCCACCGAGCGCACGCCCGAACGCAAGATCAAGGAGGCGCTGCTGGCCTACCAGCTCGAGCAGCGGCTGAGCAAGGACCAGATCCTCGAGCGGTACATGAACCAGATCTACCTCGGCGAGCATGCCTACGGCTTCGGGGCCGCCGCCGATGTGTACTTCGGCAAGCCGCTGGACGCCCTGACGGTGGCCGAGTCGGCGATGCTGGCCGGGCTGCCGCAGAACCCGGCCAACGCCAACCCCCTGGCCAGCCCCGAGCGCGCGCGCAAGCGCCAGCTCTGGGTGCTGTGGCGCATGCGCGTGACCGGCGCCATCGACGAGGCCACCTACCGCAAGGCGGTGGCCGAGCGGCTGGTGCTGAAGAGCCCGCTGTTCGTGGACGTCAATGCCCAGCACGTGGCCGAGATGGCGCGCCGCGCCGCCGTCGCGCTGCTGGGCGACCAGGCCTACACCGACGGCGTGCGCGTCGTCACCACGCTGCGCGCCGCCGACCAGCGCGCCGCGCACGCCGCGCTGCGCCGCGCCGTGATGGCGCACGAGGCCACGCTGCCCTGGCGCGGGCCGGAAGACCAGCTGAGCCTGCCCGCCGACCCGGCCCAGGCCGAGCGTGCCGCGGCGCAGGCGCTGAAGGGCGAGCGCGACGACGCCGACCTGCGCGTGGCCGCGGTGCTCGCGGCCAGCCCCCAGCGGCTGGTGGCCGAGCTGGCCTCGGGCCGGATCGTGCGCGTCACCGGCCCGAGCCTGGCGCGCGTGCGCGCTGCGCTGATGCCCGACGCCCCGGCGGCACTGGCGATCCGGCGCGGCGCGGTGGTGCGTCTGGTGGCGCTGCCGCCCGATCCGCCCCGGGCGCCACCGCCGGCGCAGGCCCGGCACCGGGCGCCGGCGCATGCCGC
>JAGWMW010000123.1 GCA_028871575.1 Burkholderiales bacterium | reverse complement strand
AGGCCGCTGGGCAGCGGGTCGTCGGCCAGGCCTTCGAGCAGCGCCTCCACCACCGCCTCGCCGGCCAGGCCATGGGCCTCGAACAGCAGCGGCGCGATGCGGAACTCGGCCAGCACCACGCCGTCGGCGCGGGCGTCCTCGGCCGCCTCGCGCGCCACCTGCCGCAGCGCCGCCGGGCTGGCCATCGCGGCCACCGTGAGCGCGAAGCCTTCGAGGTATTTCTCGAGGCTGCCGGCCTGCGCATTGGCCTCGAACCAGGCCGCCAGCGCGGCCGCGTCGGCCGCCGGCGCGGCCAGCCCCTGCTGCTGCAGCAGCGCCAGCAGCGTGGCCGGGCGCAGGCCGCCGTCCAGGTGCTCGTGCAGCAGCACCTTGGGCAGGGCGCGGGCCTGCGCGGCCAGGGCCGGGGGGTCGCTCGGGGTCGGTGCCGGGTCGCTGATCACGGGCCCATCCTAGCCGTTGAAGGGCGCGAGTCTTGCTATCCTGCCGGCCACCTTCAGCCTGCCCGGCCAACCCTCATGCTGCCTGCTCGCCCCAGCCTCGCCGGCCTTGCCCGGTTCTTCGTCCTGGCCCTGGCCGGTGCCGCCGCCGCGGGCCTGGCACGCGCCGAGCCGGCCGTGATCTACGACATGGGCGGCAAGTACGACCGCTCGTTCAACGAGGCCGGCTGGCGCGGCGCCGAGCGCTGGAAGCAGGAGACCGGCAAGCCCTACCTCGAGTTCGAGATCGCCAACCCGGCCCAGCGCGAGCAGGCGCAGCGCCGCATGGCCGAGCGCGGCGCCGACCCCATCGTGGGCATCGGCTTCTCGCAGGGCAGCAGCATGGCCAAGGTGGCCCGCGACTACCCCAAGCTGCACTTCGTCGTCATCGACGCCGAGATCGACCTGCCCAACGTGCAGAGCGTGCTGTTCAAGGAACAGGAGGGCAGCTTCCTGGTCGGCATGATGGCGGCGATGGCGAGCAAGACACACCAGATCGGCTTCGTCGGCGGCATGGACATCCCGCTGATCCGCAAGTTCTCCTGCGGCTACGAGCAGGGCGCCAAGTACGCCGACCCGAAGGTCGGCGTCACGGTGGCGATGACCGGCACCACGCCGCAGGCCTGGAACGACCCGGCGCGCGGCGCCGAGTTGGCCAAGGCGCAGTTCGCCTCGGGCGTGGACGTGGTCTTCGCCGCCGCCGGGGCCACCGGCGTGGGCGTGTACCAGGCGGCGCACGACGCGCACCGGCTGGCCATCGGCGTGGACAGCAACCAGAACCACCTGCAGCCCGGCACCATGCTCACGAGCATGGTCAAGCGGGTCGACGTCGCGGTCTACAACGCCTTCAAGCACTTCACCCCCGGCGTGACCACGCTCGGGCTGAAGGAGGGCGGGGTCGACATCGCGCTGGACAAGTACAACGCCGCGCTCGTGACGCCGGCGATGCTGAAGGCGGTGGACCAGGCGCGGGCCGACATCATCGGCGGCAAGATCCACGTCATCGACTACATGACGCACGGCGCCTGCCGGTGACCGAGCCCCGCCCCGCGGTGGCGATGCGCGGCATCGCCAAGCGCTTCGGCCGCGTGCAGGCCAACCGTGACGTGACGCTCTGCGTGGCCGCCGGTAGCGTGCACGGCATCGTGGGCGAGAACGGCGCCGGCAAGAGCACGCTGATGTCGATCCTCTACGGCCTGTACCAGGCCGATGCGGGGACGATCGAGATCGAGGGCCGACCCGCGAGGATCGCCAGCTCGCGCGAGGCCATCGCGCTGGGCATCGGCATGGTGCACCAGCACTTCATGCTCGTCGACACCTTGAGCGCGCTGGACAACGTGATGCTCGGCGCCGAGCCGCAGTGGCGCCTGGGCCCGGCGCGCGCGCAGGTGCGCACCGCGCTGCAGGCGCTGATGCGCGACACCGGCCTCGGGATCGAGCTCGACGCGCCGGTGGCGCAGCTGCCGGTGGGCGAGCGGCAGCGGCTCGAGATCCTGAAGGCGCTGTACCGCGGCGCGCGCATCCTGATCCTGGACGAGCCCACCGCGGTGCTCACGCCGCAGGAGACCGAGGCCCTGTTCGCGACGCTGCGCGGCCTGCGCGCGCGCGGCACCACGGTGCTGCTGATCACGCACAAGCTCAAGGAGATCCTGGCCCTGTGCGACGCCGTCACGGTGATGCGATCCGGCACCGTGGTGCTGGACTGCCCGATCGGCCAGACCGGCCTGGACGCGCTGGCCGAGGCGATGGTGGGCCGGCGCGTCGAGCTCGGCCGCAGCGACGCCGCCGCCACCCCGGGCGAGGTGCTGCTGCGGGCCGAGGGCCTGGCCTGCACCGACGCGCTGGGCGTGGCCCGGCTGCACCCGCTGTCGCTGGCGCTGCGCGCGGGCGAGATCGTGGGCATCGCCGGCGTGGCGGGCAACGGCCAGAGCGAGCTGCTCGACCTGCTGGCGGGCCTGGGCGCGCCGGCGCAGGGCCGGCTCGAGCTCGGCGGGCAGGCCTTCGGGCCGGGGCGCTGGCTCGACCCCGCCCGCGCCCGCGAGCTGGGCCTGGCCCATGTGCCCGAGGACCGCCACCGGCGCGGCCTGGTGCTGCCCTTCGCGGCCTGGGAATCGGCCGTGCTGGGCTACCAGGGCCGGCCGCGCTACAGCCGCCGCGGCTGGCCGGGCTGGCTGCGCCCGCGCCGCATGCGCGAGGACTGCGCGGCGATGATGGCGCGCTACGACGTGCGCCCGCGCAACCCGCTGCTGCGCTCGGGCCTGTTCAGCGGCGGCAACCAGCAGAAGCTGGTGCTGGCGCGCGAGGCCGCGCAGTCGCCCCGGGTGCTGCTGGTGGGCCAGCCCACGCGCGGGGTGGACATCGGCGCCATCGAGTTCATCCACGGCCGGCTGCGCGCGCTGCGCGACGCGGGCTCGGCGGTGCTGGTGGTCTCCTCCGAGCTCGACGAGATCCTGGCTCTGGCCGACCGCGTGCTGGTGATGAACGCCGGCCGCATCGCCGGCGAGCTGCCGATCGCGCAATGCACCGAGGCGGCGCTGGGGCGGCTGATGGGCGGGGCGCAGCGATGAAGCCGGTGGAGCTGCCGCGCTGGATGGACCTGGCCGTGCTGCCGGCCGTCAACCTGGCGCTGGCGCTGGCGGTGGCCGGCATCGTCGTCGCCCTGGTCGGCTTCGCACCCGGCCAGGTGCTGGCCCTGCTGCTGAAAGGCGCCTTCGGCTCGCGCGAGGGCCTGAGCTACACGCTGTACTACACGACCACCTTCATCTGCACGGGGCTGTCGGTGGCGGTGGCGCTGCACGGCGGGCAGTTCAACATCGGCGGCGAGGGCCAGGCGATGATGGGCGGGCTGGGCGTGGGCCTGGCCGCGCTGGCCTTCGACGCCACGCTGCCGCCCTGGGCGATGCTGCCGGTGCTGGTGCTTGCGGCGGCGCTGTTCGGCATGGTCTGGGGCGCGATCCCGGGCGCGCTGCAGGCCTGGCGCGGCAGCCACACCGTGATCACCACCATCATGTTCAACTTCATCGCCTCGGCCCTGCTGGGCTGGCTGCTGGTGGGCCCGCTGAAGGCGCCGGGCGACATGTCGCCCGAGACGCGCGCCTTCGCCGACGCGGCCCGCATGCCCGGGGCGCACGCGGTGCTCGCCTGGCTGGGCATCGCCTGGCCGCGCTCGCCGCTGAACCTGTCGCTGCTTGTGGCCCTGGCGGCGGCGCTGCTGGTATGGCTGGCGCTGTGGAAGACGCGCGGCGGCTATGCGCTGCGCGCGGTGGGCTTCGCGCCGCAGGCCGCGCTGTACGCGGGCATCCGCCCGGCGCGCGGGGTGCTGCTGTCGATGGCGGCGGCCGGCGCGCTGGCCGGGCTGGTGGGCGTGAACGAGATCGCCGGCGTGCAGGGCCGGCTGCTGCCCGACTTCGTCAACGGCGCGGGCTTCGCCGGCATCGCGGTGTGCCTGATCGGGCGCAGCCACCCGCTGGGCATCGTGCTGGCCTCGCTGCTGTTCGGCACGCTGTACCAGGGCGGCTCCGAGCTCTCGTTCGACATCACCGGCTTCAGCCGCGACACGGTGTTCATGTTGCAGGGCCTGATCGTGCTGTTCGCCGGCGCGATGGCGCAGGTGGCCGCGCCCGCGCTGTACCGGCTGTGGCGCGCCGCCGGTGGCGGGCGCGCGGCCGCCGCCGCGGAGCCCGCGCCGTGAACGAGGTGCTGATCGGCACGCTGGTGGCCAGCACGCTGCGCGTGTCGGTGCCGCTGATCCTGTGCGCGATGGCCGGCGTGCTGTGCGAGCGCTCGGGCGTGATCGACCTCGGCCTCGAAGGCAAGATGCTGATGACGGCCTTCGCCACCGCCAGTGTCGGCGTGGCCACGGGCTCGCTTGCGCTGGCGCTGCTGGCCGCGGTGGCGGTGGGCGTGGCGCTGTCGATGCTGCACGGCTGGGCCTGCGTCAGCCACGGCGGCGACCAGGTCGTGCTGGGCATGGCCCTGACGATGACGGCCGCCGGCCTGACCGTGGTGCTGGGCATCGCCTGGTTCGCGCAGGGCGGGCAGACGCCGCCGCTGCCCCAGGGCGTGCGCCTGGGGCGCTGGTTCACGGGCGCCGGGGCGCTGGTCGGGCAGATCCCCGGCGTGGGGCAGGCGCTGGCGCTGGCCTTCTTCGGCCACAACCCGATGGTCTACCTCTCGATCGCGCTGGTGGGCGCCGTGGCCTGGCTGCTGTACCGCACGCGCTTCGGGCTGCGCCTGCGCGCCGCGGGCGAGAACCCGGCGATGGTGGACGCCGCCGGCGTCTCGGTGCAGGCGCTGCGCTACCAGGCGCTGGCGCTCAACGGCGTGCTCAGCGCGCTGGCCGGCGCCTACCTGGTGCTGGCGCAGAACCCCAGCTTCATCCCCAACATGACCGCCGGCCGCGGCTACATGGCGCTGGCGGCGCTGATCTTCGGCAAGTGGCGCCCCGGCGGCGCGCTCGCGGCCTGTCTGCTGTTCGGCTTCCTGGACGCGGTCTCGATCCGGCTGCAGGACGCCGTGCTGCCCTTCGTCGGCACGGTGCCGGTGCAGGCCATCCAGGCCCTGCCCTACCTGCTGACGGTGGTGCTGCTGGCGGGCTTCATCGGCCGCGCGGTGGCGCCGGCCGCGCTCGGGAGGCCCTATGTCAAGGATCGATGAGCCCACGCGCAACGCGCTGGCCGCCGCCGCCTGGGCCGCCCGCGCGCAGGCGTATGCGCCCTACTCGCGCTTCGCCGTCGGCGCTGCCGTGCTGGACGAGCAGGGCCGCATCCATGCCGGCGGCAACGTCGAGAACGCGGCCTACCCGCAGGGCTGGTGCGCCGAAACCTCGGCGCTGGCGGCGATGGTGGGCGCCGGCGGGCGCCGGGTGCAGGCGGTGGCGGTGTGCGCCGAATCGGCCCGCCCCGTCACGCCCTGCGGCGGCTGCCGCCAGAAGCTGCGCGAGTTCGCCGCCGACGACTGCCCCGTGTGGGCCGTCGGCCGCGATGCCGTCATCCGCGCGGTGCACACTCTGGGCGCGCTGCTGCCGGCCGGCTTCGGCCCCGACCAGCTGACCCCCTGACCGCCTGACCGCGTGAGCCCTGAGCCCTTGAGCACGCCATGAACGACGACATCGCCGCCACCGTCGGCCTGCTGCAGCGGCGGCTGGGCGCGCCGCCGGCCATCGCCGTGCTGCTGGGCACCGGCTGGGCCCCGTTCGCCGAGCAGGTGCAGGACGCGGTGGACCTGCCCTATGCCGAGCTGCCCGCCTTCCCGCGGCTGGGCGTGGGCGGGCATTCGGGCCTGGTGCGCGCCGGCCGCGTCGGCCGCGCCCCGGTGCTGGTGCTGGGCGGTCGCAAGCATGCCTACGAGACGGGCGAGGCCGACGGCATGAAGGGCGCCGTGCGCAGCCTGGCGGCCTGGGGCGTGAAGCTGCTGCTGCAGACCAACGCCGCCGGCAGCCTGGAGGCGGCGATGCCGCCGGGCTCGCTGATGCTGGTCAGCGACCACCTCAACCTCTCGCAGCGCTCGCCGCTGTTCGGCGAACCCGGCGACGGCCGCTTCATCGACATGGGCGACGCCTACAGCGCGACGCTGCGCTCGCAGGCCCGCGCCATCGCCGCGCAGCAGGGCACGCCGCTGCACGAAGGCGTGTACGCCTGGTTCCTGGGCCCGCAGTTCGAGACCCCGGCCGAGATCCGCATGGCCGGCCGCCTCGGCGCTCAGGCCGTGGGCATGAGCACGGTGCCCGAGACCATCCTGGCCCGCCACGCCGGCCTGCGCGTGCTGGCGCTGTCGCTGATGACGAACATGGCCGCCGGCCTGCAGGCCGAGGCCCTGAGCCACGCCCACACCCTGGCCACCGCCCAGGCCGCCAGCGCGCGCGCGGTGGCGCTGCTGGCGGCGCTGGTGCAGGGCCTGGAGGTCTGAGCCCGTGGCCGCCGACCCCCGGCCGCTGCAGGCCACGGCGCGCATCGCGCTGGCCTGCCTGGACCTCACGAGCCTGAACGAGGCCGACACCGAGGCCGACATCGAGGCGCTGTGCGCGCGCGCGCAGGGCCGCTTCGGCCCCGTGGCCGCGGTCTGCGTCTGGCCGCGCTTCGCGGCCCGCGCGCGGGCGCTGCTGCCGGCCGGCATCGCAGTGGCGGCGGTGGC
Source organism: Burkholderiales bacterium (assembly GCA_028871575.1). GTDB lineage: Bacteria > Pseudomonadota > Gammaproteobacteria > Burkholderiales > Burkholderiaceae_C > Rubrivivax. Next base: position 3,252 of record JAGWMW010000123.1, on the reverse strand, counting down.
CAACTTTCCCGAGGGCGGCAGCGACGTCGATCGCGCGCTGCGCGACACCGAGGCCATCGTGCACAGCGGCGCGCAGGAGGTCGACCTGGTGCTGCCCTACCGCGACCTGGCCGCCGCGCCGGCCCTGCTGGCCGCCGTGCGCCGCGCCTGCGCCGGCCTGCGGCTGAAGGTGATCCTGGAGACCGGCGAGCTGCAGACCGAGGCGCTCGTCGCGCGCGCCAGCCGCATCGCGCTGGACGGCGGTGCCGATTTCCTCAAGACCAGCACCGGCAAGACGCCGCGCAGCGCCAGCCCCGAGGCCGCCCGCTGGCTGCTGGCCGCCATCGCCACCGACGCGCAGGCCCGCCACCGCGTCGGCTTCAAGCCCGCCGGCGGCATCCGCACCGTGGCCGACGCCGGCGTCTACATCGACCTCGTGGCCGCGCACCTGGGCGCGGCGGCGCTGGGGCCGGCGCGGTTTCGCATCGGCGCCAGCAGCCTGCTGGCCGACATCGAGGCCGTGCTCGCCGGCACCGCGCGGCCGGCCGACGGCGGCCGCTACTGACCCAGGCCCCTTCCACCGGACACCCCCCGCATGACACGCCGAAACCTGCCGCGCCTGCCGTCCCTGGTCCGCGCCGCTGCTTATGCCACTGCGCTCGCGGCCGCGCTCGCCACCGCCGGGCTGGCCGGCTGCAGCAGCGTCCCGCCGGCCCCGCCCGCCGCCGCCGCGCCGGTGGAAGTGAAGATCATCGCGATCAACGATTTCCACGGCAACCTGCTGCCGCCCAAGGGCGGCATCCGCATCCAGGACCCGGCACGCCCCGGGCACCTCGTCACCGCCGAGGCCGGCGGCGCGGCCATCCTCGCCACCGCGGTGGCGCGGCTCGAGGCGCAGAACCCGAACCACATCTTCGTCGCCGCCGGCGACCTCATTGGCGCCAGCCCGCTGCTGTCGGCGCTGTTCCACGACGAGCCCACGGTCCAGGCGCTGGGCCTGGCGGGGCTGGAGGTGTCGGCGGTGGGCAACCACGAGTTCGACAAGGGCGCGGCCGAGCTGCTGCGGATCCAGAACGGCGGCTGCAGCCCGATCGACGGCTGCAAGGGCCCGCAGCCCTACACCGGCGCGCGCTACAAGTACCTGGCCGCCAGCACGGTCGACGAGCGCACCGGCCGCACGATCTTCCCGCCCTACTACGTCAAGACCTTCCAGGGCATCCCGATGGCCTTCATCGGCCTGACGCTGAAGGACACGCCCGAGATGGTGGTGCCCGCCGGCGTGGCCGGGCTGCGCTTCGAGGACGAGGCGAGCACCGTCAACCGCCTCGTGCCGCAGCTGCAGGCGCAGGGCATTCAGGCCATCGTGGTGCTGATCCACCAGGGCGGCTGGCAGAAGGACGGCGCGGGCGACTACGACGGCTGCGAAGGCCTGGACGGCCCGATCGTGGGGCTGGTGAAGAAATTCGACCCCGCGGTCGGCATCGTCATCAGCGGCCACACCCACCGCGCCTACAACTGCCGCATCGACGGCCGGCTCGTCACCAGCGCCGACAAGTACGGCACGCTGGTGACCGACATCGACGTCACGCTCGACCCGCGCACCCGCCGCGTGATCGCCAGCCGGGCGCACAACCGGCTCGTCAGCGCGGCCGAGTACGCCCCCGACCCGCGCGAGACGGCGCTGATCCAGGCCTACGTCGACCGCGAGGGCCCGCTGGCCACGCGCGTGGTGGGCCGGCTGGGCGCGGCGCTGTCGCGTACGCCCGACGCCGCCGGCGAGAGCCCGCTGGGCCAGGTCATCGCCGATGCGCAGCTCGAGGCCACGCGCGGCGCCGGGGCCCAGATCGCCTTCATGAACGAGGGCGGCATCCGCGCCGCGCTGCCGATGCCCGCCGACGGCCTGGTGCGCTACGAGGACGTGTTCACGGCCCAGCCCTTCTACAACAACCTCGTCACGATGAGCCTCACCGGGGCCCAGATCGAGCGCCTGCTCGAGCAGCAGTGGCGCGGCGGCGAAGGCCGCGTGATGATGGTCAGCCGCGGCTTCAGCTACACCTGGGACGCGGCGCGCCCGCACGGCGCGCGCGTGCTGCCGGGCAGCGTGCGGCTGGACGGCCGGCCGCTCGATCCGGCCGCGACCTACCGCGTCACCGTCAACAGCTTCATGGCCAGCGGCGGCGACAGCTTCAGCGTGCTGCGCCAGGGCGGCGACCGCGTCACCGGCATGCTCGACGTCGATGCGCTCGAGCAGTACCTCGGCCGCCACCCCGGCCTGGGGCCGGGGTCGGCGGCCCGCATCACGCGGCTGAACTAGCGCCGGTCGGCGCCCGACCGTGCCGCCGGCACCGCCCCTGGACGCGCCCGAGGTCATCCGCACCAAGCGCGACGGCGGGCGCCTCGCGCCGGCGCAGATCGCGGCCTTCGTGCAGGGCCTGCTGGACGGCCCGGCGGCCTGGAGCGAGGGGCAGGCCGCCGCACTGGCGATGGCCATCGTGCTGCGCGGCATGGACGAGGCCGAGACGGTGGCGCTGACGCTGGCGATGGCCGGCTCGGGGCAGCGCCTGCACTGGGGCGATGCCGGCCTGGCCGGGCCGGTGCTTGACAAGCATTCCACCGGCGGCGTGGGCGACAAGGTCAGCCTCGTGCTGGCGCCGCTGGTGGCGGCCTGCGGCGGCGTGGTGCCGATGCTCAGCGGCCGCGGCCTGGGCCATACCGGCGGCACGCTGGACAAGCTCGAGGCGCTGCCCGGCTACCGCGTGGCGCCGCCGCGCGTGCAGCTGCTGGCGGCGCTGCGCGAGGCCGGCTGCGCCATCGTCGGCGCCTCGGCCGAGCTGGCGCCGGCCGACCGGCGGCTCTACGCGATCCGCGACGTGACGGCCACGGTGGAGAGCGTGCCGCTGATCACGGCCAGCATCCTGGCCAAGAAGCTGGCCGCCGGGCTGCAGGCGCTGGTGCTCGACGTCAAGCTCGGCAGCGGCGCCTTCACGCCCGCTCTGGCGGCCGCGCGCGAGCTGGCGGCCAGCCTGGTGCGCGTGGCGCGAGGCGCCGGCCTTCCGGCGCGGGCCCTGCTCAGCGACATGAACCAGGTGCTGGGCACGAGCGCCGGCAACGGCCTGGAGCTGCGCGAGGCGATCGACTGCCTCACCGGCGCGGCGCGCGAGCCGCGGCTGCTCGAGCTGACGCTGGCGCTGGCGGCCGAGCTGCTGTGCCTGGGCGGCCTGGCCGCCGACGCTGGCGCCGCCCGCGCGCTGGCGGTGCGCGCGCTGGCCAGCG
>JAGWMW010000292.1 GCA_028871575.1 Burkholderiales bacterium | reverse complement strand
GGCCGAGCGCGAGGGACGCCGGCGCCGCCGGCGCGGCGGGCGCGATCGCGGCGAAGGTCGTGACGACGGCCTGCCGGGCGCCGAGCAACAAGGCCCCGATGCCGCTGCCGCCGGTGGCGCCGGCGCCACCGAAGCGGCGGGCGCGATCGCCGATGCCGCCGGCCTGCCCGCCAGCCCGCCCGAGGACAGGACGCTGGCCGAGGCGCCGCCCGGTGCGCCCGAGGCCGGACGCGAAGAGCGCGAAGAGCGTGGCGAACGCGGCGAGCGTGGCGGCCGAGGCCGCCGGCGTGGCCGCGGCCGCGACCGTGAAGGCCAGGCCGACGGCACGGCCCCGGCGGACGGGTCAGCGCCCTCCGCCTTCGGCCCCGCCGAGCCCGCCGAAGCGCCGTCGCTGGTGGCCGCGGTTCACGAAGCCGAGTTCGCCGAGCCCGGCGAGCCTGCCGAAGCGCCCGCAGCCCTGATCGAGGCGGCTGCGCCGCCGCCCCCGGAGCCCCGCACCGTCGCGCCCCGCGCGGCCGAGCCGGCACTCGCTGCACCCCCGCCCGCCGCCCCGCCGCCTCAGCCCTATGCCCTGCCCACCGACGCGCTGCAGGCGCTGGCGGCCTCGGCGGGCCTGGAGTGGGTGAACTCCGATGCCGGGAAGATCCACGCCGTGCAGACGGCGATGGCCGCCGAGCCGGCGCCGATCCGCGTGCCGCGCGAGATCCGCCGCCCGGTGCTGGCCGACGAAGGCCCGCTGGTGCTGGTGGAGACGCGCAAGGACCTGTCGCAGATGAAGCTGCCCTTCGAGGGCGCGGCGCCGGGCGCGCCAGGCGCGGCCGGCTGAGCCCTGAGCCGCCGCGGCCGGGCCGCGGCGGCCGCTCAGGGCAGGCGCTCGAGCGCGTCCCGGTACACCGGGTCGCGCATCAGCACGTCCCAGGGCAGTGGCGGGGTCTGCGGCAGCAGCGCCAGGCGCCGCGGCTCGCTTTCGGGGTCGGGCTGCCAGCGGCCGTCGGCGCCGGCCCGGGCCAGGCCGTCCAGCAGTTCGTCCACCGCGGCCCCGCCGTCGGCCGACTGGTTGCACAGCAGCACCAGGTCGCAGCCGGCGCCCAGCGCGAGGATCGCCGCCTCGGTGTAGCTCAGCGGGCGGCCATCGAGCTGGCGCGCACCGGCCATGCCCAGGTCGTCGCTGAAGACGGCGCCGGTGAAGCCGAGGCGGCCGCGCAGGATCTCCTTGAGCCAGCGCTCGGAATAGCCGGCCGGGCGCCGGTCGACGCGGGGATAGGCCACGTGCGCCGGCATCACGGCCGTGAGCGTGCTGCCCAGCCACGCGTAGGGCCGGGCGTCGTCGGCCAGGATCGCCTTCAGGCCGCGCCGGTCCACCGGCAGCGCCAGATGGCTGTCGGCGGCGACATGGCCGTGCCCCGGGAAATGCTTGCCGCAATGGGCCATGCCGGCGCGCAGCAGCCCGTGCATCAGGCTCTTGGCCAGCAGCGTGACCACGCGCGGGTCGCGGTGGAAGGCGCGCTCGCCGATGACGGTGCTGGGGCCGTGGTCGAGGTCGAGCACGGGGGTGAAGCTGAGGTCGACGCCGCAGGCGCGCAGCTCGGCCGCCAGCACGAAGCCCAGGGCGGTGGCCGCATCGGTGGCGCCCAGGGGGTCGTGCATCCACTGCCGGCCGAGCGCGCGCATCGCCGGCAGCGCGGTGTAGCCGTCGGTGCGGAAGCGCTGGACGCGGCCGCCTTCGTGGTCGACGCAGATCAGCAACTCGGGCCGCAGGCGCTTGACCTC
>JAGWMW010000122.1 GCA_028871575.1 Burkholderiales bacterium | reverse complement strand
ACGGCGTAGCCGCGGGGATCGGTCAGCGCACGGCGTAGCCGCGGGGATCGGTCAGCGCACGGCGTAGCCGCGGGGATCGGTCAGCGCACGGCGTAGCCGCGGGGATCGGTCAGCGCACGGCATAGCCGCGGGGATCGGTCAGCGCACGGCATAGCCGCGGGGATTGGTCAGCGCACGGCGTAGCCGCGCGCTTGCAGGCAGGCCGCGACCGTGTTCTGGAAGATCCGCGCATCGGCCAGCGCCGCCGGCTGCGTGACCGCGAAGCGGTTGCAATCCTGGCGGTCGGCCTCGGTCTGGGCCGCGCTCTGGCCCTGGCGTGGCGCAATGGCCATGTCGGGCGGCGGCGGCACGGCCGGGGCGACGGGGGCCGGCACGACCCGCCGGTAGGCCGGCCGCCAGGGCCGCACCCAGACCGTGCCCGGGTAGGCACCCCAGCCTGGTGACCACCCCGGCGCCCATCCCGGGTAGGGATCGAGGTAGGGGCCCGGACCGAAGCCCCCGCCATAGCCGAAGCCGAAGCTGAAACCCACGCGCGGACCGTCGTGGTCGCGGTAGTCGCCGCCACGGTCGCCGTCGTGATGCTCGCCGTGGTCCTGTGCCAGAGCCGGTCCGGCGCCGCTCAGCAGGCAAGCCAGCGCCAGCAGGCCCGCCGGCACTCGCCGGAGTGGCCGCCTGCGCTGCGGCGAAGCCGCTGGGGTCGATTCCCTCATGGCTGGCCGTTGGAGTGCGGCGCCGCGGCGGCGGTTCCTTCGGTCAGCGCTAGCGCAGGCCCGGCCGCGAGGCGGCCGGGGCCACGCTCACTTGCTCGGGTAGACGATGTCGGCGCGGCGGTTCTGCGCCCAGGCGGCTTCGTCGTGGCCGAGGGCCTTGGGCTTTTCCTTGCCCCAGCTGATGGCTTCCATCTGCGTGCCCTTGGCGCCGTAGATCTCGAGCGCCTTCAGCACCGCCTCGGCACGCTTCTGGCCCAGCGCCAGGTTGTACTCGGCGCTGCCGCGCTCGTCGGTGTTGCCTTCGACCTTGACCGAGAGCTCCGGATGCGCCGCCAGGTACTTGCCCTGCAGCGAAATCACGTTCTCGTATTCCTTCTTGATCGCGAACTTGTCGAAATCGAAGTAGACGCTGCGCTGGGTGTAGATGTCGCTCTTGGGATCGAGGTAGGCCGGCAGCGGCTTGGACTCCATCATGCCCTGGTTCATCGGGGCCGGGGCCGGGGCCGGCGCGGGGGCCGGCGCGGGCGCGGGCGCCGGGGCCGGGGCCGCGGTGGGGGTCACGGTCGGCGTCGAGCTGCAGGCCGCGAGCGTGGCGGCAAGCGCGGTCAACACGGCATAGGTCTTGGCGGTGGTCACTGTGGGATCTCCATGGAGACGGGCGGCTGCCCGCGGTCGTTTAGGAATGGCCGAAGAAAGCCACTAGGGATTATGCGGGGGACTATAGGCCGCCGGCGCCGATAGGCGGGCCCGGATTGTTTCATCGCGTGACTCTTGATGACCCGCCCCCGGGGCTCACTGCATGAACCAGCCGTGGCTGACCACCACCGACTGCCCGGTCAGCGCGTTCGACTCGAAGCCCGCGAACAGCAGGGCCACCTCGGCCACGTCCTGCACGGTGGTGAACTCGCCGTCCACGGTCTCCTTGAGCATCACCTTCTTGATCACGTCGGCCTCGCTGATGCCCAGCGCCTGCGCCTGCTCGGGGATCTGCTTGTCCACCAGCGGCGTGCGCACGAAGCCCGGGCAGATGACGTTGGCGCGCACGTTGTGGACGCCGCCTTCCTTGGCCACCGTCTTGCACAGGCCGATGAGGCCGTGCTTGGCCGTCACGTAGGCGCTCTTCAGCACCGAGGCTTCCTTGGAGTGCACCGAGCCCATGTAGATGATGCTGCCGCCGCGGCCCGAGGCGTACATGTGCGGGATGCAGGCCTTGGTGGTGAGGAAGGCGCCGTCGAGGTGAATGGCCAGCATCTTCTTCCAGTCGGCGAAGGGGTAGCTCTCGATCGGGTGGACGATCTGGATGCCGGCGTTGCTGACCAGCACGTCGACGCCGCCCCAGGCCCGGGCCACGGCGGCCACGGCCGTGTTCACCTGATCCTCGCTGGTCACGTCCATGGCCACCGCCATCGCGCTGCCGCCGCCGGCGTTGATGCCGTCGGCCACGGCCTGCGAGGCCGCGAGGTTGAGGTCGGCGATCACGACCTTGCCGCCTTCGCGCGCGTAGGTGAGGGCGATCTCCTTGCCGATGCCGCTGGCGGCGCCGGTGACGAGGCAGACTTTGTTCTGGAGCTTCATGGCGGGGTCCTGGTCGTGGAAGTGGGGGTCAACGGTGGCCGCCGGCGGCGAGGTAGTCGACGGCCAGGTGCGCGAGCGCGCGCAGGCCGATCAGCAGGCCGCGCTCGTCGGCGTAGAAGTGGGGCGAGTGGTTCGAGGGCGCCCGCGCCGGATCGGTTCCGGGCGGCGTGACGCCGACGAAGAAGAACAGGCCCGGGATCAGGCGCTGGAAGTAGGAGAAGTCCTCCGAGCCGGTGACCTTGGGCACCAGCTCCAGGCCCTCGCCGGCCACCCGCGCCAGCGTCGGCAGCATGGCCTCGGTGAGCGCGGGGTCGTTGACGGTGACGGGGTAGTTCTTGGTGATGCAGACGGTGCAGCCGGCGCGCGAGCCGCGGCTGATCGATTCGGCCAGCGTGGTCACGCGCTCGTGGATGTCGTCGCGCATGGCCTCGTCGAAGGCGCGGATCGTGCCGCGCATCTCCACCGAGTCGGGGATGATGTTCTCGCGCAGGCCGCCCTTGATCGCGCCGAGAGTGACCACCGCCGGCTCGCGCGTGATGTCCAGGCCGCGGCTGACCACGGTCTGCAGCCCCAGCACCACCTGCGCCGCCGTGACGATGGGGTCCACGCCCAGCCAGGGCGCCGCGCCGTGGGTCTGGCGCCCGTGCACGGTGATCTTGAGCTTGTCGGAGCTGGCCATCGTGGGCCCGGGCCGGTAGCCGACCCGGCCCACGTTCTGGCGCGAGGTCACGTGCAGGCCGAAGATGGCCTGCGGCACCGGGTTGTCCAGCGCGCCCTGCTCGATCATCAGCTTGGCGCCGCCCTCCTCGCCCTCGGGCGGCATCTCCTCGGCCGGCTGGAAGATGAACTTGACGCTGCCGCGCAGCTCGGCGCGCAGGCCCGCCAGCAGGCTGGCCACGCCCATCAGGATGGCGGTGTGGCAGTCGTGGCCGCAGGCGTGCATCACGCCCACCGTCTCGCCGTTCCACGGCGCGGTGGCCTTGGAGGCGAACGGCAGGTCCACCGCCTCCTGCACCGGCAGCGCGTCCATGTCGGCGCGCAGCGCCACCACCGGCCCGGGCAGGCCGCCGCGCAGCAGGCCCACGACGCCGGTGTGCGCGACGCCGGTGCGCACCTCGTCCAGCCCCAGGCCGCGCAGGTGGGCGGCCACGAGGGCGGCGGTGCGGAACTCGCGGTTGCCGAGCTCGGGGTGCTCGTGCAGGTCGCGCCGCCAGGCGACGACCTGCGGCTCCAGGGCCCGCGCCGCGGCGTCGACGCGCTGGGTGAGGGCCAGGTCGGTGGCGGGGCGGGCGGTCATGGGTGGGGCTCCGGGTGGGGGCGGGTCGGAAGGCGGAGGCATCAGGCGGTGCGCGCCTCGCGCAGGCCCAGCAGCTCGATCATCTGCGCGCGCATCACGAACTTCTGCGCTTTGCCGGTGACGGTCATCGGCAGCTCGCTCACGAAGCGCACGTAGCGCGGCACCTTGTAGTGCGCGATCTGGTCGCGGCAGAAGTCGCGGATCTCGTCCTCGCCGGCCTGCTGCCCGGGCTTGAGCACGATCCAGGCGCAGACCTCCTCGCCGTACTTGGGGTCGGGCACGCCGAAGACCTGCACCTGCGCGACCTTGGGGTGGCGGAAGAGGAACTCCTCGACCTCGCGTGGGTACACGTTCTCGCCGCCGCGGATCAGCATGTCCTTCACCCGGCCGACGATGTTGCAGTAGCCCTGCGCGTCGATCGTGGCCAGGTCGCCGGTGTGCATCCAGCCGTCCTGCACCGCCTCGGCCGTGCGCTGGGCCTCGCCCCAGTAGCCCTGCATCACGCTGTAGCCCCGGGTGCAGAGCTCGCCGGCCTGGCCCACGGGCACGGTGCGGCCCTGGGCGTCCACCACCTTCACCTCCAGGTGCGGCATGACGCGGCCGACGGTGGCCACGCGCTTGTCCAGCGGGTCGTCGACGCCGCTCTGGAACGACACCGGCGAGGTCTCGGTCATGCCGTAGGCGATGGTCACCTCGGTCATGTGCATCGCGCCGTTGACGCGCTTCATGACCTCGATCGGGCAGGGCGCACCGGCCATGATGCCGCCGCGCAGGCTGCCCAGGTCGAAGTCGGCGAAGCCCGGCGCGTCGAGCTCGGCGATGAACATCGTGGGCACGCCGTGCAGGTGGGTGCAGCGCTCGTCGTGCACGGCGCGCAGCGTGGCCACGGGGTCGAAGCCCTCGCCCGGGAACACCATCGTCGCGCCAGTGACGGTGCAGGCCAGCGAGCTCATCACCATGCCGAAGCAGTGGTACAGCGGCACCGGCACGCACAGGCTGTCGCCGGGGTTCAGGTTCATCGTGCGTGCCACGTCGCGCGCGTTGTTGACGATGTTGTGGTGCGTGAGCGTGGCGCCCTTGGGGTTGCCGGTGGTGCCGCTGGTGAACTGCACGTTGATGGCGTCGAGGCAGGACAGGCCGGCCCCGATGCGGCGCGCCTGGGCCACGCCGGCGGCATCGGCCAGGCGCAGCACCTCGGACAGGTTGAGCATGCCGGGGGTGCGTTCGTCGCCCATCCGGATCACCGTGCGCAGGTGCGGCAGCTTGGCCGCCTGCAGCCGGCCCGGTTCGCAGTGCGCGAGCTCGGGCGCCAGGGTCTGCAGCATCTGCAGGTACTGGCTGGTCTTGAAGGCCGGCGCCGTGATCAGGCCCTTGCAGCCCACCTTGTTCAGCGCGTACTCGAGCTCGGCCAGGCGGTAGGCCGGGTTGACGTTGACCAGCACCAGGCCGATGCGCGCGCTGGCGTACTGCGCCAGCACCCACTCGCTGCGATTGGGCGACCAGATGCCCAGGCGCTCGCCCTTGGCGAAGCCCAGGGCCAGCAGCGCCGCGGCCAGGCGGTCGGCCTCGTCGCGCAGCTCGCGCCAGCTCCAGCGCAGGCCCTGCTCGCGAAAGACGCAGGCGGTGCGTGCGCCGTGGCGCTCGGCCGTGGCGTCCAGCCAGGCCGGGATGGTGAGGTTCGACAGCGGCGGCTCGGTGGCGCCCACCACGTGGGACAGGCCGTCGCGCGGCGCGCGGGCATCGGCGGGGGCGGCAGCAGCATTCATCGCGGCAATCTCCGGCAGGACAGGCCGCAGCTTAGGGCAAGGACAGCCGCAGCTGCATCAGCCGCGGCCCGGCCCCGGCCGCCTCGGTGCCCCAGTGGCGGCCGCCGGCCGGCGGCTCGGCCCGCGCCGGCGATGCGCCCACGGTGGCCACCGTCACCCAGGCGCCGATGGGCACGGCCAGGGTCGTGGCCGCCTGCTCGCGCCGCGTGGCCGGCAGCGGGGCCTGCGCGGCCGGCTGCGGCTTCGCAGCCTGGGCGTCGAGGTCGACCTCGGCCGCGCCGCGCCCGGGCCAGCGCACGCGCACGGCCAGGCCCTGGCCGGCGTCGATCCAGGTGATCTCGTTGACCACCGCGGCGCCGCCCGGGCTGCCGTTGCCGCCCGCCGCGGGCCCGTCCTGCGCCGCCGCGCGCACCCATTGCACCGGGATCGAGCGCGCCACCCGCAGCCGGGCCCAGCGGCCGTTGAGCACTGTCAGCGTCAGCGTCTCGGGCGGCGCCAGGTCCTGGGTCGAAACGCTGCGGCCGCCGAACGGGGTCGGGTCGCCGGGCAGCGCCCGGGCATCGACCACGCGCCACTGCACCGTCAGGTTGCGCGCCGGCAGGGCCGCGGTCGCGGCGGGCACGGCGGGCGCCAGCAGCGCGGCCCCGAGCAGCAGCCAGGCGGCGCGGCGGGGGCTGCGCGCGGGGTGCGCGGACTGCGCGGACTGCGCGGGTTGCGCGGGGTGCGCGGGTCGTGCGGGACGCGCACGGCGGCCGGGCCGGGGCAGCAGGTCATCGGGCATCGCGGCCGAGGCTATTTGGTCTGCAGCGTGCCGGCGCCGCCCAGCCAGCGCGCTGCCGCATCGGCCAGCCAGGCACGCGCGAGCGGGTCGTCGCGGACATAGGCATCGAGGAAGGCAGTGCTGATCTGCTGTGCCGCGGTCAGGCGCCGCTCGCGCTCGGTGGGCGAGAGCACGGCGCCGTCGTCGACGCTGCCCGACACTCGCGGGGCTGGGCCCGCCGCCGTGCCGCCGCCGGGGGCGCCGTGCCCGCGCCCGCGGCCGGCCCGCGGCCGGGCGGGTTCGCCGGGCGACTCGGGGCCGGCCAGCACGTCGTCGCCTTCGGCCAGGGCGGCGCCGGGAGCACCGCTCAGGCGCTCGTGCGAGAGCCCGCGCAGCAGCAGCAGCGCCTTGTCGGGCCCCGGCATGCCCTCGTAGGGCCAGCGCCGCTGCGCCGGGTCGGCCACCAGGCCCAGCGGGTCGCCGTCGTTGTCGCTGGTGATGCTGAGCACGGGGCCGTAGACGGCGGCGTAGGGGTCGGCGCCCGGCGCCGGGCGCGCCTGGGCGTAGGGGCTGATGGCGACGACGGCGCGCACCGGCCCCATCGGCACGAGCAACGCCAGGCCGGCGCCGGCATCGACCTTCTCGCCGTCCAGCGCCAGCGCCGTGTAGGCGCCCAGGTCGCGGCCGGCCAGGGCGCGACGGTCCCAGTCGATGCCCTGCCAGCCGGGCTCGCCGGCGATGGCGCGGCGCCGCGCTTCGTCGAGCACCGCCGCCAGGCGCTGCACGCGCCGGCGCAGCACCGCGGCGGCGTAGCGCTGCAGGCCCAGGGCCTTGAAGTCGCCTTCGCGCGCCAGCGCCGAGCGCCAGGCCTGGGCATCGCCGGCCAGCGGCTGCACCGACAGCACCGCGTAGCCCGCGCCGGCCCAGGCCAGCCGCCAGGCGGCGCCGGCCTCGGCGTCCTCGCCCAGCGCGGGCAGGTAGATCACCAGCGGCGCCGCAGTGGCCTCGCGCGGCCGTGCCAGCACCACCGTCACCGGCGCATCGCCCAGCCGCCATTCGTAGCGCTGCACCGTCACCGCGTGCCGCGCCGCCGCGTAGCCCCCTGCGGCATAGGCCTGCACGGCCGCCGCGTCGATGTGCGGGCCGCTCACGGTGCTGCAGGCCACGGCCAGCCAGGCCGCCGCGAACCCGACGCCCAGCCGCGCCGCCCACCGCCCCGGCTTCAGGGGCGCCGGGCTGAGGCGGTGCGGCGGGCGGATGGGTCGGGGCATGGGGCTGGGGTGGGGCGGCGGGCGTCCGCGGACGGCCCACTGGCGGGCCGATCACGGGCCGATCACGGGCCGATGGCGGACGGATCATCGCATCGCCGCCCTGGGCTGCCCGCCGCCGGCCGGCCGGCGGCGTCGGCGGGGGCTCGGCTACAGTGCGCGCAGGCTGCCGCCCGGATCCAGCCGACCACGTCCCGAAGGCGCCCCGACGGCGTCCCTACATTCGCCCCGATAGCGTTCGCCCGATAGCGCCCTGTCTGCCTTGAGCGCCGCTGCCGCCGCCCCTGCCGCCGCCCGCCCCGCCGCCGCGCGCTGCGGCCTGCTCGAAGGCCGCGCGCTCGCCTGCCGGCGCGGCCGTCGCCGCCTGTTCGAAAACCTCAGCCTGGCGCTCGAGCCAGGCTCGATCACCTGGCTGCGCGGCACCAACGGCAGCGGCAAGACGAGCCTGATGCGCATCCTGGCCGGGCTGTCGGCGCCCGCCGCCGGCCAGGTGCTGTGGGACGGCCGCCCGCTGGCCGAGGCCGGCCGTGCGGCGCGCGACGGCACGCTCTACATCGGCCATGCCAACGCCCTGAAGGACGACCTGACGCTGCTCGAGTCGCTGGCCTACCTGGCGCGGCTGGCCGCATGGCCCGACCCCCAGGCGCGCGCGGCCCGGGCCCTGCAGCGCCTGGGCCTGGCCGGCCAGCGCACGGCCGCGGTGCGCACGCTCTCGCAGGGCCAGCGCCGGCGCGGCGCGCTGGCCCGGCTGGCACTGGACGAGTCGCCGCGGGCCTGGATCCTGGACGAGCCCTACGACGCGCTGGACACCGGCGCCACCGCCATCCTGTCGGCCCTGATCGCCGAGCAGGCGGCGCGCGGCGGCGCGGTGCTGCTGACCAGCCACCAGGCGGTGGCGCTGCCGGGGCTGCGCGAGTTCGCGCTCGACGCGCGGCCTTGATCTGCGTCGGGGTCGCGCCTGCGGGCGCCACCTACAATCGCCCGCGCTCATGGATGCCCCTGTCTGCCATGCCCGGTTGCCTGCTCGATGAGTTCGGCATTGCTGGCCACCGCCCGACGCGACCTGCTGCTGGCGCGGCGGCGGCGCGTGGAGATGCTGCTGCCGCTGGGCTTCTTCATCGTGGCCGCGGGCCTGTTCCCGCTCGGCGTGGGGCCGGAGCCGCAGATGCTGCGCCAGATCGCGCCGGGCATCGTCTGGGTCTGCGCGCTGCTGGCGGCCATGCTGTCGGTGACGCAGATGTTCGCCGGCGACCACGCCGACGGCTCGCTCGAGCAGATGCTGCTGGCGCCGCAGCCGCTGACGCTGCTGGTGCTGGGCAAGGTGGCGGCGCACTGGCTCACGACCGGGCTGCCGCTGGTGCTGGCGGCGCCGCTGTTCGGGGTGCTGTTCGACCTGCATGGCCCGGCCATCGCCACCCTCACCGCCGGCCTGCTGCTGGGCACGCCGGTGCTCAGCCTGCTGGGGGCCGTGGGCGCCGCCCTCACGCTGGGGCTGCGCAGCGGCGCGGCGCTGGTGTTCCTGCTCGTGCTGCCGCTCACGATCCCGACCCTGATCTTCGGCACTGGCGCGGTCGCGGCAGTCGAGGGCGGCCTGTCGCCGAAGGCGCATTTCTCGCTGCTGGGCGCGCTGTTCATCGTCACCGCGCTCGGGGCGCCGGCGGCCGCCGCGGCGGCGCTGCGCATCTCGCTGGACTGAGCGGGCGCCAGGCCGCCCCGGCCCACCACGCCACACCCACCCCGTGAGCACCCTGCCCTCGCCGACCCCCTCGGTGCCCGCGCTGCGCTGGTCGACCTACGCCGCGCCCTCGCGCTTCTACGGCCTGGCCGGGCGGCTGCTGCCCTGGATGTGGACGGCGGCGCTGGTGTTCGCGGCCGCCGGGCTGTGGGTGGGCTTCGCGATCGCGCCCACCGACTTCCAGCAGGGCGAGGTCTACCGCATCATCTTCATCCACGTGCCGGCGGCGTGGATGTCGATGCTGATCTACCTGGTGATGGCCTTCTGGGCCGCCTGGGGATGGATGCTGAACGCGAGGCTGGCCTCGATGTACGCGCGGGCGCTGGCGCCCACCGGCGCGCTGTTCACCTTCCTGGCGCTGTGGACCGGCGCGCTCTGGGGCAAGCCGACCTGGGGCACCTGGTGGGTCTGGGATGCCCGGCTCACGAGCGAGTTCATCCTGCTGCTGCTGTACCTGGGCTATATCGCGCTCACCGAGGCCATCGACGACCCGCGCCGCGCCGCCAATGCCGGCGCGCTGCTGGCGCTGGTGGGGGCGGTCAACATCCCGATCATCTATTTCTCGGTGCGCTGGTGGAACACGCTGCACCAGGGCGCCTCCATCAGCCTGACCGCGGCGCCGAAGATGGCCGCGACCATGCTCTTGTCCATGCTGCTGCTGACGATCAGCTTCTGGGCCTACAGTTTTGCGGTGGTGTTCACCCGCGCCCGGGCCATCGTGCTCGAGCAGGAGGCCGACACCGAGTGGGTTCGCGCGCTGGCCGCCGGCGCCGGCCCGAGGGGATCTTGATGGCTTGGCA
>JAGWMW010000002.1 GCA_028871575.1 Burkholderiales bacterium | reverse complement strand
GGCGCGACCGATGCAGACGCCGGCGGCGCCGCGGCGACCACGGCCGAAGCGGCGGGCGCGGGGGCGAACTGCACCGGCGCCGGGGCGCGCGGCCACAGCATCACGCCGGCGGCGGCGACGACCGCGGCGCCCAGCCCCAGCAGCACCGGGAAGGCCTTGGACCTGACGCCGCCGCCGGCGGGCGGCGCTGGCGGCGTGTACACCGTCTGCGTCGGCGGCGGGACGAGGCGCGGCGGCGGCGGTTCGGAGCGCGCCGGCGGCGCCGGCATCGGCACCGGCATCGGCGCCCGCGGCGCCGTCTGGGCCTGCGCCGACGGGCGCACCAGGGTCGCGTCGTCGTCCTCGGGCGGCGGTTCGCGCGGCGGCGCATGGCCCGGCAGCACGAGGGTGCGATCCCACTGCGAGCTCGGCACCGATTCAGCCCGCCGCAGCGGCGGCGCCACCCGGCCGTCGAGCACCTCGCGCAGCGCGGCCACGCTTTGCGGGCGGTCGTCGGGCCGCGGCGCCAGCATCCAGTCGATGGTGCGCAGGAAGTTCTCGCTGCAGCCCGGCAAAGCCTGGCGCGTCAGCGCCGAGGCCTCGTCGTGGACCGCGCGCGCCGTCGCCGGCGCCGGCGGCCGGCCCAGCAGCAGGTAATGCAGCGTCGCGCCGAGCGCGTAGATGTCGGTCCAGGGCCCCTGGCGCACCGAGCCGGCCTCGCCGTACTGCTCGATCGGCGCGTAGGCCGGCTTGAGGATGGCGGTCAGCGTGTGCGTCTGGTCGCCGATCACGCGCCGCGCCGCGCCGAAGTCCAGCAGCACCGGCCGCCCGTCGGGCTCGACCAGGATGTTGTCGGGCGCGATGTCGCGGTGGTAGACGCCCTGCGCATGCAGCCGCTCGATGGCGCCCAGCAGCGCCTGCAGCAGCGCGCGCAGCCAGGCCTCGGTGGGCGGGCCGTCCATCGCCCGGCGCAGCTGCTTCAAGGTGCGGCCCTGCAGCACCGGCATCGCCATGTAGGCGGTGCCGTTGGCCTCCCAGAAGCGCAGCACCTTGACCAGCGACGGGTGGTCGAACTGCGCCAGCAGCCGCGCCTCCTGCACGAAGGACTTCAGGCCCAGCGCGAAGGTCTCGGCATCGGCCTGCGAGCGCAGCGACACCTGCAGCGCCTGCGTGCGGCCGGCCAGGGACGCGGGCATGTACTCCTTGATCGCCACTTCGCGCTCGAGCGCGTGGTCGAAGGCGCGGTAGACAATGCCGAAGCCGCCGATGCCGATCACGCCCCGCACCTCGTACTCGCCCAGCCGGGTGCCGGCGGGCAGGGCATTGGGCTGGTCGCTGGGGCCGGCGGGCGGGGCCATGGGTGCGGTCAGGTTAGCAGGGAAACTCCAGGGCCAGGCCGTGCGCGCCGTGAACGAAGGCGGCTGCCGCGGCCGCACGGAGGCCCCGCCTTGAGCCACCGGGAAGACCGCGCCGCGCTGCGTGCCCACCGCGGCTTCATGCGCCTGTGGCTGGCGCGGCTGGCCGCCACCGCGGGCAGCCAGATGCTGATGGTGGCCGTGGGCTGGCAGATGTACGACCTGACCCATTCGGCCTGGGACCTGGGCCTGGTCGGGCTGGCCCAGTTCGGCCCGGCGTTGGCCCTGGTGCTGGTGGCCGGCCACGTGGTCGACCGCCACCACCGCGGCCGCATCGTGGCGCTGTGCCTGGCGGTGCAGGTGGCCGTCGCCCTGGCGCTGGCCCTGGCCAGCGGCAGCCATGCGGCCAGCCGCGGCGGCCTGCTGGCGGCGGCCCTGCTGCTGGGGGCCGTGCGGGCCTTCCAGATGCCGGCGCAACAGGCGCTGACGCCGCTGCTGGTGCCGGCGCCGCTGCTGCCGCGGGCGCTGGCCTTCAGCTCGGCCGGCATGCAGGGCGCGATCATCGCCGGCCCGGCGCTGGGCGGGCTCATCTACGCCGGCGGCGCCGCGCTCACCTACGGCAGTTGCGCCACGCTGTTCCTGCTGGGCTGCACGCTGGTGGCCGGCCTGCGCTACGGGCACGCCCCGCCGCCGGCCGCGCCGGTGACGCTGGACACGCTGCTGGCCGGCGTGCGCTTCGTGGCCGCCCACAAGGTGGTACTGGGGGCGATCTCGCTCGACCTGTTCGCGGTGCTCTTCGGCGGCGCCACGGCGCTGCTGCCGATCTACGCGCGCGACATCCTCCACACCGGCCCCTGGGGCCTGGGGCTGCTGCGCAGCGCGCCGGCGGTGGGGGCGCTGTCGATGTCGCTGCTGCTGGCGCGCTGGCCGGTGCGCCGGCGCACCGGGCCGCTGCTGCTGGGGGCGATCGCGGTGTACGGCGCGGCCACGCTGGCCTTCGGGCTGTCCCGCAGCTTCGTGCCCTCGCTGCTGGCGCTGGCCGTCACCGGGGCCGCCGACATGGTGAGCGTCGTCATCCGCCAGACCCTGGTGCAGCTGGAGACGCCCGACGCGATGCGCGGCCGCGTCAGCGCCGTCAACGCGGTCTTCATCGGCGCGTCGAACCAGCTCGGCGAGTTCGAGTCCGGCGCCACGGCCGCCGCGATGGGCCCGGTGGGCTCGGTCGTGCTCGGCGGCCTGGCCACGCTGGCGGTGGCGGGGCTGTGGCTGCGGCTGTTTCCGGCCCTGGCCCGGCGCGACGCGCTGCTGCGCCCCGGCGGCGCTGCGGCGCGCGCCTGAGGCCGGCGCGCAGGCAGGCCGCGATGCCGGGCGCCGGTCTGGAGCTGCGGTATGCCGACGCCGACCTGCTGGTGGTGGTCAAGCCGGCCGGCCTGCTGGCCGTGCCGGGCCGCGGCGAGGCGGGCGCGGCCCACCTGACGGCGCAGGTGCAGGCGGCCTACCCCGATGCGCTGGCCGTGCACCGACTGGACATGGCCACCTCGGGCCTGATGCTGTACGCGCGCGGGGCCGAGATGCACCGCCGGCTCGGCGCGGCGTTTGCCGAGCGCCGCGTGGCCAAGGCCTACGTGGCCGTGGTCGAGGGGCCGTTGGCCGGCGACGCCGGCGAGATCGCGGCGCCGCTGGCGGCCGACTGGCCGCGCCGTCCGCGCCAGCAGGTGGACCCGGTGAACGGCAAGCCGGCGCTGACGCGCTGGCGGGTGCTGGCCCGCGAGGCCGACAGCACCCGGGTCGCGCTCGAACCCGTCACCGGCCGCACGCACCAGCTGCGCGTGCACCTGCAGTCGATCGGCCACCCGGTGCGCGGCGACGCGCTCTACGCGCCGCCGCCCCTGCGCGCGGCACGCCTGCTGCTGCACGCCACGCGCCTGGCGCTGGCGCATCCGCGGGACGGCCGGGCGCTGGTCTTCGACAGCGCCGTGCCGTTCTAGCCGGCGCCGGCGCAGCGGCGCGCTTCAGAGGCCGCGCTTGGCCCGGGTGAGCAGGGTCGTGACCTCGGTCGATGCCGCAGCGAAGGGCGAGCCCGCACCGATCAGCTGCTCGGCATCGGCGTACTGCCCGGCGTTGATCTTGCGGGCGGCGTCGCCGGCGGCGCGGTGGAAGGCTGCATGGCGGTCGGTCAGCGCCACGAACTGCGGCCGCGTGCCCCAGCGCACGCCGCCCGGGCCGTGGATCCAGCGCCCGAGCGGGCATTGGTCGTCGCGGGCCAGCGTCTCGGCGTCGAGCCGGCCGTGCTCGGCGATCGCCTTGCGCAGCTTGACCTTCCACTGGCGGTGCGCCTCGATGGCCTGATCGAAGTCGAAGTCGGCCACCTGCACCACCGCGTCCAGCACCGGCAGGTGGTCTTCGGCCGCGGGCAGGCGGAAGCGGCCCACCTCGGCGGCCAGCACGCCGGCCTGATCGGTCATCGCGGCGGCGGCGGCGGCGGTCTGCTCCACCAGGGCGGCGTTCTGCTGCGTCATGCGGTCGAGCTCGCTCACGGCCTGGCCGATCTGCGCCACGCCCAGGCTCTGCTCGCGCGCGCTGGTGCTGATCTCGCCCAGCAGTTCGTCGACGCGGCGCGAGGAGGTGACGATCTCCTCGATCGTGGCCCCCGCCTTGCGCACGATCTGGGTGCCGGCCTCGACCTGCTGCACGCTGCTGCCGATCAGCGACTTGATCTCGCGCGCGGCGTCGGCGCTGCGCTGGGCCAGCACCCGCACCTCGCTGGCCACGACGGCGAAGCCGCGGCCCGCCTCGCCGGCCCGCGCCGCCTCGACCGCCGCATTCAGGGCCAGGATGTTGGTCTGGAAGGCGATCGCGTCGATGGTGCCGATGATCTCGCCGATGCGGGCCGAGGACTGGCGGATGCCGTCCATCGTGCTGACCACGTCGCGCATGACCTGGCCGCCGACGCCGGCCACCTCGGCGTTGCGCCGCGCCACGCGCGAGGCCTCTTCGGTGTGGTCGGCGGTGTTCTTGACGGTGGAGGCGATCTGCTCCATCGAGGCGGCCGACTCCTGCAGGTTGGCCGCCGCCTGCTCGGTGCGCGCCGACAGGTCCATCGCGCCGCTGGCGATCTCGCGGCTGGTGTGCACGATGTCGTCGCTGACGCGCAGCACGCTGCCCACGGTGCTGCGCAGCGAGCGCTGCATCAGGCCGAGCTCGCCCATCAGCTGCGCGGCCTCGTCGCGGCCCCAGGGCCGGGGCGAGGTCGTGAGGTCGCCCTGCGAAACCGCTCCCAGGTGTGAGGCCACTTCCTCGAGCCCGCCCTGCATCACGCGGTAGAAGGCCAGCAGCAGGTAGCCGGCCAGCGCGACGCAGGCCAGCGCCAGGCCGAGCTGCATCGCCAACACGCGATGCAGGCCGGCGATGCGCTCCATCAGCCGGGCGTGCAACCGGTCCAGCACCAGGTCGTTGAAGTGGCCGATCTTGTCCAGCGCCGTGCTGCCGGCGGCGAAGAAGGGGGCCGCATCGCCCGAGGGCGCCATGCCCAGCAGCTGCGTCCTGACGTCAGCGATGAACGCGGCGTAGGCATCGGTGGCGGCCTTCAGGTCGATCGCCTGGGCGGCCTCCGGGTAGGGCTCGATGCCTTCCTGGTACGACTCGGCCACTTCGCGCAACACATGGGTGCTGATGGCCATGCGCTGCACGATCACGTCGTGGCGCGCGGCAGAGGCCTCGCCGCTCTTCAGGATCAGCGTGCCCATGCCGCGGACCTGCGCCAGGCTCTCCATCAGGCGCGGCACCCTGAGCACGCCGATGTTCATCATGTGGTAGGTGTCCAGGTCGGGGTCGAGCGCGAGCCCGGAGCCGTTGGACACCGCACGGACCAGCGCCATGCCGGTGGCGATCAGCTGGGTATGCCGCTCGAACACCTGGTCGGGCGTGGCCGCGGCCGGCAGGTCCTTCAGGCCCTGCTCGGCCTGCATCAGCGCTTCATACCCCTTGTCCACGCCGAAGGCCTGGCCATGCGCCTGCTGCTGGGCGCGCAGCTGCTCCAGCATGGCCGCGATGCGCGTCTGCAGCGCGTCCACGCCCGGGGTGCCGTTCACGATCATGCCCCGGCGCGTCTGCGCCAGCTCGAGGTACTCGACCAGCGGCTTGGTATAGGCCATGCCGTCGATCTCGGCCCGCGTGGTGTCGGCCTGCCCGGCCGCCGACCGCCACAGGAAAGCCAGCATCACCACCAGCGGCACCAGGAAGGCCAGCGCCACCAGCCCGGCCTTGGCCGGAAAGCGAAGCGCGCGGAAGGCGCGCACGCCCGGAGAGAGCCAGCCGTGGTAGCGGAAGAAGTCGCCCGGCCGCCGCGCCTGCGGGCCCGGGCCGGTGGTGGCGGTCGGCAGGCGGATGCCGCTGGCCTGGAGGGAGACGGTGGGGGTGCTGCTGGACATCGGAAGCCTTCTGCCTTCTGGTCTCTGGAGTGGACGTGGGGCGGGGCCTCACGTGCGGGCGGGTTGCACAGGCTTATCGGCAGAGTCCCCATGCGCTTGAGGGACAAGGGCGGGAACAAGGGCGGGGCCCAGGACAGGGTCAGGGGCGGGGACAACGACCAGGACACAAGGGCGCAGGCCCGCGCGGCCCGCGACGACGGCAGCGGCCCGGGGCGCTGCCGCTACATTGCGCAGCATGAGCACCCCCTTGACGATCCTCACCGGCGCCTCGCGCGGCCTGGGCCTGGCGCTGGCGCAGGCGCTGCTCTCGCGCGGGCACCGGGTGCTGGCGATTTCTCGCCGCGTCCCGGCACTGCCGCCCCAGCCCGACGGACGGCTCGTCCACTGGGCGGTCGACCTGGCCGAGCCGGCGCCGGTGGCCGAACGGCTGGCGGCCTGGCTGGCGGCACAGGACTCGCAGGCCCTGGCCTCGGCCACGCTGATCAACAACGCCGCGGTGGTGACCACGCCCGCGCCGTTGTCGGCGCAGCAAGGCGGGGAGCTTGCGCAGGCCTTGCGCGTGGGGCTGGAGGCGCCGCTGCTGCTGACGGCGGCCTTCCTGCGCGCCACGGCCGGCTGGCCGCTGCCGCGCCGGGTGCTGCTGATCTCTTCCGGGCTGGGCCGTCGCGCCATGGCCGGCCAGGCGCCCTATTGCGCCGCCAAGGCCGGGCTGGACCACCTGGCGCGGGCGGTGGCGCTCGAGGAGGCCGCGCGGCCCGGCGGCGCGCGCATCGTCTCGCTGGCGCCGGGCGTGATCGACACCGACATGCAGCAGCAGCTGCGCGGCGCCGACCCGGCGCTGTTTCCCGAGCGCGAGCGCTTCGTCGCGCTGCAGTCCGATGGCCTGCTCGACACGCCGGCCGGGGCGGCGGCCAAGGTGCTGCGGCTGCTGGAGCGGGCCGACTTTGGCAGCCAGCCCGTGGCCGATGTGCGTGACTGAGCCCCCTCGATGATCCCCGCCGCCCGTACGCCCACCGTCCCTGCCGCGCCTGCCGATCCTGCCGACATCGCTGGCGCCACCGGCTCCGTTGGCCCCGCTGGCCCCGTTGGCCCCGTTGGCCACCCCGGCCCCATCGAACCCACCGGCCGCGCTGCCGAGCTGGTGCGCCTGCTCGGCCTCGCGCCGCACCCCGAAGGCGGCTGGTACGCCGAGTTGTTCCGATCGCCCCGGGCGGTGCAGCCGCAGGACGGCCGCCCGCCGCGGGCCGCGCTCACCAGCATCGATTTCCTGCTGGCCGCCGGGCAGCACTCGGCCTGGCATCGCGTGGCCTCGGACGAGGTCTGGCACCTGCTCGAAGGCGGGCCGCTGCGGCTGTGGCTGGCGAGCCCGGCGCTGGACGCCGTCAACGCGCTCGAGCTCGGCCCGGCCGGCGGGCCCGGCGCCGCGCCGCGCCAGGTCGTGCCCGCCGGCTGGTGGCAGGCGGCCGAGCCGCTGGGCGAGTACGCCTGGGCCGGTGCAACGGTCGGCCCGGGGTTCGAGTTCGACGACTTCGCCTTCGGCCGCGACGACGCCCCGCTGCGCCGGGCGCTGCAGGCGCGCTGGCCCGAGCTGCAGCGGCTGCTGTAGCCGCCGCGCGCTGCAGCCGGCCCTCCCCCCGCCACCCAAGCCCCAGATACCCATGGAACTGCTCGCGGTCTGCACCACGGTCGCCGACGAAATCCAGGCCCAACGCCTGGCCGACGCCGCTGTCGACCAGGGGCTCGCGGCCTGCGTGCAGGCCGAAGCCATCCGCAGCACCTACGTCTGGAGCGGCACGCTGCATCGCGACGCCGAGATCCGCCTGGTCTTCAAGACCACCGCCGCGCACTACCCTGCCCTGCAGCGGCTGCTGCTGGGGCTGCATCCCTACGAGCTGCCGGCGATCTACGCGCTGCCCGTGGCGGCGGCCTCGCCGGCGTATGCGGCGTGGGTGCGCGAATCGGTCGCCCGCCCGCTGGGCCCCGGGGCCGGCTGAGCGCGCCGAAGACGGCGAAGATCGACCGCAAGTCACCCGAGGACCCACGATGGCCCTCGAAGTCCGCCTGGACGTCCTCGCGGCGCCGCAGGTCCACGAGCTCGTCGCCGAGCATCTGGCGGGGATGCACGGCCATTCCCCCGCCGGGCATGTCCACGCCCTGGCCGTCGACGGCCTGAAGGCCGCGGACATCAGCTTCTGGACGGCCTGGCTCGACGGCCGGCTTTGCGGCTGCGGCGCGTTGAAGCGCCTGAGCGCCACCGCCGGCGAGATCAAGTCGATGCGCACGCGACCCGCCAGCCTGAGGCTCGGCGTGGGCCAGGCGGTGCTGGACGAGATCGTCCGGGCCGCGCGCCGGCGGGGCTATGCGCACCTGTACCTCGAAACCGGCACCGGGCCGGCCTTCGAACCGGCCCAGGCGCTGTACCTGCGCAACGGCTTCGTCGGGTGCGGCCCGTTCGGCGACTACGCGGCCACGGACTTCGACGTCTTCATGGTCAAGGTGCTCGATGCGGAAGACCGCGCCGCGCAGGCCCTGGCCGGCCCGCCGCGGCAGTGACCTCAAGCCCGATCCGAAGTGCTTTGCGGCGATCCGCGAGGCTCGAAATGGACTTGTCGCCATGGGCCGCCTGACCTTCGGCCTCAACCTCACCCTCGACGGCTGCATCGACCATCGCGAGGGCGTTGCCGACGACGAGACGCACGCTTTCTTCACCGGCCTCATGGACGCGGCCGGGGCGATGCTGTGGGGCCGCGTCACCTACGAGATGATGGAGAGCCACTGGCCGGCGGTCGCCCGCGGCGAGCAGGCGGCGCCGGCGGCGATGCGCGAATGGGCGGTCAAGCTCGAGGGCAAGCCGAAGTACGTCGTGTCGTCGACGCGCAAGGACTTTGCCTGGGCCCACAGCCATCACCTCGGCGGCGACCTGCGCACCGGCGTGCAGCGGCTCAAGGACGCGACCCCGGCCGGCGTGCTCCTGGGCAGCGGCCAGCTCGCCGCCGCGCTCGATCGGCTGGACCTGATCGACGAGTACCGCTTCCTCGTCCACCCGAGGATCGCCGGCCACGGCCCGACCCTCTACCAGGGCGGGTTGCCCGGCACGCGAAGGCTCGAACGGGTCTCGGTGCAGGCGCTGCGCAACGGCGCCGTCGCCTTGCACTACCGGCGCGCGCGCGGCTGAGCGCCCCATGCCCGGGTGCAGCGGCGCCTCCGCCCTGCGCCCGCCCCAGAACCGGGACATCGGGCCGGACCGACGTCCCGACCGGCGGGGCGGCGCTGAAGCGCTGCGGCGCGGCGGCGCGGCGGCAGGGCGGCAGGGCAGCAGGGCAGCCGGCCGAGCCGGCGTCAGCCCAGCCAGGCCGCCAGATCGGCCTCGAGCTGCCGCAGGTCGGCCTGGCGCGTGTACATCATGTGGCCGGCGTCGTAGTAGCGGTGCTGCACGCGCGCCAGCACCTCGGGCGGGGCGTCGAGCTGGGCCAGCGACCAGTCGCTGGCGCTGTAGGGCGTGCCCAGGTCGTAGCGGCCGCTGGCGGCCAGCACCTTCAGGTGCGGGTTGCGGCGCAGGGCGCGCGCCAGGTCGGGGCTGGTCGAGGCGTAGCCCATCCGGGGCGGGCTGCCGCGCTGCCAGTTCCAGCTGCTGTTGACCTCCATCGACAGCACCTGGTAGCGGGCCTCGAAGTCCAGGCCGAGCTGCTCGCCGTAGTAGGCCATGGCCGCCATCGTGTACGGCGCGGCGATGGCCTCGATGCCGGGGTCGAACTCCCAGTCGCGGGTGCGGCTGGCGGCCATCGGGCCGGTGGCGCGCGCCTCGAGCCGGCCGACGATGAGGCCGCGGTGGCGCAGGGCCTCGAAGAAGAAGGTCTGGTCGCTGATGCGAAGGTTCTTCTCCTCCACCAGCGCCCGCGGCAGGCCGGTGAGCTCGGCCATGCGCCGCGCGATGCGGCTGCGCGCCTTCTCGCCCAGCCGGGCGCCGGCCTGCAGCGCGCGCACGTAGTCCTCGTCGACGAAGGCCTCGGCCGCGGCGCGGGCGGCCTCGGGCGAGGCCGCGGCCGGGCCCTGCAGCAGGCCGTGGTACTGCGCCACGTTGGCGTAGGCGGGCAGGAACAGCGCGTAGGGCAGGTCGTTGGCGGGGCCGAAGACGATGCTCTGCAGGTCCATCGCGCACGACACCAGGATCAGCCCGCGCAGCGCCACGCCCAGGCCCTGCAGCTTGTCGGCCAGGCCCGCGCCGCGCGTGGTGCCGTAGCTCTCGCCGGCCAGGTACACCGCCGAGCCCCAGCGCTTGTGCCGCGTCAGCCACAGGCGCATCACCTCGGCCAGGGCGTCGATGTCGCCGTCCACCGACAGCATCTTCTTGCGCGCGGCCTCGCTGGCGGTGGCCGACCAGCCGGTGTGCGGCGGGTCGATGAAGACGAGGTCGAAGTGCGCCAGCCAGCTGTGCGGATTGTCCTGCACGGCATAGGGCGGCAGCGGCATGCTGCCGTCGTCGGGCACGACCACGCGCTTGGGGCCGAGCGCGCCCAGGTGCAGCCACACCGAGGCCGAGCCGGGCCCGCCGTTGAAGGCGAAGCACACCGGCCGCGTCGCGGCGTCCACGTCCTTCAGCAGGTAGGCCGTCGCCAGCACGGCGGCCTCGGGCTCGGCGCGCTCGCCGTCGAAGCCCTCGGCCGCCACCGGCACGAAGGCGGCGTGCACCGCGTAGTCCAGGCGCCGGCCGCCCAGGGTCACCGAGCCGCTGCTCTGGGCCGCGGGTCGCGCCAGCAGCTTCTCGACATGGGCCTTCTGCCGCTTGGCGGCGTCGGGCTCGGCGGGGCCGGGGGCGGGCGTCGGGGGCAGGTCGGCCATGGGTCCGTGCTCTCTCGAAGTGGGGCAGGCAGATACGTTAACCCAGGCCGTCGGCCAGCCAGGCTGCGTAGCGCGCCGGGTCGACGTTGCCGCCGCTGACGATCACGCCCACGCGCTGCCCCGGGGCGCGCACCGCGCCTTCCAGCAGCGCGGCCGCGGCCAGGCAGCCGGTGGGCTCGACCACCTGCTTCATGCGCTGCGCGAAGAAGCGCATCGTGGCCACGAGCTGCGCATCGCTGACCGTGACGATCTCGCGCACCCGGCGCTGGATCACGGGGAAGGTGAGGCGCCCGCTGTGCTGCGTCTGGGCCCCGTCGGCGATCGTCTGCGGCGTGGCGATGTGCACGATCTCGCCCCGGGCCAGGCTCTGGCGCGTGTCGTCGCCGGCCTCGGGCTCCACGCCCACGACGGCGATGCCGGGGCACAGCGCCTGCGCCGCCACCGCGCAGCCGGCGATCAGGCCGCCGCCGCCCACGCACACCAGCAGCAGGTCCAGCGGGCCCACGTCCTCGATGAGCTCGAGCGCCGCGGTGCCCTGCCCGGCCATCACGTCGGGGTGGTCGTACGGCGGGATCAGCGTCATGCCGCGCTCGGCCGCCAGGCGCGCGCCCAGGGCCTCGCGGTCCTCGGTGTAGCGGTCGTAGAGCACCACCTCGCTGCCGGGCCGGCCCTGCTGGTAGGCGCGGGTGGCGGCCAGCTTGGGCGGCGGCGAATCGTGCGGCATCACGATGACCGAGGGCATGTCCAGCAGCCGCGCGGCCAGCGCGATGGCCTGCGCGTGGTTGCCCGACGAATAGGCGATGACGCCGCGCTCGCGCTGCGCCGGCGTGAAGCGGGCCAGCGCGTTGAACGCGCCGCGGAACTTGAAGGCGCCCATGCGCTGCAGGTGCTCGGCCTTGAAGTAGACCCGCGCCCCGGTGCGCGCGTCGGCGCTGGCCGAGGTCAGCACCGGCGTGCGGTGGGCCACGCCCTGCAGCCGCGCGGCCGCGGCCTCGATGTCGGCCGGGCCGATGGCCAGCGGCGGCCCGCCGTCGCCGGTGCGGCTCATCGTTCCGCCGGCCCCTGGAAGCCGCCGCGGCGCAGCGTCAGCACCAGGGTGTCGCGCCAGGCCGGCTGGGCGGCGTCCAGCGGCTGGATCGGCGTCGTCTCGTGGATCACGCGCGCGTCGTCCAGCACCAGGGCGCTCCAGCGCTCGTGCAGCGTGAAGCGCACGCCCTGCGGCCCGCGGGCGTCGAACACCCGCGTCTCGCCGCCCTTGACGTTGTGGCGGTCGACCAGCAGCACCGCCACCAGGTCGACGCCGTCGCGGTGCGCGCCCTCGGGCGTGGGCCGGCCGATGGCGCCTTCGCCGCCGGTGTCGATGCGGAAGGGGTGCGCCTCGACGAACCAGCGCGCCGGCCCGTGCAGCGATTCGGCCACGGTGGCCAGCGCCAGCAGCAGCCGCGGCCAGGCCGGGTCGGCCGTGAGCTCGGGCGTCAGCGGCTCGAACCAGCGCTGGATGCCGCCGTGCAGCGCGTTGTATTCCACCGGCTGCCAGTGCGCCCGGTGCGGTGCCGCCTGCACCTGCCCATGCTCGATCACGAAGCAGCCGTGGCGGCGGCGCCGGTAGCGTCCGCCGTCGCGCAGGTGGGGGTCGGGCGGCAGCGTCGCCCACAGCGCGGGCCAGCCGGTGGGCATCTCGGGCACCCCGGCCAGGCTGCACAGCGCGGCGGCGTCCAGCACGGCCCAGCCGGCCGCGGCCAGCTGGGCCGGCAGGTCGGCCAGCGCGGTCAGGGGTGGCGGCGGGGGCGGCGCGGTCGGGCTCGGCATCGGCAGCAGTCTCGTCGTGGCGTGGCGGAGCGGCCGATTCTCTACCGGCACCGGCTCCTGGCTCCTGGCTGCGACGCAGGCCGGGGCAGCGGCGTAGGATGAAACCCGACTCGTGGCCGCGCGGGCGGCCGCCGGAGGTGCTCCGATGCGCATCCTGCCGTACTGCCTTGCCCGGGGCCGATGCCGGCGCCGCTCGCTGGCCGTGGCCGGGGCCTGCGGTCTGGCGGTCTGGCTCGCCGGCTGTGCCTCGACACCGACGGCCCAACCCCCGGTGATGGCGGTGGAGCCGCTGCTGCACGACGCCGACTTCGCGCCCTCGCAGGCGCCGATCGCGCCCGAGGCGGTGTTCGCCCTCAGCCCGGCCATGCGCCGCTTCGCCGACGAGATGCAGCGCGCGCACCCGGCACGCAGCGGCGGCGGCCTGCGCCAGGCCCTGCTGGACGCGCTCTACCACCACGGCCCGCTGCAGCTGCGCTACGACGCCGGCGCCACGCGCACGGCCGCGCAGGCCTTCGAGGCGCGCGCCGGCAACTGCCTGTCGCTGGTCATCATGACGTCGGCCTTCGCGCGCTACCTGGGCCTGCCGGTGAGCTACCAGCGCGTGCTCGAGCCGCCCAGCTACAGCCTGGACGGCGCGCTGGTGTTCGCCAACGGCCATGTCAACCTGGTGCTGTCGCCGTCGCTGCACGACGCCTTCAGCCGTTGGCCGCCGGCCAGCGACCTGCAGGTCGACTTCGTCCCGCCCAGCGAATTCGGGGCCCGGCGCACCGAGCGCATCGACGAGACCACGGTGCTCGCCATGTTCTACAACAACCGCGCCGCCGAGGCCCTGGCCGATCACCGGCTGGCCGACGCCTACGCCTGGGCCCGCGCGGCGCTGCGGCGCGACCCCCGCTTCGGCGCCGCCGCCAACACGCTGGCCGTGATCTACCTGCAGGCCGGCCACCCCGCCGCGGCCGAGGCCGCGCTGCGCCAGGCGCTGGCGCTCGAGCCGCGCAACGCGACGGCGCTGGGCAACCTGGTCAATGCCCTGCGCCGCCAGGGCCGCGACGCCGAGGCCGAGGCGGTCGCCGTGCGGCTGGCCGCCATCCAGCCCGAGGCCCCGTTCGAGGCCTTCGAGCTCGGCCGCCAGGCCATGGCCCGCGGCGACGATGCCCGCGCCCGGCAATGGTTCGCGCAGGAGTTGAAGCTGCAGCCCGACCAGCCCGACGTGCACTACTGGGCCGCGCTGGCCGATCTGCGCCTGGGCGACCGCCAGGCGGCCCTGCGGCACCTGGAGCAGGCGCGGGACAACAGCACCACCGCGCACAGCCACGAGCTCTACAACGCCAAGCTGGCGCGGCTGCGCGCGCTGCAGGTGCAGTAGCCGGGCCGCGGCGCCCGGGGCCGGCGCCGTGACCCAGGGGCAGCAGCCGGGCCGCGGCGCGAGGGGCCGGCGCGGTGGCCCGATCGCGGCGCCCCCGCGCCGTGAACAACGCCGCAAGGGGCCGGCGCGGGCTGCGTGTAGGCTTGCGCCCCGATGACCGCCGCCCCCGACCGCCCGCCCGCCGCCAAGCCCAACCCGCTGCTCGAGATCGGCGTCACCATCGCCCTGCCCGCGCTGGTGCTGATGAAGCTCAGCGGCCCCGACCGCCTGGGCACGCTGCCCGCGCTCGGGCTGGCCCTGGCCTTTCCGCTCGGCTGGGGCCTGTGGGACGGCTGGCGGCGGCGCAAGCTGAACTGGCTGTCGGTGCTGGGCGTGGTGAGCACGCTGCTGACCGGCGGCATCGGGCTGCTGGCGCTGAATGCGCAGTGGCTGGCCGTGAAGGAGGCCGCCGTGCCGACGCTGATCGGTGCCGTGGTGCTGGGCTCGGCCTGGACGCGCTCGCCGCTGATCCGGCTGATGATCTTCAATGCCAGCCTGTTCGACGTCGACCGCGTGCAGGCCGCGCTGGCCGCGCGCGGCAACGGCATGGCCTTCGAGCGCCGGCTGCGCGGCGGCACCGTCGGGCTGGCCGGCACCTTCTTCTTCTCGGCCGTGGCCAACTATTTCCTCACGCGCCACGTCGTGCACAGCACGGCCGGCAGCGAGGCCTTCAACCAGGAGCTCGGCCGGCTCACGCTGCTCAGCTATCCGATCGTCGCCATCCCGTCGATGCTGATGATGATGGGCCTGATGGTGTGGCTGGCCCGCGGCGCCAAGGCGCTCACCGGGCTCGACCTGGGCGACATGCTGAAGTCCTGAACGCCCGGCCCGCGGGACGAGGCGGCGCCTAGAATCGCCTCACCGAGCGACTGCCCCACGCCATGCCGCCTTGCCCCGCCGACCGCCGCGGCCTGCTCCGGGCCGCCGTCGGCATCGGTCTCGCCCTGCGGGCCCCGGCGGGCTTCTCGGCCGTTGCGCCTGCCGTTGCGCCTGCGGTTCGCCCGGCGCCGGCGGCACTGCTGACCCTCAGCGGCCGCCTGGAGCGGCCCGACCACGGCCACGAGGCGGCCTTCGACCGGGCGCGCCTGCTGGCGCTGCCGCAGACCAGCTTCAGCACCCGCACGCCCTGGTGGGCCGATCCTCGCCGCTTCACCGGCCCGCTGCTGCGCGACGTGCTCGGCGCGGTCGGCGCCAGCGGCCGCACCTTGCGGCTGGGCTCGTTGGCGCCGGATCACCAGGACATGCCCTTCGACGACGCGCTGCAGTACGACGTGGTGGTCGCGCACCGGCTCGACGGCCGCGCGATGACGCTGCGCGACAAGGGCCCCCTGCTGCTGATGTACCCCTTCGATGCGCAGCCCGAGCTGCACAGCGCGGTCTACTACGGACGCTCGACATGGCATCTGCAGACGATCGAGGTGCGCTAGGCGCGCCCACCCGGCCGCCCGGGCCCCGGCTGTCCTGGCTGGGGCTGGTCGCCTTCGGCCTGATGGCGGCGCTGCTGGCGGCGGCGCTGGTGCAGACGCGCCAGTTCACGCTGCTGCGGCATGCGCTGCAGTCCGGCGACGACTATGCCGTGCTCACCATCTACCAGACCGAGACCGAGTACCTGCGGCTGCGCGAGCAGTGGCGCATGGCCCGCGACGCGGGCCGTCCGCTGGATGCCCAGGCGCTGCGCGAGCGCTACGAGATCTGGGTCAGCCACGTCGACATGCTGCATGCGCCCGGGCCTCAGCGCCTGATCCACGACGACCCCGACTACCGCCGGACCTTGGCCGCGGTCGACGCCTTCGTGGCCGGCGCCGACGGCGCGCTCGGCCGCGACGCGGCGGCCGCGCCGACGCGCGCCTTCGTCGACACGCTGTGGCCGGCGCTGCTGGCGCTGGACGCGCCGATGCACCGCATGGCCCGCGGCGCCGCCCAGCATGTGGCGCAGGAACTCGAGGAGCGCGCGCAGACGGTGCGGGCGCAGAACCAGCTCGGCCTGGGGCTGACGGTGTTCCTGTCGGTGCTGACGCTGGCCTTCGCCGCCACCGCGCTGCGCCAGGTGCGCCAGCTGCGCGAGCGCCGCGTGGCGCTGGAGGAACTGGCCGCCAACCTGCGCCAGGCGCGGCGCGATGCCGAGGCGGCCAGCGAGGCCAAGAGCGCCTTCCTGGCCAACATGAGCCACGAGATCCGCACGCCCTTCCACGGCCTGATGGGCATGCTCTCGCTGCTGCGCGGCACGGGCCTGTCGCCGCGCCAGGGCGAGTACCTGCGCACCGCCACCGAGTCGGCCGACCACCTGCTGGCGATCCTCAACGACCTGCTCGACATGTCGCAGCTCGAGAGCGGCCGCATGACGCTGAACCCGGCCCCCGTGGCGCTGCGCGAGCTGCTGCGCGACGTCGAGGCGCTGATGCGCCCGCAGGCCCTGGCCAAGGCGCTGGCGCTGCACATCGACGCCGACCCGGCGGTGCCCGAGCGCGTGCTGGCCGATGCGACGCGGCTCAAGCAGATCGTCTTCAACCTGCTGTCCAACGCCATCAAGTTCTCCGACCGCGGCGCGGTGGTGCTGGACGTGCGCCCCGGCAGCGACGAGGCCGGCCGGGCCATGCTCGACTTCGCCGTCACCGACACCGGCATCGGCATGGACGCCGCGACGCAGGACCGCCTGTTCAGCCGCTTCATGCAGGCCGACAGCTCGCCGCTGCGCCGCCATGGCGGCGCCGGCCTGGGGCTCGAGATCTCGCGCAACCTGGCCCGGCTGATGGGCGGCGACATCGCGGTGCGCAGCCGGCCCGGCGAGGGCAGCTGCTTCACGCTGCGCCTGCCGCTGCTGGCCGTGCCCGGCACCGCCGCCGCGGCGGCCGACGCGGCGGCCGGGCCGGGCCCGCGCTCGCTGCGGGTGCTGGTGGCCGAGGACCATGCGGTCAACCGCCAGTACCTGGCCGCGCTGCTGGACAACCTGGGCCACCAGGCGCACTTCACCGTCAACGGGCAGGAGGCGGTGCAGGCCGCGCAGCAGGGCCGATTCGACGTCGTGCTGATGGACCTGCACATGCCGGTGCTGGACGGCATCGCCGCCACCCGCGCCATCCGCGCCCTGGCCGATCCGGCGCACTCGACGGTGCCGATCGTCGCGCTGACCGCCGACGCCTTCGAGGAGACGCGCGAGCGCTGCCTCGTCGCCGGCATGAACGACTTCCTGACCAAGCCGGTGAGCCCGGCGAAGCTGGCCACGTCGCTGCGCCGCCTGTTCGGCGGCGCCGTCGAGCCCGAGCCGCCGCCCGGTGCCTCGGCCAGCCTGCCGCCGCCGGGGCGGGGCGGCGCGCAGCCGCTGGTCGACGACAGCGCCATCGCGATGGCGCTGCAGGTGATGCCGCCCGAGCGGCTGCGCCCGATGCTGCAGGCCTTCCTCGACCAGGGCCCCGAGACCGTGCAGCGGCTGCGCACCGCGGTGCGCGACGGCCAGCCGCTGGACCTGCGCGTCAACGCCCATGCGGTCAAGGGTGCGGCGCTCAACCTCGGCCTGGCGGCGCTGGCGGCCACGGCCGAGGCGCTGCAGGACGGCGCGGCGCACCTGCCGGCGCACGAGATCGCGCGCCTGGTGCAGCGCTACGAGGAGCAGCTGGGCCAGACGCGCCGGGCCCTGCAGGCGCGCGGCCTGCTCGGGGCGGTCGAGGCCGGCCTCACAGGATGATCGGCTCGGGCTCGAGCCGGATGCCGAAGCGGCCGTAGACGCTTTCCTGGATCGCGCGCGCCAGCGTCACCACCTCGGCCCCACTGGCCCCGCCGCGGTTGACCAGCACCAGCGCCTGGCGCTCGTAGACGCCGGCGCGGCCGACGCTCTTGCCCTTCCAGCCGCAGGCGTCGATCAGCCAGCCGGCGGCGAGCTTGACGCTGCCGTCGGGCATCGGGTAGTGCACGATCTCCGGGTCGCGGCCGATGATGTCGCGGCACTGCTCGGGGCTGACCACCGGGTTCTTGAAGAAGCTGCCGGCGTTGCCGATCACGGCCGGGTCGGGCAGCTTGGCGCGCCGGATGGCGCAGACCCAGTCGAAGACGGTGCGTGCATCGGGCCGGGGGTTGCCGGTCTCCGACATCTTGCGTTCCAGGTCGAGGTAGCCCAGCACCGGCTGCCAGGGCCGCGGCAGGCGCAGCCGCACGCGCGTGATCACGCTCTTGCCGGCCAGCGCCTGCTTGAACACGCTGTCGCGGTAGCCGAAGCGGCACATCGCGGCGTCCAGCGTGACGCTGCGGCCGGTGACGAGGTCGACCGCGTCCAGCGAGTGGAAGCGGTCGGCCAGCTCCACCCCGTAGGCGCCGATGTTCTGCACCGGCGCCGCCCCCACCGAGCCGGGGATCAGGGCCAGGTTCTCCAGCCCCGGCCAGCCCTGCTCGAGGGTCCAGGCCACGAGGGCGTGCCAGGGCTCGCCCGCGCCGGCCTCGACGATCCAGGCATCGGCCTGCTCGCGCAGCAGCCGCCGGCCCCCGATCTCGACCTTGACTACCACGGCCTCGACATCGCGCGTGAGCACGATGTTGCTGCCGCCGCCGAGGATGAACTTGGGCGCCACGCCGTGCTGCGGGTGGTCGACCACGCGCCGCACGTCGGCCTCGCTGTGCACGCGGATCAGGGTGCGCGCCAGCGCCGGCAGGCCGAAGCTGTTGTGTTCGCGCAGGCTGGCGCGCGGCTGGATGTCGAGCGGCACGGCGGCGTTGGGCATGCGAGAATTTTCAGGCATCTTCGCCGCGTCGCCCCGGCCCGCGCGAAGCTCCCGAACGGCAGCCGGGTCCGCCGCCCGATCCGCCGCCCGATCCGCCTCCCGATCCGCCGCTACATCCGCCCCACCCCCCACCCGGCATGCCCAGCTTCGACGCCGTCATCGAACCCGACCTGGTCGAGCTGCGCAATGCGGTCGAGCAGGCGGCCAAGGAGATCGCCACGCGCTTCGACTTCAAGGGCTCGAGCGCGCAGGTGGAGCTGGCGGCCGCCACGCC
Organism: Burkholderiales bacterium; assembly: GCA_028871575.1. Taxonomy (GTDB): domain Bacteria; phylum Pseudomonadota; class Gammaproteobacteria; order Burkholderiales; family Burkholderiaceae_C; genus Rubrivivax. Next base: position 29,529 of record JAGWMW010000002.1, on the reverse strand, counting down.
CAAGCAGCGCGAGCTCACGCTGTGGGCCGACAGCGACTTCCAGCTCCAGCAGGTGCGCGACCTGCTGCTGGCGCGGCTGGCCAAGCGCGGGGTCGACGCCCGCTTCCTCGATTTCAGCGGCACGCCGCAAAAGCTCAGCCACGACCGGCTGAAGCTGGCGGTGCCGGTCAAGAGCGGGGTCGACGCCGAGACGGCGAAGAAGATGCAGGCCCTGCTCAAGGGCAGCAAGCTCAAGGTGCAGGCCGCCTACCAGGGCGACGCCCTGCGCGTGAGCGGGCCCAAGCGCGACGAGCTGCAGCAGGCGATCGCGCTGCTGCGGTCCGGGCTGACCGAGTGGCCGCTGTCGTTCGACAACTTCCGCGCCTGAGCCGCGCGGCCACCGGGGCGGCCGTCCTGGCCGCGGCCCTGGCCGCCGCCGCGCCGGCCCGGGCCACCGGCGTGGTGCTGGCCGGCCGCATGGGCGATCGCGCGCTGCTCGTCATCGACGGCCAGCCGCGGCTGCTGTCGCCCGGGCAGGCGGTGCAGGGCGTGCGGTTGCTGCGCTGGGTGGGCGAGCGCGCCGAGATCGACGACGGCGGCACCCCGCGCACGCTGCCGTTGGGCACGCCGGTGCAGGTGGGCGACGGCGCGCCGCCGGCGCCGGCCCGCGAGGTGGTCATCCCCGCCGGCAGCGGGGGCCACTTCAGCACCCTGGGCTCGATCAACGGCCACGCGGTGACGTTCCTGGTGGACACCGGGGCCACGATGGTCTCGATGGGCGCCGAGGAGGCCCGCCGCCTGGGCCTGGACCTGAGCCGGGCCCGGGCCGGCCTGACCCAGACCGCCAACGGCCGCGTGCCGGTGCAGATCGTGGTGCTGGACCGCGTGCGCGTGGGCGATCTCGAACTGGCCAACGTGGACGCGGCCATCCTGCCGCTGCAGATGCCCCAGGTGCTGCTGGGCAACAGCTTCCTGTCCCGGCTGCAGATGCAGCGCAGCAACGACACGCTGCGGCTGCAGCTGCGCTGACCCTGTCGTCGGCGCGACAGGCGAAAATCGAACGCCCGTGCTAAAAACCGGCGGGGCGACCGACCGAAGGAGACCGCTGCATGGACCTGAACTTCACCGCCGAGGAGCTCGCCTTCCGGCACGAGATCCGGCACTGGGTGGCCGAGAACCTGCCGCCCGACATCAGCCAGAAGGTGCGCCTGTCGCTGCGCCTGACCCGCGACGACCATCAGCGCTGGGCCAAGATCCTGGGCAAGAAGGGCTGGCTCGGCTGGGGCTGGCCGAAGGAATTCGGCGGCCCCGGCTGGAACGCCGTGCAGCGCCACCTGTTCGAGGAGGAGTGTGCGCTGGCCGGTGCGCCGCGCGCCATTCCGTTCGGCCCGGTGATGGTGGCGCCCGTCATCATGGCCTTCGGCAACGCCGAGCAGCAAAAGCGCTTCCTGCCCGGCATCGCCAGCGGCGAGGTGTGGTGGAGCCAGGGCTACAGCGAGCCCGGATCGGGCAGCGACCTGGCCTCGCTGAAGACGAAGGCCGAGCGGGTCCGCACGAATTCGGGCGACAAGTACATCGTCAACGGCCAGAAGACCTGGACCACCCTCGGCCAATACGGCGAGTGGATCTTCTGCCTCGTGCGCACCAGCAACGAAGGCAAGCCGCAGACCGGCATCAGCTTCCTGCTGATCGACATGAAGAGCCCCGGCATCACGGTGCGGCCGATCGTGCTGATGGACGGCGAGCCCGAGGTCAACGAGGTCTGGTTCGACAACGTCGAGGTGCCGGCCGAGAACCTGATCGGCGAGGAGAACAAGGGCTGGACCTACGCCAAGCACCTGCTCAGCCACGAGCGCACGAACATCGCCGACGTCAACCGCGCCAAGCGCGAGCTCGAGCGGCTGAAGAAGCTGGCACAGCGCGAAGGCCTGTGGGACGACCCGCGGTTCCGCGACCAGATCGCGTTGGTCGAGGTGGACGTGGTGGCGCTGGAGATGCTGGTGCTGCGCGTGCTCTCGGCCGAGAAGAACGGCAAGCAGAGCCTGGACATCGCGGGCCTGCTGAAGATCCGCGGCAGCGAGCTGCAACAGCGCTACACCGAGCTGATGATGCTGGCGGCCGGCCCGCTGGCCCGCGCCCGCGTGGACGAGGCGATGGAAGCCGGCTGGCAGGGCGACCTCGCCTTCCCGGCCGATCTGCTGCCGCTGTCGGGCACCTACTTCAACATGCGCAAGACGACGATCTACGGCGGGTCGAACGAAGTGCAACGCAACATCGTTGCCCAGACGGTGCTGGGCTCTTGATCGAGCCCGGCACCGCTGCGCCGGGCGCAGTCAGGGCTGCTCCCTTCCCCAGCCCCTTCCCCCCGCGGAGGAAGGGGCTCCAGCCAGACAGACGAGGACGCTGAGATGGACTTCGATTTCACCGACGACCAGGAATCCCTGCGCGACGCCGTGCGGCGGTGGGTCGACAAGGGCTTCGGCTTCGAGCGCCGGCACCAGATCGCCAAGGCCGGCGGCGCCACCCGCGCCGTCTACACCGAGCTCGCCGAACTGGGCCTGGCCGGCCTCGTGGTGCCGGAAGCACAGGGCGGCCTGGGCCAGGGCGCGGTCGACGCGATGGTGGTGAGCGAAGAGCTGGGGCGTGGGCTGGTCAATGCGCCCTACACCCATGCCGCGCTGATGGCCCCGCGCCTGCTCAGCGCCGCGCCCGAGGCCCTGCAGGCGGCCTGGCTGCCGCGCATCGCCGGCGGCGAGGCGCTGGTCGTGCCCGCGCTGCACGAGCGCGCCGCGCGCTACCGCCTGAACCACGTCACGACGGCTGCGAAGGCGGTGGGCGATGGCTGGCAACTGACGGGCCGCAAATGCCTGGTGCCGGCCGGCGACGAGGCCGATGCCTGGATCGTGCCGGCGCGCCTCTCGGGCGCCGTCGACGATGCGGCCGGCATCGGCCTGTTCCTGGTCGAGCGCGGCGCTGCCCGCGTCAGCGGCTATGCCACGCAGGACGGCGCCCGCGCTGCCGACGTGGTGCTGGCCCAGGCGCCGGCGCGGCTGATCACGCAAGACGGCCTCGCCGTGCTCGAAGACGCCGTGGACGCCGGCATCGCGGCCCAGTGCGCCGAGGCCGTCGGCCTGATGGACCGCCTGGTGGCGATCACGGTCGAGTACATGAACACGCGCAAGCAGTTCGGCACCGCGATCGCCAATTTCCAGGCCCTGCGGCACCGCATCGCCGACGTGAAGATGCAGCTCGAGCTGGGCCGCTCGATGAGCTACTTCGCCAGCCTCAAGCTGGGCGAGCCGGCGCCGCAGCGCCGCCGCGCCGTTGCCCAGGCGCGGGTGCAGCTCGGCCAGAGCATGCGGTTCGTCGGCCAGCAGTGCATCCAGCTGCACGGCGGCATCGGCTGCACCGACGAGTACATCGCCAGCCACTACTTCAAGCGCCTGACGATGCTCGAGGTCAGCCTGGGCGACACGCTGCACCACCTGGGCGAGGTCAGCGAGCGGATGCAGGACACGGCCGGCGTGTTCGCCTGAGGCGAGGGCCGGTGGGCGGCGAGGTGCGCGGCCCGACCGCGCCGGGGCCCGGGCCGAGTCCCGAGCTCGCGCTGGCCGACATCCTCTACCGCCAGGGCTTCGGCACCCGGCGCGACTGCGCGGCCCTGGTGCGCGCCGGCGCGGTGAGCATCGGCGGCGCGGTCGTCGTCGACCCGGCGGCACGGTTCGCCACGGCCGGCCTGAACTTCAGCGTCGACGGCATCGGCTGGCCCTTCCACGCCACCGCGCTGGTGCTGCTGCACAAGCCTGCGGGCTACGAGTGCTCGCAGCGCCCGCGCCACCATCCCGGCGTGCTGAGCCTGCTGCCCGCGCCGCTGCGCCGGCGCGGCCTGCAGCCCGTGGGCCGGCTCGACGCCGACACCACCGGCCTGCTGCTGCTCACCGACGACGGCGCGCTGATCCACCGCCTCACCTCGCCGAAGCACCACGTGCCCAAGGTCTACGAGGTGCTCGCGCGCCACCCGGTGGACGAGGCGCAGGTCGAGCGCCTGCGCGCCGGCGTGGTGCTGGACGACGACCCGCGGCCGGTGCGCGCCGCCGCCGCGGTGCAGACCGGCACCCACCGGCTGACCCTGACGCTGACCGAGGGCAAGTACCACCAGGTCAAGCGCATGGTCGCAGCCGCCGGCAACCGGGTCGAGGCCTTGCACCGCAGCGCGTTCGGGGCCCTGGCGCTGGACGCCACGCTCCCGCCAGGCCAGTGGCGCTGGCTGGCGGCGGATCAGGCCATCTGATCAGGCGGGCGGCCCCTCGAACCAGGGCCGCAGCAAGGACACGCGCGGCGGCCAGGCCAGCCCGAAGGCGCCCCCCTGCAGCGCCAGGTTGGGGTTGTAGGCCGGATCGCGCTGCAGCATCGGGCCCCAGCGCTCGAGCATCGCGGCGCGCTCGCGCTCGAAGCGTGCGCGCCGCGCCGGCGCGGCATCGCTGCCGCGGCTGCGCGACTCGTCGTGAAACAGCTGCGCCCGCGGCGTCCAGACGATGCGGTGCCCCGCCGCGGTCAGCCGCAGGCAGAAGTCGACGTCGTTGTAGGCGACGGCAAATCGCTGCTCGTCCATGCCGCCCAGGGCCAGGTAGACGCTGCGCCGCACCAGCAGGCAGGCCGCCGTGACCGCGCTGCAGCCCTGGATCAGGTGCGCGCGGGCCTGCACGCCGCCGGAGCCGGGGCCGAGCCGCGCGTGGCTGTCGCCGGCCACGCCCTCCAGGCCCAGGATCAGGCCGGCGTGCTGCAGCCGCCAGTCGCGGTACCACAGCCGCGCTCCCACCGCGGCCACGCCAGGCAGTGCGGCCGCGCCCAGCATCTGGGCCAGCCAGTCGGGCGTGATGACCTCGGTGTCGTTGTTGAGCAGCAGCAGGTGCTCGCCGCGGGCCTGGGCGGCCGCGGCATTGTTCAGGGCCGCGAAGTTGAACGGACGGTCGTCGCGCAGCACGCGCACCCGGGGCTCACGCTGCACCAGCGCCTGCAGCCAGTGCAGGGTCCGGCGCTCGCGCGAGCCGTTGTCGACGATGAGCAGCTCGAAGTCGACGCCTGCGGTGCGCGCCAGCACGCTTTCGACGCAGCGGCGCAGCAGCGGCAGCCGGTCGCGCGTGGGCACGATCAGGCTCGCCGCCGGCCTGCCCGCGCCGTGTCTCAGCGCCGGGCGCAGGCTGACCTCCAAGCCGCCGAGCCGGCTGGGCCGGACCCGGGCCGTCAGGCCGGACGGGCCGGACTCGTCCAGGTGTGCCTGCGCGGCCTCGGCACTGGCCACGGGCGAGGCGGCCGCGTGCACCAGCACGTGCGGGATGTGCCGCACCGCGGCCGGCCCGAGGCCGGCGGTGGCGCGCAGGGCCAGCCCATGCTGCCGGGTCGCCTTGTCCGGCGCCGGGGCCCGGCCGGCCACGGCGGCCAGCGCAGCGCGCAGGCGCGCCTGGCCCAGCATCAGCAGCGGCTGCACGTAGGCGCTGGCCAGCAGCAGCTCGGGGTTCCAGTCGCCCTTGAACTGCGGGTGGCGGCGCCGGCCGAGGCCGTCGAGTCGGTCGTGATCGCAGTAGATCGCCTCGACCCCGGCCAGCCGCACCGCGGCCTCGGCGTAGAGCAGCAGCGCCTGCGGAGCCAGCCGATCGCCGGCGTCGAGCTCGGCCCACCAGGGCGCCTCGACCGCACCGAGCGCCTGGGGCCAGGCCGCCTGGGGCTCGGCCGCGGACGGCTGGAGGCAGCGGATGCGCGGGTCGGGCGCGGCAGCGTCGAAGCCCTCGGCCACGCCGACCAGGCACAACTGCCAGTGCGGGTACAGCTGCGCCTGCACCGAAGCGACGCTGGCCCGCAGGGCTTCGTCGCCGTTGCGGCCGTCCCGCCCCGCCCCCCGGGCATCGATCATCAAGCCGATCGTCGGTCTGGCCGGCAGCGCCGCCTGGCGCTGCGCCAGGGCTTCGCGCACGGCCGGCGTCAGGGTGTCGTGCGCCTGCACCCAGCCCGCGTAGTCGCGCTGCAGGCGCCGGGCATGGCGGCGCTCGATGCGGCGGGCGTGCAGCCACTCCCACACCCGCCAGGGGCTCCAGCAGGGCTGGGCCGATGGCGCTGCGGGCCGGGCGGCCACGTCGCGGCTAGACCGGCCCACGAGAGGCGCGGCGCGCCAGCCGCTCGCGGTTGGCGCGCCGCAGCCGCAGGGCCCAGGCCTGCATCGCGTCGAGCAGCGGCGCGGGCGGCGGCGCCGGCGCGGCCCGCGGCGCCAGCGTGTCGAGCAGCCCGGCCCAGGACTGCACCGTCTGGGCCAGCGCATGGGCCCGGCCGACGCAAGCCTCGGCGGCTGCGGCACGGGACCGGGTCGCCGCCCGGTCCTCGAGCGCCCGGCGCAGGGCCCCGGCCCAGCCTTCGGGCGTGTCGGCGGCCAGCAGGCCGGTGCGGCCGTCGCGCACCACGTCGCTGTAGGGCGGACGGTCGGCGCACACCACCGGCACGCCGGCCAGGCCGTAGTCGAAGAACTTGATGGCGCTCTTGCACGCATCGAACGGCGTGGCGCCGACCGGGATCACGGCCAGCACGTCGGGCAGCGAGCGCGCCCAACGCAGGAAGTCGGCACGCGGCCGCGGCGGGTGACGCTCCACCCTCAGGCCGGCGCGCTCCAGGTCGTCGGCCACCGGCCCGACCGCCACCAGCCGCCAGGGCCGGGCCGGCGGCAGCCGCTGCAGCCCGGCGGCGAGGGCCGCCACCGGCACATGGTCGGACGAAGCCAGCAGCAGGGTGGCCGGGCGGAGCGGGCCGGACGGGTGGGACGGCTGCGTCGGCGCCGTCGGCCAGCCGCCGGAGGGCGCCCAGCCGTGGTTGGGCACGACGCTCCAGGCCCGCGGCGGCGGGTGCAGCGCGCGGCCCAGGCGCTCGGTGCTGACCGACACGCGGTCGGCCGCGGCCAGCCCGCGCAGCAGCCAGGGCCGGCCCCGCTGCGCCGCGCGGTGGTGCAGCAGGCTCGCCGGCACTTCGGTGAGCAGGTCGTCGATCTCGAAGACCACCCGGCCGCCGCCTCGCTGCATGCGCTCGACCAGGCGCCAGGCGCGCCGGCTGTTGCCGCGCTGGACGATCAGCACGTCGGCCCAGGCCAGGTCGCTGCGCAGGCATTCGTGGAACGACTTCAGCCGCAGCGCCAGCGCGGGCCGCTCTTGCTGCAGCGCGCGCAGCGGCTCGGCCAGGCGGATCGCGCTGATGGTGGCGCCGATGTCGGCCGCGGTGGCCAGCAGCTTCACGGCCGCGACAGGCCGACCGGCAGCCGCGTCCACAGGCCGGCCGCCAGCCGCAGCAGCCGCGTGTGGCGCGCACCGCCGCCGGCCGCGGCGCGGCGGCGCAGCACCTGCTGCGCGGTGCCCGGCATGCGCCGGGCCAGCAATGCGCGCGCCAGGCGCCGCGCATCGCGGCCGCGGTAGAAGGCGTCGGGCAGCGCGGCCAGCCATTGCCGCAGCGTCGGCTCGTCGAGAAAGCGCGGCAGGTGCCAGGGGCCGTGGAAGCCGAAGCAGGGCCCGCGCGGCGCCTCGTTCTCGAAGGCGAAGCGGCGAGCCAGCGACGCCGGCGCGAAGCGGATGCCGTGCTCGCGCTCGAGTCGGCTGCGGTGCGTGCGGCACAGCGCCTCGTCCTCGGGGTGGCACTCGGCCAGGGCCAGGGCGGCGGCGGCGTCCAGCAGGCGGCGCGAGCGCAGCGAGAAGCCGCCGTTGCCGACGTCGAGGCCGTCGGGCTGGTCGGGCCAGACGGCGCCGAGATAGTCCCAGTGCAGGAACTCGTCGCGCCAGGCCGAGGGGTCGGCCACGAAGCCGTCCCATTGCGTGATCAGCACATGCGAGGTCCGGACGTGGCGGCCCAGCTCGCGCAGCACGAAGCGCGAATAGTCGGCGCCCGAGGCCAGCGGCTCGATCGCGATGCCCTCGATGCCGGCGCGACGCAGGCCCGGATCGGCCGCCGCCGGCGCCTGCGTGAACAGCAGCACGCGGCCGAACGCGATGCCGGCCATCGAGCGCTGCAGCGATTGCGCGGCCAGCGCCGGGGCTCGCGTGTCCACCGCGGCCAGGGTGATCTGCGGCAGGGACAGTCGGGGCGTGGGCATCGGCAGCAAGGTGTCGAAAGATTGTGCCTTGCTAAACTCGACGCGAATGAGTCCCGTGCGCCCCGGCCTGCTCCGCATCGGCATCAGCCTGGGCAACATGGGGTCGCTGCAGGACGGCCTGGGCGAGTTCGCGGTGCAGATGGGCAGCCACATCGCCGGCCATGCGGCCGACTGGCGCGAGCGGCTCGGCATCGAGTTCGACTTCCACTGCCGCCGCAAGCTCTTCGGCGCCTTCGGCGGCGAAGTGGGCTACCTCGAGGTCACGCGCTGGCAGCGCCTGCGCCATGTGCAGCCCGTGCACTACGCGCTGTGGCATTCGCTGCACCAGCTCAACAAGACGCAGACGCCCCAGGGCTGCGGCCCGCGCGTGGTGACGGTGCACGACCTCAACTACGTCTACAAGGCCCGGCGCCTCTCGGTCTGGCGCGACCACCGGCGCGCCCAGGCGCTGATGCGGCGCAGCGACCACCTGGTGGCGATCAGCGAATACACCGCGGCCGACGTGCGCCGGCACCTGGGCTGGACAGGCCCGATCGAGGTCATCTACCGCGGCCCGCGGCCCTACCGCGGCGACGCGCTGCAGCCGATCGACGGGTTCGAGGATCCGGCGCGGCCTTTCCTGTTCCACCTCAGCCGGATGTCGCCGTCGAAGAACCCGCAGGCCCTGCTGGGCCTGGCGGCGGCCTGGCCCGAGATGACCTTCCTGTTCTGCGGCCCGCCCACCGACGACGCGCGCGCGCTGAAGGCGGCCACGCGGCTGCCCAACGTGCACTTCCGCTTCTCGATCAGCGAGGCGCAGAAGGCCTGGGCCTACGCGCATTGCGCGGGCTTCCTGTTCCCGTCGTTCACCGAGGGCTTCGGCCTGCCGCCGATCGAGGCCATGCAGTTCGGCAAGCCGGTGTTCCTGTCGCGCCTGACCAGCCTGCCCGAGGTCGGCGGCGACGCCGCCTACTACTTCGACGATTGGGCACCGGCGGCGATGCGGCGCGTCGTCGACGAAGGCCTGCGCCGCGGCGCCCTGCCGGCGCGCATCGCCGAGGTGCGCGCCCATGCGGCCCGCTTCGACTGGCTGCACGCCGCCGACCAGTACCTGGCCCTGTACCTGCGCCTGCTGGGCCGCAGCGAGCCGATCCGGCCCCGGCCGGCGGTCGCTGCCCCCTGAAGCCCATGCGCATCCGCCGCAGCCTGCACCAGGCCCGCCCGCATGCCCGTGGCTGCGCGCTGACGATCGGCAACTTCGACGGCGTGCACCGCGGCCACCAGGCGATGCTGGCGCTGCTGATCAACGAGGCGCGGCACCGCGGCCTGCCGGCCTGCGTGCTGACCTTCGAGCCGCACCCGCGCGACCACTTCGCGCGCCTGGGCAGCCGGCCCGAATCGGCGCCGGCACGCATCGCCACGCTGCGCGACAAGCTGGCCGAGCTCGAGCGCTGCGGCATCGACCAAGTCGTGGTGGCACGCTTCGACAGCGCCTTCGCCGGCCTGTCGCCGCAGGTCTTCATCGACGGCGTGCTGCAGCGCGACCTGGGCGCGCGCTACGTGCTGGTCGGCGACGACTTCAGCTTCGGCGCGCGCCGCGCCGGCAACTACGCGATGCTCGACGCGGCCGGGCCGGCCGCGGGCTTCGACGTCGCGCGCATGCTCAGCTACGAGGTGCACGGGCTGCGCGTGTCCAGCTCGGCCGTGCGGCAGGCGCTGGCCGCCGGCGACATGGCCCGGGCCGAGGCGCTGCTGGGCCGGCCCTACAGCATCAGCGGCCATGTGCTGCACGGCGCCAAGCTCGGCCGCGACCTGGGCTTTCCGACGCTGAACCTGCGCTTCGGCCATCCCCGGCCCGCCGCCGGCGGCATCTTCGTCGTGCAGGTGCACGGCCTGGCCGCCGGGCCGGTGCCCGGCGTGGCCAGCCTGGGCGTGCGGCCCACGGTGGAAGACGGTGGCCGCGTGCTGCTCGAGGTGCACTGCCTGGATTGGCCGGCGGTGCTCGGGCTCGACGGCGGCTACGGCCGCTGCGTGCGCGTGGAGCTGCTGCACAAGCTGCACGACGAGCGCAAGTACCCGTCGCTGCAGGCGCTGCGCGCGGGCATTGCGCAAGACACCGAAGAAGCCCGCGCCTGGTGGGCCGCCCGCGGCGACGCTTAAGGCGTGAAGCGGTCCTGCAGCGGCGCCCAGCACTCGGCGTAGCGCAAGTCGCGTCGCTCGGGTGCCATCGCCCAGGCCGTGGGGTGCAGCCGCCAGCGGGTCTCGAACATGAAGGCCAGCGTGGCCTCCAGCTTGTGGGGCCGCAGCTCGGCCTGGCTCGCCCGCTCGAAGGCCTCGGCGTCCGGACCGTGCGGCACCATCGCGTTGTGCAGGCTGGCGCCGCCGGGCTTGAAGCCCTCGGGCTTGGCGTCGTACTGGCCGTGGATCAGGCCCATGAACTCGCTCATCACGTTGCGGTGGTACCAGGGCGGGCGGAAGGTGTCTTCCATCACCAGCCAGCGCGGCGGGAAGATCACGAAGTCGCAGTTGGCCACGCCCGGCGTGTCGCTGGGGGAGGTCAGCACCGTGAAGATCGACGGGTCGGGATGGTCGAAGCTGATCGAGCCGAGGGCCATGAAATTCGCGGTGTCGTAGACCAGCGGCGCGAGGTTGCCGTGCCAGGCGACGACGTTGAACGGCGTGCCGCGCTGGCGGTTGATCCAGAGCCGGCCGCCGACCTTGCGCACGATGCGATAGTCGGCGGCATCGGCTTCGAACGCGGCCTGCGGCGCATGGAAGTCGCGCGCATTCGCCAGGCCGTTGGAGCCGATCGGGCCCAGCTCGGGCAGGCGGAAGGCGGCGCCGTAGTTCTCGCAGACATAGCCGCGCGACGGGCCGTCGGGCAGCGCCACCTTGAAGGCCAGCCCGCGCGGAATCAGCAGCACTTCGCCCGGCCGCGCGGCCAGCACGCCGAGCTCGGTCGTCACGACGAGCCGGCCCTGCTGCGGCACGAGCAGCATCTCGCCATCGACGTTGACGAGCGCGCGCTGCGCCATCGACTCGTTGGCGCCGTACACCAGCGCGGCCATGCCGCCTTGCTGGTCGGGGTCGCCGTTGGCGGCCACGGTCTGCAGGCCGTCGACGAAATCGGTGGGCCGCGCGGGCAGCGCGAAGGGGTGCCAGCGCAGCGGGTCGGGCGGCGCGGCCACGCCGCCGGCCGAGCCGCTGGTCCACCGCGGCTGCGCATAGGGCTCGTAGGCGCCGGTGGCCACCGAAGGCAGCCGGCGGTAGAGCCAGGTGCGCCGGTTGTCGGCCCGCGGCGCCGTGAAGGCACTGCCCGACAGCAGCTCGGCGTACAGCCCGTGCGCGGGGCGCTGCGGGCTATTGCGGCCCTGCGGCAGGGCCCCGGGCAGGGCCTCGCTGGCGTGGTGGTTGCCGAAGCCGGCGGGGCCGCGCATCGCATGGGCTGGGTTCATGGGCAGAGGGCGCGCGAGCTGCGAGGCTTCATCGTAGCGCGCAGGGCCCGCCGCTAAAATCGCGCGCTCTCGCGGACCGGCCTGCCCGACTCCGCCGTGCCGCGCTCCCCGAAGCCGGCGCGCCCTTCCCCGCCGATCCGGCCCCTTGCCGCCGCCGCATGACCACCAGCCCCGACTACCGCCACACCCTGAACCTGCCGGACACGCCGTTTCCGATGCGCGGCGACCTGCCCCGGCGCGAGCCGGGCTGGATCCAGGCCTGGGACGAGGCGGGCCTTTACCAGCGCCTGCGCGCGGCCCGCCGAGGCGCGCCGCTGTTCGTGCTGCACGACGGCCCGCCGTATGCGAACGGCAAGCTGCACATCGGCCATGCGGTCAACAAGATCCTGAAGGACATGGTGGTCAAGAGCCGCCAGCTCGCCGGCTTCGACGCGCGCTACGTGCCCGGATGGGACTGCCACGGCCTGCCGATCGAGAACCAGATCGAGAAGGACCATGGCCGCGGCCTGCCGCGCGAGCGGGTGCAGGCGCTGAGCCGCGCCTATGCCACCGAGCAGATCGCGCAGCAGATGGCCGACTTCAAGCGCCTGGGCGTACTCGGCGACTGGGGCCATGTCTACCGCACGATGGACCGGGGCAACGAGGCCGGCGAGATCCGCGTGCTCGGGCGGCTGATGGCGCGCGGCTTCGTCTACCGCGGCAGCAAGCCGGTGTACTGGTGCTTCGACTGCGGCAGCTCGCTGGCCGAGTTCGAGATCGAGTATGCCGACAAGAAGAGCCTCACCGTCGACGTCGCCTTCGCCGCCGCCGAGCCCGAGCGGCTGGCCGCCGCCTTCGGCCTGGCCTCGCTGCCCGGCCCGGCCTACGCCGTGATCTGGACGACCACGCCGTGGACGCTGCCGGCCAACCAGGCGCTCAACCTCAACCCGGCCCTGCCCTACGCGCTGGTGGCCACCGTGCGCGGCGTGATGCTGGTGGCCGAGGCCCTGGTGCCGGCCTGCCTGCAGCGCTGGGGCCTGGCCGGCGACGTGCTGGCCGTGGCAAAGGGCCAGCAGCTCGCGGGGCTGAACTTCCGCCATCCGCTGGCCGAGGTGCACCCGGGGTACGACCGGCTCTCGCCGGTGATGCTGGCCGACTACGCCACGGCCGAGGACGGCACCGGCATCGTCCACTCGTCGCCGGCCTATGGCGTCGACGACTTCAACTCGTGCCTGGCGCATGGGCTGAAGGTGGAGGACATCCTGAACCCGGTGCAGGGCCACGGCGCCTACGAGGCGGCGCTGCCGCTGTTCGGCGGCCAGCACATCTGGAAGGCGCAGCCGGCCATCGTGCAGGCGCTGCGAGACGCCGGCCGCCTGCTCGCGCAGGGCGAGCTGCTGCACAGCTACCCGCATTGCTGGCGCCACAAGACGCCGGTGGTCTACCGCGCGGCGGCGCAGTGGTTCGTGCGCATGGACGAGGGCGTGGGCGTGTTCACGACCGACAAGGCCCCGCAGACGCTGCGCCGGATGGCGCTGGAAGCGATCGAGCAGACCGGCTTCTACCCCGAGAACGGCCGCGCCCGGCTGCGCGACATGATCGCCGGCCGGCCCGACTGGTGCATCAGCCGCCAGCGCAGCTGGGGCGTGCCGCTGCCGTTCTTCCTGAATAAGGCCACGGGTGAGCTGCACCCCGATACGCCGGCCCTGCTGGAGCGCGCGGCGGCGCTGGTCGAGCAGGGCGGTGTCGAGGCCTGGAGCCGGCTCGACCCGGCCGAGTGGCTGGGCCAGGACGGCGAGCATTCGGCCGCCCATTACGCCAAGAGCAATGACATCCTCGACGTCTGGTTCGACTCGGGCTCGACCTTCAGCCACGTGCTGCGCGGCACGCACCAGGGCCCGCCGGGCGATCGCGGCTACCACGAGAGCGGCCCCGAGGCCGACCTCTACCTCGAAGGCCACGACCAGCACCGCGGCTGGTTCCACAGCTCGCTGCTGATCGGCTGCGCGCTCGAGGGCCGGGCGCCCTACCGCGGCCTGCTCACGCACGGCTTCACGGTCGACGGCGCGGGCCGCAAGATGAGCAAGAGCCTGGGCAACTTCATCGAGATGCGCACGGTGACGGGCCAGCTCGGCGCCGAGATCATCCGCCTGTGGTGCGCGGCCACCGACTACTCGGGCGACCTCAGCATCGACGACAAGATCCTGGCGCGCGTGGTCGACAGCTACCGCCGCATCCGCAACACGCTGCGCTTCCTGCTGGCCAACACGGCCGACTTCGACCCCGCGCGCGACGCCGTGCCCGCCGGCGAGCTGCTCGAGATCGACCGCTGGGCGCTGGCGCGCACGGCGCAGTTGCAGGCCGAGCTGCTGGGCCACTACGAGGTCTACGAGTTCCACCCGGTCGTCGCCAAGCTGCAGGTGTTCTGCGCCGAAGACCTGGGCGGCTTCTACCTCGACGTGCTGAAGGACCGCCTCTACACCACCGCGCCGAAGTCGCTGGCGCGGCGCAGCGCGCAGACCGCGCTGTGGCAAGTCACGCACGCGATGCTGCGCTGGATGGCGCCATTCCTCAGCTTCACGGCCGAGGAGGCCTGGCAGGTATTCGCCGCCACGCAGCCGGGCTACAGCGGCACGATCTTCACCGAGTCCCACCTCGCCTTCGATGCACCCGACTCGGTGCTGCTGGCGAAGTGGGCGCGCCTGAGGGCACTGCGCGACGGTGTCAACAAGGAGATCGAAGCCCTGCGCGCTGCCGGCGCCCTGGGCTCGTCGCTGCAGGCCGAGGTGGTGCTCACGGCCGGCGCCGAGGACCACGCGCTGCTGGCCTCGCTGGGCGAGGACCTGAAGTTCGTGCTGATCACGTCGCGGGCCGAGCTGCGCGCCGGCCAGGCATGGGCGGTCGAGGTGCGCCCGAGCCGGGCCCTCAAGTGCGAACGCTGCTGGCACTGGCGCGAAGACGTCGGCCACGACCCGGCCCACCCCGGCCTGTGCGGCCGCTGCACCAGCAACCTCTACGGCGCGGGCGAGTCCCGGCGCGTGGCCTGAACGTGGCGGCGCGCAACGCGGGGGGCCGCGGCCTGCTGCCCTGGCTGGCGCTGGCCGCGGGGGTGGTGCTGGCCGACCAGGTGGCCAAGGCGGTCGTGCGGGCCGCGTTCACGCTCGGGCAGGTGCACCCGGTGACGGCCTGGTTCAGCCTGGTGCGGGCGCACAACCGGGGCGCGGCCTTCTCGTTCCTGGCCGGAGCCAGCGGCTGGCAGCGCTGGGCCTTCACCGCGCTGGGCCTGGCCGCGTCGGCCTTCATCGTCTGGCTGATCCGCAGCCACCCGACGCAGCGCCTGTTCTGCTTCGCCGTCAGCCTGATCATGGGCGGCGCCATCGGCAACGTGATCGACCGGCTGCTCCACGGCTACGTGGTCGACTTCCTGCAGTTCCGCTTCCGCTGGCTGGCACCGCTGTTCGAAGGCGGCTACTTCCCCGCCTTCAACCTGGCCGACAGCGCGATCACGCTGGGGGCGGTCTGCCTGGTGCTGGACGAGCTGATCCGGGTGCGGCGCGGGCGCTGAAGGGCGCGCCTGCGCTCGGCCGCACTCGCCCACACCCGGCCGCGCTCAGCCGCGGATGAAGGCCGTGACCAGAGGCTCGTCGCCGAGCTGGCGGCTGCAATGGCCATGCAACGCGGGGTCGAAGGCCATGCCGGGCGGCAGCACGTCGGCCGAGTAGAAATGCTGGCCGGGGCCGAACACGCGGACGCTGCCGTCCTGCAGGCCGATCTCCATCTGCCCGCCCAGGATGAAGACCCATTGCGGGGCCTCGGTGCAATGGAAGGCGCTGCGAAAGCCCACTGGGCTGGCGCGCAGCTGCAGCCCCTGCGCCGGCAGCAGCGTCGACAGGCGCGCTTCGGGCCGGCCCTCGCTCAGCGGGACGGTCTCCTCGCGGAAGCGGGCGCGGCCGTCGTCGGCGGTGTAGAGGATGACGCGGGTGAAGTGCATGCGGTGGGCCGCGCGGCGGGCGGGGCGGTGGCGGAGCCTCATTGTCGGGTCTTCGCTGGCCCGTCGCCGGGCCGCTTCCCCGTACGATCCGGGGTCATGACGACCCCTCGAACCGCCCTCGTCACCGGCGCCGGCAGCGGCATCGGGCAAGCCTGCGCCACGGCCCTGTTGCACGAGGGCTGGCAGGTCGTCTTCGTCGGCCGGCGCGAGGCGCCGCTGCAGGCCGCCATCGCTGCGGCCGGTGCGGCCGGCGCGCCCGGGACGGGGCTGGCCCTGCCCTGCGACGTGGCCGACGAAGCGGCCGTGGCCGCACTGTTCGACACGGTGCGACAGCGCTGCGGCCGGCTCGACCTGCTGTTCAACAACGCCGGTGTCTTCGTGCCCGGCCGCACGCCCGACGAGCTGCCGGCCAGCGCCTGGCGGCAGTCGGTGGACGTGAACCTGCATGGTGCCTTCCACTGCCTCTCGCACGCCTTCAGGCTGATGCGCGCGCAGCAGCCGCAGGGCGGCCGCATCATCAACAACGGCTCGATCTCGGCCCATGCGCCGCGCCCGGGCTCGATCGCCTACACCGCGACCAAGCACGCGATCACGGGCCTGACGCGCGCCGCCGCGCTGGACGGCCGCGCCTTCGACATTGCGGTGGGCCAGATCGACATTGGCAACGTGGCCAGCGACATGACGGCGGCGATGGCCCAGGGCGTGCCGCAGGCCGACGGCAGCGTGCGCCCGGAGGCGCGGATGGCGATGGCCGCCGTGGTCGAGACCTTCATGGCGATGGCGCGGCTGCCGCTGTCGGCCAATGTGCTGTTCATGACCGTGATGGCGACGAAGATGCCCTTCGTCGGCCGCGGCTGAATCACCTCGCTCGATCGAACAGAGGCACTGCATGAAGCTGCTGCGACACGGCCCCAAGGGCCAGGAAAGGCCGGCCCTGATCGACGCGCAGGGCCGCTGGCGCGATCTCTCGCCGGTGCTGGACGACATCACGCCGGCCACGCTGTCGCCGGCAGGCCTGGCCGCACTGGCGCGCGTCGACCCCGCGCGCCTGCCCGTGGTCGAGCCCGGTCGCATCGGCCTGCCCTGGCGCGGCATGCGCAAGTTCGTCGCCATCGGCCTGAACTACGCCGACCACGCGGCCGAGGCCGGCATGCCGGTGCCGCGCGAGCCGATCGTCTTCATGAAGACGCCCGACTGCGCCATCGGCTGCAACGACCCCGTGGTGCTGCCGCAGGGCTCGGTCAAGAGCGACTGGGAGGTCGAGCTCGGCGTCGTCATCGGGCAGCGCGCGCGCTACGTGGCCGAGGCCGACGCGCTGGCGCACGTGGCCGGCTACTGCGTGGTCAACGATGTGTCCGAGCGCGAATACCAGCTCGAGCGCGGCGGCCAGTGGGACAAGGGCAAGTGCTGCGACACCTTCGGCCCGGTCGGCCCCTGGCTGGTGACGGCCGACGAGATCGCCGACGTGCAGGGCCTGGACCTGTGGCTGGACCTGAACGGGCGCCGCTGCCAAAGCGGCAACACCCGCACCATGATCTTCGGCGTGGCCGCCCTCGTCGCCTACCTCAGCCGCTTCATGACGCTGGAGCCGGGCGACCTCGTCACCACCGGCACCCCGCCCGGTGTCGGCATGGGCGCCAAGCCGGCCCCGGTGTTCCTGAAGCCGGGCGACGTGATGACGCTGGGCATCGAGGGCCTGGGCCAGCAGCGCCAGGTGGTGCACGCCTGGGACCCGGCGCTGATCGACGGTTGATCGACGCCTGTTCGACGGCGGATCGAAGGCGGATCAGGCGGGCGCGCCCAGGATCGAGCGCGCCACCGATTCCGCCACCTCGATGCCGTCGACCCCGGCCGACATGATGCCGCCGGCGTAGCCCGCCCCTTCGCCGGCGGGGTACAGGCCGGCCACGTTCAGGCTCTGGTGGTCTCGCCCGCGCGGGATGCGCAGCGGCGAGGAGGTGCGCGTCTCCACGCCGGTCAGCACCGCGTCGGGCATCGCGAAGCCCGGGATCTGGCGCTCGAAGGCCGGCAGAGCCTCGCGGATCGCGTCCAGCACATAGGCTGGCAGGCTGGGGCGGCGGGGGTCGGCCAGGTCGGTCATGCGCACGCCGGGCCGGTAAGAGGGCAGCACGCTGCCGACGGCGCTCGAGGGCTGGCGCCGCAGGAAGTCGCCGACCCGCTGCCCCGGCGCCACGTAGCCGCCGCCGCCGAGCTCGAAGGCGCGCGATTCCCACAGGCGCTGGAAGGCGACCCCGTCCAGCGGGTCGACTGCGCCCGCGCCGGCGATCTGGCGGTAGTCCTGCGGCTCGATGCCGACCACGAGGCCGGCGTTGGCGTTGCGCTCGTTGCGCGAGTACTGGCTCATGCCGTTGGTGACCACGCGGTCGGGCTCCGAGGTCGCGGCCACCACGGTGCCGCCCGGGCACATGCAGAAGCTGTACACGGCCCGGCCGTTGCGGGCGTGGTGCACCAGCCGGTAGTCGGCCGCGCCCAGGATCGGGTGGCCGGCGCTGGGGCCGAAGCGGGCACGGTCGATCAGGCCCTGCGGATGCTCGATGCGAAACCCCACCGAGAACGGCTTGGCCTCGAGCCGCACCCCGCGCCGCTGCAGCATCGCGAAGGTGTCGCGCGCGCTGTGGCCCGGCGCCAGCACCACGTGGTCGGCCCGAAGCTCGGCGCCCGAGGCCAGCCTCAGGCCGCGCAGCCGGCCGGCCTCGATCTGCAGGTCCAGCACCTGCTCGCCGAAGCGCACCTCGCCGCCCAGGGCGGTGATCTCGGCGCGCATCTTCTCGATCATGCTCACCAGCCGGAAGGTGCCGATGTGCGGCTTGCTGACGTAGAGGATCTCTTCCGGCGCGCCGGCCTTGACGAACTCGGTCAGCACCTTGCGCGTGAGGTGGCGCGGGTCGCTGATCTGGCTCCACAGCTTGCCGTCGCTGAAGGTGCCGGCCCCGCCCTCGCCGAACTGCACGTTGCTGCCGGGGTCGAGCACGCCCTGGCGCCACAGGCCCCAGGTGTCCTTGGTGCGCTGGCGCACCGCCTGCCCGCGCTCCAGCACGATCGGCGCCAGGCCCATCTGCGCCAGCACCAGCGCCGCAAAGAGGCCGCAGGGGCCGAAGCCCACCACCACCGGGCGCAGCCGGCCGCCGGCGCGGAAATCGGCCGGTGCCTGCGCCACGAAACGGTAGCGGGTGTCGGGTGCCGGCCGCAGGTGCGGGTCGCCGGTGTGCCGGGCCAGCACCGCGGCTTCGGTGGCCGCGTCGGCGAGCTCGCAGTCCAGCGTGTAGATCAGCACCACCGCATGCCTGCGCCGGGCGTCGTAGGCACGGCGGAAGACGGTGACCGCCCGCAACTCGCCGTCGGCCACGCCCAGGCGGGCCAGGACGGCCGCGCGCAGCGCCTCGGGCGCGTGGTCCAGCGGCAGCCGAAGCTCAGTGATCCGCAGCATGGCGCGCAGCACCTTCGAGCCCGCGGCCGCGGAGCCGGCTCGGCCGGTCCGCCGGCGGGCAGCCGCCTGGCGCGGCAGCGAGCGTCAGCGGGCTCGGGAGCCCCCGCTCAGCCGCCCTTCTTGGCCCGCTTGCCGGGGTTCTTCTTGCTGCGGGTGTGCGAGCCGCGCTCGAGGCTGACCTTCTGGCCGCGCTGGGTGGTGACGGTGACGCCCGTGGGGGCGACCGGGCGCGGGGTGGCCTTGCGGTCGGCTTCGGTGATGATCTTGTTGCCCATGGTGAAATTCTCCTGCGGCTC
This sequence comes from Burkholderiales bacterium, assembly GCA_028871575.1. Lineage (GTDB taxonomy): Bacteria > Pseudomonadota > Gammaproteobacteria > Burkholderiales > Burkholderiaceae_C > Rubrivivax. The sequence continues at coordinate 10,283 of JAGWMW010000002.1, read as the reverse complement.
GGTTCGGACAAAACCCCGCATTAGGCCACAACGCGAAGCGGCTACAGCGACGCCTTGAAGGTATTGCAGGCCTCGACCTGGCCGCCGGCCAGGCCGCGCTTGAACCAGCCCACGCGCTGCGCGCTGCTGCCATGGGTGAAGCTCTCGGGCACCACGGTGCCGCGCGACTCGCGCTGCAGCGTGTCGTCGCCGATCTGCGAGGCCGCGTTCAGCGCCTGCTCGATGTCGCCGGCCTCGAGCCAGCCCTTGCTCTGTTGCGAGTGGAAGGCCCAGACGCCGGCCAGGCAGTCGGCCTGCAGTTCCAGCCGCACCGAGGTGGCATTGGCCTGGGCCGTGGTCTGCCGGCCGCGCAGGGCCTCGACCTTGGCCGTGATGCCCATCAGGTTCTGCACATGGTGGCCCACCTCGTGCGCGATCACGTAGGCCTGCGCGAACTGGCCCGGCGCCCCCAGACGGCGGCTGAGCGTGTCGAAGAAGTCGAGGTCGAGGTAGACCTTGCGGTCGCCGGGGCAGTAGAACGGACCCATCGCGCTCTGGCCGGTGCCGCAGGCGGTGGGCGTCGCGCCGCGGAACAGCACCAGCTTGGGGTCCTCGTAGCGGCCGCCGGCGGCCTGGAAGATCCGGCCCCAGACCTGCTCGGTGTCGCGCAGCACGACCGAGACGAAGACCGCCTCGCGGTCGCCGGCCGGCGGCCGGTGGGCCGGCGCCTGTGGCGTCTGCGGCGCCTGCAACTGGGGCGCCCCGCCGCCGCTGAGCAGGCCCAGCACCGTGAGCGGGTTGATGCCGAAGGCCCAGCCCGCCAGCAGCGCGATCACCACGCTGCCGATGCCGATGTGGCGGCCGCCGAAGCCGCCGAAACCCCCGCCGCCCCCGCCCCCGCCGTCGCGCCGGTCCTCGACGTTGTCGCTCTGGTCCTGGCCTTCCCACTTCATGGCGGTGCTCCCGGCGCGGGCGGCGTCAGGTCTTGGGCAGGGTCACGCCGCGCTGGCCCTGGTACTTGCCGCCACGGTCCTTGTAGCTGGTCTCGCAGACCTCGTCGCTCTCGAAGAACAGCACCTGCGCGCAGCCTTCGCCAGCGTAGATCTTGGCCGGCAGCGGGGTCGTGTTGCTGAACTCTAGCGTCACGAAGCCTTCCCACTCGGGCTCGAAGGGCGTGACGTTGACGATGATGCCGCAGCGCGCGTAGGTGCTCTTGCCCAGGCAGATGGTGAGCACGTTGCGCGGGATGCGGAAGTACTCGAGCGTGCGCGCCAGCGCGAAGCTGTTGGGCGGGATGACGCAGACGTCCTTGTGGATGTCGACGAAGCTGTTCTCGTCGAAGTTCTTCGGGTCCACCACCGTGCTGTGGATGTTGGTGAAGACCTTGAACTCGGGCGCGCAGCGGATGTCGTAGCCGTAGCTGCTGGTGCCGTAGCTGACGATGCGCTGGCCGGCCGCGTTCTCGCGAACCTGGCCCGGCTCGAACGGCTCGATCATGCCGTGCTGCTCGGCCATGCGGCGTATCCATCGGTCGCTCTTGATCGTCATCGAGGGCCTCGTGCGCTGCACCGTCGCCGGGGCGGGCGCCCCGGCGCGAAGTGTCAGCGCGATTCTAGGAGGCCGCCGCGGCCGCCCTCACATCCCCAGCAGGCGCGGCAGGAAGAGCGAGATCGACGGGATGTAGGTCACGAGCACCAGGAAGACCAGCATCGTCACCAGCCAGGGCCAGACGGCCAGGGTCAGCTCGGTGATGCCCATCTTGGCGATGCCCGAGGCCACGTACAGGTTCAGGCCCACCGGCGGGTGGCACATGCCGACTTCCATGTTCACCGTGATCAGGATGCCGAAGTGCACCGGGTCCACGCCGAGCTTCATCGCCACCGGGAACAGGATGGGCGCCATGATCAGGATGATCGACGACGGCTCCATCACGTTGCCGGCCAGCAGCAGCATGATGTTGACCACGAGCAGGAAGCTGATCGGTCCCAGGCCCTGCCCCACCATCCAGGCCGCCATCGCCTGCGGGATCTGCTCGCTCGTCATCAGGAAGCTGAACAGCACCGCGTTGGTGATGATGTAGAGCAGCATCGCGCTCATGTTGGCCGAGGCCAGCAGCACGCGCGGCACGTCCTTGAGCTTCAGGTCCTTGTAGACGAAGACGGCGATGACGAAGGCGTAGACCGCGCTCACCGCCGCCGCCTCGGTGGGGGTGAACACGCCGCTGTAGATGCCGCCGATGACGATGACGATGAGCATCAGCCCCCAGAACGACTCGCGGCCCGCCTTGGCGCGCTGGGCCCAGTCGGAGCGCGGCATCCGCGGGTAGCCGTTGCGCCAGGCGCGGTAGGCCGTGGTGATGCCCAGCATCGTGGCCAGCATGATCCCGGGCACGATGCCGGCGATGAAGAGCTTGCCGACCGAGGTGTTGGTGGACACCGAATACAGCACCATCGCGATCGAGGGCGGGATCAGGATGCCCAGGGCGCCGGCGGTGGTGACCACGCCGGCGCCGAAGCGCGGCGGGAAGCCCTGCGCCAGCATCGCCGGGATCATCACCGAGCCGATGGCCACCACGCTGGCCGGCGACGAGCCCGAGACGGCGGCAAACAGCGCGCAGGCCAGCACCGCGGACAGGCCCAGGCCGCCGTGCCAGTGGCCCACCAGCGAGGTGGCGAAGTTGATCATCCGCCGCGCCACGCCGCCGTGGGTGAGGAAGTTGCCGGCCAGGATGAAGAACGGGATCGCCATGATCTCGAAGTTCTCGATCCCGGTGAACAGCTTCATCGCCACCGAGTCCAGCGGCACGTCCGACAGCGTGACCATGAAGCTGAGCACGGTCAGGCCGAGGGCGATCGAGATCGGCATGCCGGTGAGCATCAGCGAGACGAGCAGGCCGAACACGATGGCCGCGCGCACCCCGCCGCCGGAGGCGATGAGCCCATGCTTGGCCATCAGGCCCAGGCCGAGCAGCAGGAAGGGCAGCAGGATCAGCGCGAAGCTCAGCGGCCGGCCGCTGCCGGGCGCGGGGGTGCGCTTCGGTGCGGGGGCCGGGGCCGGGGCCGGGGCCGCCGACGCGGCCGAGGCTGCCGCGGCAGGGCCGGCCGACCCGGCCTCGACCCCGTCGACATGGGCCACGTCGTGGTGGGGCAGCGTGCCGGTCTTCAGGTAATGCCAGGCCACCTGCAGGAAGCGAAAGCACATCAGCGAGGAGCCGAGCGGGATCGCCAGGTAGACGATCCACATCCGCACCTCGAGGTCGCTCGAGCGCGTGCCCGACTGGAACACGCTCCAGGTGAAGTGGGCGCCGAAGTTGGCGATGACGGCCGTGAACAGCGCGCCGCAGAGCAGCCCGAACAGGATCACCTTGCGCGCCCGCGCCGGCGGCAGCCGCATCACCAGCACGTCGACCCCGACGTGGATGCCGGTGCGCACGCCGTAGGCGGCGCCGAACTTGGCCATCCAGATGAACAGGTAGATGCACAGCTCCTGCGCCCAGGACAGGTCCAGCCCTGCCAGGAAGCCGAAGATCGCGCGGAACGGCGGCGAGGCGAAGGCCATGCCGTGCGCCTCGAGCCACTTGGCGAAGTCGATCGAGTTCGCGGTGCCGTAGCGGTGCAGCACGGCCACGAACACGAGCGTGGTCGCCAGCGCGATCAGCGTCGCGATGACCCACTCTTCGAGGTGGTTCAGCAGCGAGTTCAGCTTGGTCAGCAAGGGGTCTCCCTCCCGGGGGGCGCGGCGCTGCGCTGGCGCCGCTTTCATTGGCAGCGCGGGGCTAGATCGTGATGCCGGCCGACTTCAGCAGCTCGTCGACGATGGTCTTGCCCACGCGGCTCTCGGCCTCCTTGTAGACCGGCTTGAAGGCGGCCTTCCAGGCCGTCACCTGGGCCGGCGTCAGCGCGTGCAGGGTGGTCTTGCCCGAGGCCTTGATCTTGGCCAGCGAATCGGCGTTTTCCTGCTTGGCGATCGAGTTGGTGTACTCGCTCGCCTCGTCCATGGCCTTGTCGAGCTGGGCCCGAATATCGGGCGGCAGGCCCATCCAGAACTTGGTGTTGGTGATCACCGCGTACTGCAGGTGCGCGTGGTCGGACACCGTGATGTGCTTTTGCACCTCGTAGAACTTCTGCGTGTAGTAATTGGACGGCGTGTTCTCGCAGCCGTCGACCACGCCCGTCTGCAGCGCCTGGTAGACCTCGGAGAAGGCCAGGATCTGCGGCAGCGCGCCCAGGGCGCGGAAGTACAGGTCGGCGATCTTCGAGCCCGAGATGCGGATCTTCAGGCCCTGGAAGTCGGCCGGCATCAGCAGCGGCGTGTTGGCCGAGACCATGTGGAAGCCGTTGTCCCAGAACGCCAGGCCGGTGATGCCCTTGGCCTCGAGCTTCTTCAGCAGGCCCTTGCCGATCGGGCCGTTGACGACCTTGTCGTAGCCGGCGTCGCCCTCGAAGATGTAGGGCAGGTCGAGCGCCTCGAACTCGGGCACGCCGATGGGGCGGAACTTGGCCGTCGAGGGCGCCAGGATCTGCACCGCGCCGCTGTTCAGCGCGTCCATCTCCTCCTTGTCCTTGTACAGCGTGGAGTTGGGGTAGACCTCGACCTTGACCTTGCCGCCGGTGTACTTCTCGGCCAGCTCCTTGAACTTCAGCGCGCCCTTGCCCTTGGGCGTGTCGTTGGTGACGACATGGCTGAACTTGATGAGGATGGGCTGCTGCGCCAGGGCGCGCTGCGGCCCCGTCAGGGCCAGGGCGCCCATCGCGCCCAGGGTGCCGATGGCGGTGCGACGTTTCATGTGCGGGTCTCCTGCAGGCGGGACGGTTGAGGCGGGCGCACGAGGCGTGCGCCGCCGGAGCAGCGCGGATTGTGCGCAGCCCGACCGGGCGGCCGCCTCGGGGTAATCGCGCGTAATGAAGACCCGGTGCCGGGGCCGGGCGGGGTGGCGTCGCTACTCCGGGCCCAGGCGCAGCCCGCTGGGCCGTCGCCGCTCCACCGCCCACTTCAGCAGCGCGGCGACGCGGTACGCGCCGTGCGCGAACTTGCCGTAGGGCAGGGTCAGGAACAGCGCCATCACCGCGCCCAGGTGCAGCGCCAGCCAGCCCGGCATCGCCCAGCCGTCGCGCCCCGCCAGCAGGCCCAGGCCGCTGGCGCCGGCGAGCAGCAGCAGCGCGATGAAGCCGCGGTCCATCGGGCGCTGCGCCGGGTCGCCCTGCATCGGGTCGCGCCGCAGGTTCAGCCACAGCAGGCCGGCCGGCCCGGCGACCAGGCCCAGGCCGCCCAGCGTGCCCAGCAGCACCGGCAGGCTGCTGCGCGGATAGGGCGCGGTCCAGCCGAAGGCGTAGTGGTACAGCGTGGCCACGACCGTGGCCGCGAAGCACAGCCCGAAGCCGTAGAAGGTGAGATGGTGCAGGCGCCGCCGCGCCAGCGTGTAGCGGTCGTCGGCCTCGTTGCAGCCCTGGCCGTGGCCGCCGCCGAGGTACCTCAGGCGCAGCGCATCGTGCACCGCCTCGGCCAGGGCCGGCGCGCCGACGGGGCCCGGCGCCTGGCCGCGCCAGAAGCGGGCCACCCCCAGGGCCAGGGCCAGCACCGAGACCGCGAACACCGGCGCGAACAGCGCCACCATCAGCCCGTGCGGCAGCAGCGCGTAGAAGCCCCGGCCGGCCAGGGCCGCGCCGGGCGCACGGAGCCGGGCCAGCACCAGGCCGATGAACAGCGCCAGCCCCGCGGCCAGCGCCAGCGCCAGCGTCAGGCCGTTGCGGGCATACAGCCTTCCCAGCGCCGGCGGCCACGCATAGGTGGCGTAGGTGCGCACGCGCACCCGGGCCATCGCGCGCGGCAGGTTGAGCGCGAACTCGTGCGGCGGGGCGTAGGGGCAGGCGTGCAGGCAGGCGCCGCAGTTGTGGCAGAGGTTGGCCAGGTAATGCACGTCGGCCGCCGGGAACGCCAGGCGCCGCGTCATCGCCGGGAACACGGCGCAGTAGCCCTCGCAGTAGCGGCAGGCGTTGCAGATCTGCAGCTGGCGGTCGGCCTCGGCCTCGGCCTCGGCGCCGAGGCCGGGACCGGCGCCCGAACTTGCGACCGAACTCGCGCCCGAACTCGCACCGCCGCCCAGCGCGGCGGCCTCGCGCACCAGCGCGTCAAGCGCGCGCATCGGCCACCTCGCGCACCGGCTGCGTCGCGGCCCGCGCCGCCATCGCCCCGGCGATGCGGCCGAAGGCGGTGCCGATGGACATGCCCACGCCGGCCGTGTAGCCCTGGCCCAGCACGTTGCCGGCCATGATCTCGCCGGCGGCGAAAAGGTTGGGGCTGGGCCGGCCCGCGAAGTGCACGGACGCGCGCGCGTCCACCTTCAGCCCGAGGTAGGTGAAAGTGACGCCGGGCGCGAGCGCATAGCCCCGGTACGGCGGCGTGTCCAGCGGCCGCGCCCAATGCGACTTCGGCGGCTGCAGGTCGGCCGTGGCGCAGTCGTCCAGCACCGCGTGGTCGAAGCGGCCGCCGCGGCAGGCGGCGTTGTAGGCCGCCACGGTCTGCACCAGCGCCGATTCGTCCAGGCCGAGCTGGCGCGCCAGCGCCGGCAGGGTGTCGGCCTCGGCACCCGGGAACACCGGGGGCATGAAGCGCCCGGCCGCCTTGGCGTCGATGATCGAGTAGGCGGCTTGCCGCGGCTGCTGCGCCACCAGCCGGCCCCACAGGGCGTAGCGCTTGGGCCAGAAGTCCTCGCCTTCGTCGGCAAAGCGCCGGGCGTGGACGTTGACGACGATGCCCAGCGAGACGCAGTCGATGCGGGTGCAGATGCCGCCGTCGTAAAGCGGGGCGCGCGCGTCGACGGCCACCATGTGCGCCTGGGTGGCGTCGCCCACGGCGTCGGCGCCGGCCTCGATCAGCTGGCGCAACAGCACGCCCTGGTTGTAGCGCGTGCCGCGGATGAGGAACCGGTCGGCCACCCATTCGCCGTCGGCCTGGCCCCAGGCCTGGCGCAGCCAGTCGCGGTTGGACTCGAAGCCGCCGCTGGCGACGACGCAGGCGCGGGCCTCGAAGCGGCGCGCGCCGCTGCCGGCGGCGATGAAGCGGCCGCCCTCGGTCTCGAGGCGGTCGACCGGGGTCTCGTACTGCACGTCGACGCCCAGCGCCCCGGCGCTGCGGTAATAGGCATTGACCAGGGCCTTGCCGCCGCCGAGGAAGAAGGCATTGGTGCGAGCCAGCTGCAGCGTGCCCGACAGCGGCGGCTGGAAGTGCACGCCATGGCGCCGCATCCACGGCCGGCAGGTGGCCGAGGCGCGGATCACGAGCCGCGCCAGCGCCTCGTCGGTGCGGCCGCCGGTCACCTTGCGCAGGTCCTGCCAGAACTCCTCTTCGGGGTAGGCCTCGGCCAGCACGTCCTGCGGCGCGTCGTGCATGCAGCGCAGGTTGCGCGTGTGCATCGAGTTGCCGCCGCGCCAGGCCCGCGGCGCGGCCTCCAGCAGCTGCACCGTGGCCCCGGCCTCGCGCGCCGTCAGCGCGGCGCACAGGGCGGCGTTGCCGCCGCCGATGACCAGGACATCCACCATCCGCCGATTCTCGCCCGCTGCTACGATGACCCGACCCAGGAGATTGCCCATGGCCACGCCCTTCCGCCCTGCCCTCGCGCTGCTGGCGCAGTACGCCGCCTACCACCGCGACCGGCGCAACATCGCCACCCATTTCGTCGGCGTGCCGCTGATCGTGTTCGCGGTCGGGGTGCTGCTGGCCGGCGTGCGGTGGCCGGTGGCCGGGCTGTCGATCACGCCCGCCTGGGTCGCGTTCGGCCTCGTCTCGCTGTGGTACCTGACGCGCGGCGCCGCGGCGCTGGGGCTGGCCACCAGTCTGGCCGTGGGCGTGCTCATCGCGCTGGCGCACCGGGTGGGCCAGGGCTCGGCCTCGGCCTGGCTCGCCTGGGGCCTGGGCTTCTTCGTCGCCGGCTGGATCATCCAGTTCATCGGCCACTACTACGAGGGCCGCAAGCCGGCCTTCGCCGACGATCTGGTGGGCCTGCTCGTCGCGCCGCTGTTCCTGGTGCTCGAAGGGCTGGCGCCGCTGGGTCTGTTCCGCCCGCTGATGCGCGAGGTCGAGCAGCGCGTGGGCCCGACCCTGATCCGCGACCTCGCTCATCCCGCCACCCGATGACGGCGCCGGGGCCGGGGCCGGTGCTCGTGATGGGCGCCGGATCGGTGGGGTGCTACATCGGCGGGCGGCTGCAGGCGGCCGGCGCCGAGGTCCGCTACGTCGGCCGCGCCCGCGTGCTGGACGGGCTGCGCGCGCAAGGCCTGGTGCTCACCGACCTGGCCGGCGGCCGGGTCGAGCTGCCGGCCTCGAACCTGAAGCTGCTGGACGCGCCCGCGCCGCCCGCGGCCCTGGTGCTGCTGTGCGTGAAAAGCGGCGCCACAGGGGCGGCAGCCCGCGAGCTGGCCTCGGTGCTGCCGGCGGGCACCCCGGTGCTGTCGCTGCAGAACGGGGTCGACAACGCGGCCGTCGCCGCGGCGCAGGCGCCGGCGCTGCGCTGCCTGCCGGGCATGGTGCCGTACAACATCGCCGAGCTCGGCCCGGGCCGCTTCCACCGCGGCACCGGCGGCCGGCTGGCAGCGCAGGACGACCCGCTGCTGCGGCCGTGGCTGCCCCTGTTCGAAGCCGCCGGCCTGCCACTGGCGCTGCACGCCGACCTGCGGCCGGTGCAATGGGGCAAGCTCGTCATCAACCTCAACAACCCGGTCAATGCGCTGTCGGGGCTGCCGCTGCGCGAGCAGCTGCTCGACCGCGACTGCCGCCTGGTCTGGGCTGCCCTGCAGCGCGAGGCGCTCGCGGTGCTGGACGCCGCGGGCATCGTGCCGGCCCAGGTGCTGAGCCTGCCGCCACGCCGCCTGCCGGGCCTGCTGCGGCTGCCGAACTGGGCCTTCCGCCGCCTGGCGGCGCGCATGCTGCGCATCGACCCGCGCGCACGCAGCAGCATGGCCGACGACCTGGCCCTGGGCCGGCCGACCGAGATCGATGCCCTGAGCGGCGCCGTCGTGCGGCTGGCCCGCGAGCACGGGCGCGCTGCGCCGCTGAACGAGCGGCTGATGGCGCTGCTCAGCGTGCCCCGGCCGGTGCCGATCGGCGGGCGCGCGCTGCGCCGGGCGCTGGGCGTCTAGCCGCCACCGGGCGCGCCGGCCTCGTCGCGCCCGTCGGCAGGCGCAAGCAGCAGGCGGCTGTCCTGCAGCCTGAACTGCAGCCACAGGCGCTGGCCCACCTGCGGGTCCAGCCGCCGCGCCGCGTCGGCCAGCGTGCAGGCCTGGGCCTCGGCGCCCCAGGGCAGCGTGCAGTGCCAGCGCCAGAGCGGGCCTTCGCAATGCAGGGCCTCGAGCATGGCCGGCAGGGCGGCCAACGCCGGCGCGCCCTCGCCGGGCGTCGCGGGCGGTGCCGCGCCGGGCACGAGGCATTCGGCGCGCAGGGCCAGGATCACGCGGCTGCCCAGGTGCAGCGGCCGCTCGGGCGCCGGCCCGCGCCAAGGCAGCGTCCAGCCGGGCGCGCCCGGCGCCGCCGGGTCGCCCAGCGTCAGCGCCAGCTCCCGGCCGGCCGGGGCGAGCCCGAGCACCTGCAACGGCCACAGGTTCTCGACCCCCAGCAGCCGGGCGCAGCGCGGCCCGGCCGGGCGGTCGAAGACGGCCGCCGCCGGCCCGGTCTGCAGCAGCCGGCCGGCGTCGAGCACGCCCACCTCGTCGCCCAGCAGCCGGGCGTCGAGCGCGTCGTGGGTGACCAGCACCGTGGTCAGCGCGCGATCGCGCAGCAGCCGGGCCAGCGTGCGGCGCAGCGCGGGCCGGGCCTCGGGGTCGATGGCCGCCAGCGGCTCGTCCAGCAGCAGCAGCTCGGGCGCGCCCACCAGCGCCCGGGCCAGGGCCACGCGCTGGCGCTGGCCGCCGCTGAGCTGCGCGGGCCGATGGGCCAGCCACGGGCGCAGCTCCAGCGCGTCGAGCAGCCCGTCCAGCGGCGCGCGCTCACCGCGCCCGAAGCGCAGGTTCTGCTCGACACTCCAGTGCGGGTAGAGCGCGTCGCGCTGGAACATGTAGCCGATGCCGCGCTGCTCGGGCGGCAGCGCGCCGAGCTCGCGGCCGCCCAGGCGGATGCGGCCGGCATGGGCCGGCAGGAAGCCCGCCACCGTGTCCAGCAGCGCGCTCTTGCCGGCGCCGTTGGAGCCCAGCAGCACCAGCGTGCGGCCGGCGGCCAGCTCGAGGTCGGTCGGGGCCGAGCGCCAGCGCCCCGCGCCCCACTGCAGGCCCCGCAGCTGCAGGTCGCCCGCCTGCAGCGCGGGCCCGGCGCCGGCC
>JAGWMW010000121.1 GCA_028871575.1 Burkholderiales bacterium | reverse complement strand
TGCCCGCGCTGCCGGCGCTGCCGGCCGGCCTGCCGGCCGAGGTGCTGACGCGCCGGCCCGACGTGCGCCAGGCCGAGCTGCAGCTGGTGGCGGCCAACGCCAACATCGGCGCCGCCCGGGCCGCCTTCTTTCCGCGCATCACGCTCACCGGCAGCGCGGGCAGCGCGAGCAATGCGCTGGCCGGCCTGTTCAAGGCCGGCAGCTTCGCCTGGAGCGCGGCGCCGCAGGCCGTGCTCACCGTCTTCGACGCCGGGCGCAACCGCGCCAACCTGAAGCTGGCCGAGGTCAGCCGGGACATCGCGGTGGCGCAGTACGAGAAGGCCATCCAGCAGGCCTTCCGCGAGGTGGCCGACGCGCTGGCCGGCCGCGCCACGCTGATCGAGCAGCTGCAGGCGCAGACGGCGCAGGCGGCGGCGCAGCAGGCGCTGGTCGGGCTCACCGAGCTGCGCTACCGCCACGGCGCGGCCAGTGCGCTCGACCTGCTCGACGCGCAGCGCCAGCTCTTCGCGGCCCAGCAGGCGCAGGTGCAGGTGCAGGCGCAGTCGGTGCAGAACCAGGTCGTGCTGTACCGGGTGCTGGGTGGCGACTGGGCCGCCGCGGTGCCGGGCCGGGGCGGCGCGCAATGAAGGTCTGCGTCGTCGGCCTGGGGGCCATCGGCGGCCTGATCGCCGGCGGGCTGGCCCGCCGGCCCGGCCCCGAGCCCCTGGAGCTCAGCGCGCTGGCACGCGGCGCGACGCTGGCCGCGGTGCGCGCGCAGGGCCTGCGGCTCGAGACGGCCGACGCCACGCTCGCCGTGCCGATCCGCGCCACCGACCGCGCGGCCGAGCTGGGCGTGCAGGACCTCGTCGTCGTCGCCGTCAAGGGCCCGGCGCTGGCCGGCGTGGCCGATGCGGTGCACGCCATGTGCGGCCCGCAGACGCGGGTGCTGACGGCGATGAACGGCGTGCCCTGGTGGTTCTTCGACGGCCTGCCCGGCCCCTGCGCCGGCCTCGCGCTGGAGTCGGTGGACCCCGGCGGCCGGCTGCGGCGGCTGATCCCGGCCGCGCAGGTCATCGGCTGCGTGGTGCACCTCAGCGCCAGCACGCCGGCGCCGGGCCTGGTGCGGCAGGCCAGTGGCAACGGGCTGATCGTCGGCCGCCCGGCCGGCGGGCTCGACGGGGAGGTCCAGGCCTGGGCGCGACGGCTCGGCGAGGCCGGCTTCGCGGTCACGCTGTCCGAGCGCATCCAGCGCGAGATCTGGTTCAAGCTCTGGGGCAACATGACCCTGAACCCGGTCTCGGCCCTGACCGGGGCGAGCAGCGACCGCATCCTGGACGACCCGCTGGTGCGCGGCTTCTGCAGTGCCGTCATGCACGAGGCGCAGGCCCTGGGCGCGGCCTTCGGCATCCCGATCGACGAGGCGCCCGAGGCGCGCCACGCCGTCACGCGGCGCCTGGGCCGCTTCAAGACCTCGATGCTGCAGGACCTGGAAGCCGGCCGGCCGCTGGAGCTGGATGCGCTGCTGGGCGCCGCGCGCGAGATCGCGCAGCGGCTGGGGCAGGCCACGCCTGCCATCGACACGCTGTTCGGCCTGGCGCGGCTGATGGCCCGCGAGCGCGGGCTCTACCCCGAGCCGCCGCCGGCCTGAATCAGACCTTGACGAGGAAGGAGACCATGGCCTCGGCCGCCTCCTTCAGCTTGTCGTGCGCCAGCACCCGGCACTGCTCGCGGTCGGTCACGGTCTTGGCGTCGAAGGCGGTGGCCGTCTTCTGCGGCCTGAACAGCACCGCCTTCATCGTCGGCGTCAGCGGCAGCAGCATCACGCGCGCCGTCACCACGCACATGCCGGCCGGCGTGACACCGCCCTCGACCTGGCTGACGAAGGCGTACTTGCTGGCGGGGTAGATCTTCCAGACCTTGGCCGGGATGGCCTCGGCCATCACCGCCTTGGCGCCGGCCTCGTCGATCAGGGCCGGGTTGGAGTGGTCAACCAGGTTGGTCTTCGGCCCGGCGGCCCAGGCGGCGGCCGACAGCAGCAGGGCGGGGAGCAGCAGAGCGTTCTTCATGCAGGTCCGGCAGCAGAGGTGGGTGGTGCCCGCAGTGTAATCAGCTGACCGCCGGCGGCCCCGGGGCCTGCAGGCGCTGGATGTCGGCGCTGAGCCGGCCGGCGATCAGCTGCACGACGGCCAGGCCGAAATCGGGGTTCTGGTAGACGAGCTGGGTGAAGGTGGCCTCGTCGATGGACATCAGCAGGCAGTCGGTGAGGCAGCGCGCGCTGCTGCTGCGCCGCCGGTCGGGGGCGAAGAAGGCGATCTCGCCGAACATCTGGCCGGCCCCGAGTCGGCGGCCGATCTCGGGCAGCTCGACCTCGCCGCTGACGATGAAGTAGAGCCGGTCGGCCAGCGCGCCGCGGCGGAACACGGTGCTGCCGGCGCGGCGGCGGCGCGCGCGCATGTAGGGGCGCAGCCACAGCTCGAGCTGGCGCGGGTCGGCCGCCACCGCCGAGACGCGCCGCGTCAGCCGCACCATCTGGCCCACGCGCCACAGGTTCACCGGCAGCAGCACCGAGTGCAGCACCACCATGATCGGGCTCGGGTGCGACAGGCCGTAGACGATGAAGCCGGCATTGCTGCCCACCGCCAGCCAGCGCAGCGGGATCATGGTGCGCACGAAGGCGCTGACGATCACGAGCAGGCCGCCGATGGCCGCCGCCGCCAGCGAGAGCTGGCCCGCCGGCGTGGCCAACGAGTCCTGCAGCCGCGCCAGCTGCATCGCGATCGCCTCGAAAATGACCAACCCGCCCTCCGTCGCCCGCCATACCCGGGCTGCCGGCCCGAGTATCCACGTCGCGCCGCCGCCGCCGGCCCCGACCCCCCAACGCGAGCCCTGCCCGCCCGGCCGGCCGCAGCCCTATGCTCGCGCCACCCCTCCTCCACCCCGCCGCCCCGCCTTGGACCGCCACGCCCTGACTCCGCTGTTCGAACCCGCGTCGATCGTGGTCTTCGCCGAGCCCGCGGCCACCCCGGCGGCACGCGTGCTGCGCCAGGCCCTGGCCGAGGGCGGCTTCCAGGGGCCGGTGAGCTGGCTCGACATCGGCGTCAGCGGCACCCTGGGCGACCTGGCCAATTCGCGCGCCGACCTGGCCCTGATCGCGCTGCCGCCGCCGCAGGTGGCGGCCGCGCTGGAGATCGTGGGCCGCATCCGCTGCCGCGCCGCCGCGGTGCTGGGCAGCGGGCTGGACGCCGCCCAGAGCGCCGCGCTGCACGCCGTCGCACGCCGCGCCGGCGTGCACCTGCTGGGCCCGAACAGCCTGGGCCTGCAGCGCCCGGCCATCGGCCTGAACGCGAGCCTGCTGGGCCCGCTGGCGGCGCCGGGCCCGCTGGCGCTGGTGGCGCAGTCGGGCGCACTGACCGCGGCCATGCTCGACTGGGCGCGCCAGCAGGGCGTGGGCTTTTCCACCGTCGTGGCCCTGGGGCCCGACACCGCGGTCGAGCTGCCGCAGGTGCTGGACTACCTGGCCGGCGACGCGCGCACGCAGAGCATCCTGGTCTACATGGAGGGCATCCGCAGCGCGCGCCGCTTCATGAGCGCGCTGCGTGCCGCCGCCTACGCCAAGCCGGTGGTGGTGATGAAGTCGGGCCGCCAGGCCGCCGGCTCGAAGCTGGCGCTGACGCATTCGGCCGCCATCGTCGGCAGCGACGAAGTGTTCGACGCCGCGCTGCGCCGCGCCGGCGCGGTGCGGGTGCGCCAGTTCACGCAGCTGTTCTCGGCCGCGCAATGCCTGGCCTCGCGCTTTCGGCCGGTGGGCGAGCGGCTGGCCCTGGTCAGCAACGGCGGCGGGCCCGCGGTGCTGGCCGCCGACGCCGCCGGCGCGCTGGGCCTGCAGGTGGCGCAGGTGGCCGACCTGGGCGAGGAGGCCGACGGGGCGGCCTACGCGGCGGCGCTGGCCGCGGCGCTGGCCGCGCGCGAGGTCGACGGCGTGCTGCTGATCCACGCCCCGAAGGCCGGCATCGACGCCGACGCCATCGCCGCCGCCCTGGCCGCGGCCTTCTCGCCCGCGGCCAAGCCGGTGCTGGCCTGCTGGCTGGGCGAGGCCCGTGCGCGCGCCGGCCGCGAGCTGCTGGCCGCGCGCGGACTGCCGGTGTTCCGCACGCCCGAAGGCGCGGTGGACGCCTTCCACAACATCGCCAGCTTCTACCGCAACCAGCAGCTGCTGCAGCAGACCCCGCCGCCGCTGGGCGAGGGCGCCGAGCCCGACACCGAAGGCGCGCGGCTGCTCATCGACGGCGTGCTGGCCGAGCGCCGCGCCGTGCTTACCGAGATGGAGAGCAAGGCGCTGCTGGCCGCGTTCCACATCCCGGTCACACGCACCCTGTTGGCCCGCAGCGCCAACGAGGCGATGCTGATCGCCAGCCAGCTCGGCTACCCGGTGGCGCTGAAGATCGACTCGCCCGACATCGGCCACAAGAGCGACGTCCAGGGCGTGGTGCTGAACGTGCACAACGCGGCCCAGGTGCGCGACCGCCATGCCGAGATCCTGCAGGCCGTGGCGCGGGCGCAGCCGTCGGCGCGCATCAACGGCGTCACGGTGCAGCCGATGGCCGCGCACCGCGCCGGGCGGCCCGGGCGCGAAGTGTTCATCGGCGTGGCCACCGACCCCGCCTTCGGCCCCGTGATCAGCTTCGGCGCCGGCGGCACGATGGTCGAGCTGATCGCCGACCGCGCGATGGAGCTGCCGCCGCTGAACCCCTTCCTGGCGCGTGCGCTGGTGGCGCGCGCCCGCGTGGCCGAGCTGCTGGGCGAGTGGCGCGGCGCCCCGGCGGTGGACCGGGCCGCCCTCGAGCGCGTGCTGCTGCGCGTCAGCGAGATGGTCTGCGCCCTGCCCCAGCTGCGCGAGATGGACATCAACCCCCTCATCGTCGACGAGGACGGCGCGGTGGCGGTGGACGCGCGCATCGTGGTGGCCGAGCCGGCGCAGGCCGCCGGCCCTTCCGGCCTGGGCCCTTACGGCCACCTGGCGATCCTGCCCTACCCCGCCGGCCTCGAGCGCGAATGGGCGCTGAAGGGCGGCACGGGCTGCCTCGTGCGGCCGATCCAGCCCGGCGACGCCGCGATGCTGCAGGCCCTGGTGCGCGGCGTCTCCGAGCAGAGCCGCTACTTCCGCTTCGCCAGCAGCCTGCCCGAGCTGCCCGCGCGGATGCTGGCTCGCTTCACGCTGATCGACTACGACCGCGAGATGGCGCTGGTGGCGGTGCAGAAGGACCGCGGCGCCGGCGCCGAAGGCGCGGCCGCCGAGGGCGCGCCCGGCGCCGAGCGGGCCCTGGGCGTGAGCCGCATCGTCACCAACCCCGACGGCACGAGCTGCGAGTTCGCGCTGCTGGTGGACGACGAGTTCGCGGGCCAGGGCCTGGGCACGCGGCTGATGCTGGCCATCATGGACGTGGCGCGCGCCAAGGGCCTGGCCGAGATCATGGGCCTGGTCCTGGCCCACAACACCGCGATGCTCAGGCTCGTGGCCAGCCTGGGCTTCCACATCGGCGCCTCGCCCGAGGACCCCGAGTTCAGGATCGTGACCAAGGCCCTTTAGCGTCGGCTCAGGTCGGCTCAGGTCGTCTCAGGGCGGCATCCAGGCGTCGAGCTGGCTGCAGAACGCGGCCGGCTGCTCGAAGTACGGCAGCGCGCCGGTGTCGAACACGCTGACGCGCCAGTTCGGCCGCGCCTCGAAGGGGGCCAGGCCGCGGTAGTCGGCGAAGTCGCCGCGCACGCCGTGGCTGACCCACACCGGCGGCGCCAGCGATTCGTACACGGCATGGATGTCGGTGCTGAACAGCGCGCCCGACAGGAAGGCCAGCGGCGCATGGCGGGCGCCGGGCTGGCGCGCGGTGGCCACCGCGTAGGCCCACATCGCCTCATCGATGGCCGGGCCGCCCCAGGTGCGCTTCAGGAAGTAGCGCACCACACCCGGCCGCGTGAGGCCGCGGAACAGCGCGTCCGACCACAGCGGCACGTTCAGCAGCGCCAGCAACCGGGGCTTGGCCAGCGTGCCGCCCGGCGGGCCGCGGCGCGGCCGGGTGCCGTTGAAGCCGGTCGGGCTGACCAGGGCCAGGCGGCGCCACTCGGCCGGCCGCTCGGCCGCGGCGCGGGCCAGGAACTCGCACGACAGCGAGACCGCCAGCGCATCCACCGGCCCCGGCCCGCAGCGGCGGCGGATCTGCGCCGCGGCCGCGTGCAGCGCGTCCGTCATCAGGCGCGGCGTGTAGGCGCGCGCGCGGCGGTCGCTGTGGCCGTAGCCCGGCAGGTCGAGCGCGTACACCTGCCGGTGCGTGCGCGCGTGCTCGAACAGCGGGCGCACCTCGGCGGCCGAAGCGGCCGCGTTGACGCTGTGCACCAGCAGCAGCGGCGGGCCGCTGCCGGCGACGTAGCAGCTCAGGCCGTCGAAGGTGCAGCGCTCGGCGTCGAGCGCGGGAGGCAGGGCAGGCAGGGCGGAGGGCGCAGGGGGCATCGGGCAGCAGGCGGGCAGGGGCCGAATATGCCACTGCCGGGGCCCGGGCCTGCGCCCTGGCCTGCACCCGGCCCTGCGGCCGGACCTGCGCCTGGACGTGCACCCGGCCCTGCGGCCGGACCTGCGCCTGGGCCCGCTCGGCCTGGGCCAGAATCCGGTCACCGCCGTCCCACGCGCCCTGCCATGCCTCCTGCCGCCCGCCCCGAGAACCCAGCTGCATCGGGCCGCCCGCGGCCGGCGGGCGGCTGACGATGCGGCCGCTGGACGGCGTCACCGTGCTCGCGCTCGAGCATGTGATCGCCGCGCCCTTTTGCACCCGCCAGCTTGCCGACCTGGGTGCGCGCGTCATCAAGATCGAGCGGCCCGGTGCCGGCGACCAGGCCCGCGGCTACGACCGCCGCGTGAGGGGGCAGTCCTCGCATTTCGTCTGGGTCAACCGCAGCAAGGAGAGCCTGGCGCTGGACCTCAAGCACCCCGCGGCCACCGAGATCCTGGCCCGGCTGCTGGCGCGCGCCGACGTGCTGGTGCAGAACCTGGCCCCGGGCGCGGCGGCGCGCCTGGGCCTGTCCTACGAGGCGCTGGCCGAGCGCCATCCGCGGCTCATCGTCTGCGACGTGTCCGGCTACGGCGACGACCCGGCGCACCCCGGCCCCTATCGCGACAAGAAGGCCTACGACCTGCTGATCCAGAGCGAGGCCGGCTTCCTCTCCGTCACCGGCACGCCCGAGGTGCCGGCCAAGGCCGGCTGCTCGATCGCCGACATCGCCGCCGGCATGTACGCCTACAGCAGCATCCTGGCCGCGCTGCTGCAGCGCGGGCGCAGCGGCCGCGGCTGCCGCATCGACGTGTCGATGCTCGAGGCGATGGCCGAGTGGATGAGCTTTCCGCTGTACTACGCCTACGACGGGGCGGCGCCGCCGCCGCGTGCCGGCGCCGCCCACGCCACGATCTACCCCTACGGCCCCTTCCCCGCCGGCGATGGCAAGGTCGTGATGCTGGGCCTGCAGAACGAGCGCGAATGGCAGCTGTTCTGCGAGCAGGTGCTGCACCGCCCCGAGCTGGCGCAGGACCCGCGCTTCGCGCTCAACCCGAAGCGGGTCGAGTCGCGCGAGCTGCTGCGCTCGATCATCGTCGAGGCCTTCGCCATGCTCAGCGCCGAGCAGGTGGTGCAGCGGCTCGAGGCCGCGCAGATCGCCAACGCGCGCATGAACGAGATGGCCGACCTGTGGCAGCACCCGCAGCTGCAGGCGCGCGGCCGCTACGCGCAGGTGGCCAGCCCGGCCGGCCCGATCGCGGCGCTGCGCCCGCCGGCGCTGCCCGACGATTTCGAGCCGCGCATGGACCCGATCCCGGCCCCGGGCCAGCACACCGAGGCGCTGCTGGCCGAGCTCGGCTACGACGCCGCGGCCATCGAGGCGCTGCGCCGCGATGGGGCCCTCTGAACCCGGCCCGGCGGGCCCGGCGGCCGGCGTGGCCGGGGCCGCGTCCGAGCCCGTGCACGTGGCCTGCCTGTGCGCGGCCTGGTGCCGGCTGTGCGACAGCTACGCCCCGGTGTTCGAGGCCGCGCTGCAAGGGCTCGGCGTGCCAGGGCTGCGGATGCACTGGATCGACATCGAGGACGAGGCCGAGCTGGTGGGCGAGTTCGACGTCGAGACCTTCCCCACGCTGGTGGTGGCCGACGCGCAGCGGGTGCGCTTCGCCGGCGCCCTGACGCCGCAGCCCGAGACCCTGCAGCGCGTGCTGCGCGCGGTGCTGGCCGCAGGCGGCGACGCCGGCGCCGCGGCCGATCTCCCCGAGGGCGTCGAAGCGTTCGCGGCCCGGCTGCGGCAGCGCGCCGGCCGCGTGCTCTAATTTCGGCCCCCTGGCTTCGAGGAGATTCCGCCATGTCCCTGCGCATCAACGACGTCGCCCCCGACTTCACGGCCGCCACCACCCAGGGGGCGATCCGCTTCCACGAGTGGATCGGCGACCAGTGGGCCATCCTGTTCTCGCACCCGAAGGACTTCACCCCGGTGTGCACCACCGAGCTCGGCTACATGGCCAAGATCGAGCCCGAGTTCACGCGCCGCAACGCCAAGCTGATCGGGCTGTCGGTCGACCCGGTCGACCGCCACGAGCGCTGGGCCCACGACATCGAGGAGACGCAGGGCCACCGGCCGCGCTACCCGATGATCGGCGACGCCGACCTGAAGGTGGCCAAGCTCTACAACATGCTGCCCGCCGAGGAGGTGGCCTCCGACGGCCGCACCGCAGCCACCAACGCCACCGTGCGCTCGGTCTTCGTGATCGGCCCGGACAAGAAGATCAAGCTGATGCTGACCTACCCGATGACGACCGGGCGCAACTTCGACGAGATCCTGCGCGTGCTCGACTCGATGCAGCTCACCGCGGCGCACCGGGTGGCCACGCCGGTCAACTGGAAGAAGGGCGACGACGTGATCATCGCGCCCTCGGTCTCGGACGAGGAGGCCCGGCAGCTCTTCCCCGGCGGCTTCAAGACCCTCAAGCCCTACCTGCGCACCACGAAGCAGCCGGGCTGAGCGGCATGCACGTCGCCCTGATCGCGCACGACCGCATGAAGGACCGGATGGTGGCGCTGGCCGGCGAGTTCGTGGCCACCCTGCGCCGCCACTCGCTGCTGGCCACCGGCACCACCGGGGGGCGGCTGCAGCGCGAGCTGGGGCTGAGCGTGGAATGCATGCTCAGCGGCCCGCTGGGCGGCGACCTGCAGATCGGCGCCCGCCTGGCGGTGGGCGGCGTGCAGGCGGTGATCTTCCTGCGCGACCCGATGACGCCGCAGCCGCACGAGCCCGACATCAACGCGCTGGTGCGCGCCTGCGACGTGCACGACATCCCCTGCGCCACCAACCCGGCCGGCGCGCGCATCCTGCTGCACCACCTGGGCAGCGCCGGCTAGGGCCCCGTCAGCGCTCGGGAAGGGCGCGCGCCGCCTCGGCCGCCAGCGCGATGACGTTGTCGCCCGCCGGGGCGCCGTCCTCGGCCCGCTGCAGCAGGCCCTGCACGGTGGCGCCGACGTCGAGCTGCAGCTGCCGGTAGCGGATGGTGCCGCTGACGCGCGCGCCCGCCTGCAGCTCGAGGAAATGCTCGACCGCGAGGTCGCCGACCACGGTGCCGTTGATCACGGCGTCGCCGCAGACCACGTCGCCCTCGATCCGGCCCTTGGCCGACAGCACCAGCAGCGCCGGCGCCTGCCCCTCGGCCGCACGCCCGACGACGCGGCCCCGCACGCAGCCGTCGACGCGCACGCCGCCGGCAAAGCACAGGTCGCCGACGATCTCCACGTCCTCGGCGACCAGGCTGGACAGCCGCGTGCCCTCGATGGCGGGGCGCGGCTTGCGCTTGTTGAACATGGGTCGGGGCTCCTCGGGTCGTGGGTGAGGGCTCAAGACCGCGGGGCCGGCCGGCGCGGCCCGTCGTGCGCGCCGCGGTAGAAGGCCAGGTCGACCTGGCACTGGCGCAGGCCCTGGTTCAGGGCGTCGACCTGATTTTCGAGCTCCTGCCCGCGCGCGCCGCTCACGCGCTGCTGCAGCCGGGCCTGCTCCAGCGCCTGGCGGGC
>JAGWMW010000120.1 GCA_028871575.1 Burkholderiales bacterium | reverse complement strand
GAGCTACGGGCTGGGCGAGACGGTGGTGCAGGGCGCCGTGAACCCCGACGAGTTCTACGTGCACAAGCCGGCCCTGCGCGCCGGCAAGCGCGCGATCATCCGCCGCAACCTGGGCTCCAAGCTGGTCAAGATGGAGTTCACGAGCGCCGCCGAGAAGTCGGCCAGCGGGCGCCTGGTCAAGACCGTGGACACGCTGCACGAGCAGCGCAACCGCTACTCGCTCAGCGACGCCGACGTGAGCGAGCTGGCCACCTACGCGCTGACGATCGAGCAGCACTACGGGCGGCCGATGGACATCGAGTGGGGCAAGGACGGCATCGACGGCAAGCTCTACATCCTGCAGGCCCGGCCCGAGACGGTGAAGAGCCAGCCGGGGGGCAAGGCCGAGCAGCGCTACAAGCTCAAGGGCGACGCAGGCAGGAGCGCGGTGCTCGCCGAAGGCCGCGCGATCGGCCAGAAGATCGGCACCGGGCCGGTGCGCATCGTGCACAGCATCGCCGACATGGACACCGTGAAGCCCGGCGACGTGCTCGTCACCGACATGACCGACCCGAACTGGGAGCCGGTGATGAAGCGCGCCAGCGCGATCGTCACGAACCGGGGCGGGCGCACCTGCCACGCCGCGATCATTGCGCGCGAGTTGGGCAGTCCTGCGGTGGTGGGCTGCGGCGACGCCACCGAGGTGCTCAAGGAAGGCGCGCTCGTGACCGTGGCGTGTTCGGAAGGTGACACCGGCTACATCTATGACGGTCTGATCGAGACCGAGGTGACCGATGTGCACCGCGGCGCGCTGCCCGAGTGCCCGATCAAGATCACGATGAACGTGGGCAACCCGCAGCTCGCGTTCGAGTTCGCGCAGATGCCCAACCATGGCGTGGGCCTGGCGCGGCTCGAGTTCATCATCAACAACAACATCGGCGTGCATCCGAAGGCGATCCTCGACTACCCGAACATCGACGGCGACCTGAAAAAGGCGGTCGAGAGCGTTGCGCGCGGCCACGCTTCGCCACGCGCCTTCTATGTCGACAAGCTCACCGAAGGCATTGCCACGATCGCCGCGGCGTTCTGGCCCAAGCCGGTGATCGTGCGGCTGTCCGACTTCAAGAGCAACGAGTACCGCAAGCTGATCGGCGGCACGCGCTACGAGCCCGACGAAGAGAACCCGATGCTGGGCTTTCGCGGCGCCAGCCGCTACATCCATGGCGACTTCAGCGACGCCTTCGCGATGGAGTGCGAGGCGCTCAAGCGCGTGCGCACCGACATGGGCCTGAGCAACGTCGAGATCATGGTGCCCTTCGTGCGCACGGTGAAGCAGGCGCAGGCCGTGGTGCAGATGCTGGCCGAGCGCGGCTTGAAGCGCGCGGCCGCGGGCGGCAGCGACGGCCTGCGCCTGATCATGATGTGCGAGGTGCCCAGCAATGCGATCCTGGCCGAGCAGTTCCTCGAGCACTTCGATGGCATGTCGATCGGCTCGAACGACCTCACCCAGCTCACGCTGGGCCTGGACCGCGACTCGGGCCTGGCGCAGTTGGCCAGCGACTTCGACGAGCGCGACCCGGCGGTCAAGGCCATGATCTCGCGCGCCATCGCGGCCTGCCGCGCCACCGGCAAGTACGTGGGCATCTGCGGCCAGGGCCCGAGCGACCACCCCGACTTCGCCGACTGGCTGGCGCAGGAGGGCATCGTCTCGATCTCGCTCAACCCCGACTCGGTGGTCGAGACCTGGCAGCGCCTGGCCCGCCGCTGAACCCTCGGGCATGACGGACGCGGCGCACCGGCGCTACTGGTCGGCCACGCGCCGGCTCACGGGGGCGCTGCTCGGCCTGTGGCTGGCGGCCAACCTGGGGCTGGCCTGGTTCGCGCGCGACCTCGACGCGGTCACGATCCTCGGCCTGCCCGGCGCCTATGCGCTGGCGGCGGTGGGGCTGCTGCTGATGTACCTGCTGATCGTCGTCGTCCACGCGGTGGCGATGGACCGGCTGGAAGCGCGCTGCCTGCAGGCGTCGCCGCGGCCGCAGGGCGCGGGTCCGGGCGACGCCGGCCCGTGAGCCCTGGCCGGCCGCCCGATGGGGCTTGCGCCGCCTGGGCCGGCCAGGCGGTCGCGCCATGACCCCGACCGCCGCAGAGGGGGACGCCGACGCCGGCCTGGGCCGGCGCCTGGCGCTGCGCTACGGGCTCTTCCTGGCCGGGTTCGGCGGCCTCATCGGGGGCATGGCGCTGGCCGAGCGCGCCGGGCTGCCGCGGGCCTGGATCGGCGCCGTCTTCCTGGTCGTGACGGTGGCTTCCTACGCCGGCATCGGTTTTCTCTGCCGCACCGCCAGCGAGGCCGAGTACTTCGTGGCCGGGCGTCGCGTGCCGGCCCTGTTCAACGGCATGGCGACCGCCGCCGACTGGATGTCGGCGGCCTCGTTCATCGGCACCGCCGGTGTGCTCTACCTCAGCGGCTACGGCGGGCTGGTCTACATCCTGGGCTGGACAGGCGGCTTCTGCCTGCTGTCCCTGCTGCTGGCGCCCTACCTGCGCCGCTTCGGCCAGTACACGGTGCCCGATTTCCTGGGCGCGCGCTACGGCGGGCGCTGGCCGCGGCTGCTGGGCGCGCTGGCGGCGATCGGCGTCTCCTTCGTCTACCTGGTGGTGCAGATCCACGGCATCGGCCTGATCACGGCCCACCTCACGGGCTTCGGGTTCGAGCTCGGCGTCTTCGTCGGCCTGGGCGGGGTGCTGGTGTGCTCCTTCCTGGGCGGCATGCGCGCCGTCACCTGGACCCAGGTGGCGCAGTACCTGGTGCTGATCGTGGCCTACCTGGTGCCGCTGGTCTGGCTGTCGCTGCAGTCGACGGGCAGCGCGCTGCCCTGGAGCGCCTACGGCCGGCCGCTGCAGCAGATCGCCGCGCGCGAGGCGGCGCTGGCCCGTGATCCGGCCGAGCGGGCCGTGGCCGCACTCCAGCGCGAGCGTGCCGAGCAGGCCCTGCACAAGCTGCAGGACGTGCCGGCCGCGATGCGCGCCGACGAGGCGCGTGCGCGCCGCCGGATCGCCGAGTTGCGCGCGGCCGAGGCCCCGCCCTCGCAGGTGGCGCGCGCCGAGCGCGAACTCGCCGGGCGGCCACGCAGCGTGGCCGAGGCGCGCGCGCGCTACCAGCACGATCACGACGATGCCGCGGCCCACGCGCGGCTGCTGCAGCCCGGCGTGGCACAGACGCGCCCCTACGCCGGCGGCGACCCCGCCGGCAGCGCCCAGGCGCGGGCGCGGTTCAGCCACGAGCGCGTCAACTTCATCGCCCTGATGCTGTGCCTGATGATGGGCACGGCAGCCATGCCGCACCTGATCATGCGCAGCTACACCACCCGCTCGCCGTCGCAGGCCAGGCGCTCGGTGGCCTGGGCGCTGCTCTTCATCACGCTGCTGTACCTGGCCGCGCCGATGCTGGCGGTGCTGGTGAAGGCGCAGGTGCTGCAGCACGTGGTCGGGTTGCCGATCTCGGAGCTGCCCGACTGGATCGGCCGCTGGTCGCGCCACGACCCGAACCTGGTCTCGGTGCGCGACCTCAACCACGACGGCCGGCTGCAGTGGGGCGAGCTGTCCTTGGGCGGCGACCTCATCGTGCTGGCCGCGCCCGAGATCGGCGGCCTGCCTTACTGGGTGAGCTGCCTCGTGGCCGCCGGCGGGCTGGCCGCTGCGCTGTCCACCGCCGACGGCCTGCTGCTGACGATCGCCAATGCCCTCACGCACGACATCGGCCACAGGCTGCTGGCACCGCGCGCCTCGGCCGCGACGCGGGTGGTGGCGTCCAAGGTGATGCTGATGGTGGCCGCGCTGCTGGCGGCGTTGGTGGCCTCGCTGGACGTCACCGACATCCTGCGCTTCGTCTCGGCCGCGTTCTCGCTGGCGGCCGCGGCCTTCTTCCCGGCCCTGGTGATGGGCGTGTTCTGGCGCCGAGCCAACCGGGCCGGGGCCGTGGCGGCGATGGTGGTGGGCCCGGGCCTGTGCCTGGGCTACATGGCGGTCAACCTGCCGTCGCTGCGCGCGGCCCTGGGCGTAAGCTGGCCGGCGGCGGCCTGCCGCTGGTTCGGCGTCGATGCGGTGGCCGCCGGCATCTTCGCCGTGCCGGCCGGCCTGCTGGCGCTGGTCCTGGCCAGCCTGCTGACGCCGCCGCCCGATGCCGCGACGCAGGCCCTGATCGACCGCGTCCGCTACCCGCAGCCGGGCGAGTAGGGCCGGGCCGGGCGCGGAGTCGCGCTGCTATACTCGCCGGCTTTCCTTGCCGCACCCGCCATGTCGACGCATTGGGGCGGCTACCCGGCCGCAGGGGCGCACGCCGTGCGCCCTGGCCGACATCCACGAGGAGTGTTCATGCGTCACTACGAGATCGTTCTGCTGATCCACCCGGATCAAAGCGAACAGGTTCCGGCCATGCTGGAGCGCTACAAGGCCCTGGTCACCGCCGGCGGCGGCAAGGTGCACCGGGTCGAGGACTGGGGCCGGCGCCAGCTGGCCTACATGATCCAGAAGCTGGTCAAGGCCCATTACCTGTGCCTGAACATCGAGTGCGGCAACGCGACGCTGACCGAGCTCGAGACCGGCTTCCGCTTCAATGACGCCGTGCTGCGCCATCTGACCGTGTCGCGCGCCAAGGCCGAGACGGCGCCGTCGATCATGATGAAGGCGGTGGAGCGCGAGGAGGCCCGCAAGGAGCGCCAGGAGGCCACGGCCTGAGGCGCCCCGGCGCAGCCGGCGACGGCGGGCGGCGATGAACCGGCTGGTTCTCGCAGCCTCGCTGGTCGAGCGGGCGGCGCTGCGCTACACCCCGGCCGGCCTGCCGGCCCTGGACTCGAGCCTCAGGCACGAGTCCGAGGTCAGCGAGGACGGGCGGCCGCGCAAGGTCTCGCTCGAGATCCGCGCGGTGGCCATCGGGGCGGTGACGCGGTCGCTGCTGGCCCTCGAGCTCGGCGCGCCGGCACTGTTCATCGGTTTCCTGGCCCCCTCGCGCAACAAGCGCGGTCTGCTGTTCCACATCACATCGGTCGAGCCTGCGGCCTGACCGGAACCCATCGCCCGCGATGGATCTTCAGTAGGAGTCTTCTATGCCCCCGCCCCGCGGTAAAGGTCGTTTCTCGAAGGACAAGCGCCCCAAGCGCAACAACCAGTCGTTGCTGTTCCGGCGCAAGCGCTTCTGCCGCTTCACCGTCGCCAAGGTCGAGGAGATCGACTACAAGGAGATCGACGTGCTGCGCGATTTCGTCGGCGAGAACGGCAAGATCACGCCTGCGCGGCTCACCGGCACGCGCGCCTACTACCAGCGTCAGCTGACCACCGCGATCAAGCGTGCCCGCTTCCTCGCGCTGCTGCCGTACTCCGACCAGCACAAGGTCTGAGGAGCCCGCCATGCAAGTGATACTTCTCGAGAAGGTGGGCAAGCTCGGTGACCTGGGCGACGTCGTCAAGGTCAAGCAGGGCTACGCCCGCAACTTCCTGATCCCGTCGAAGCTGGCGCGCCGCGCCACCGAGGCGGCGATGAAGGAATTCGCCGACCGCCGCGCCGACCTGGAAAAGGCCGCCGCCGCCAAGCTGGCGGCGGCGCAGGCGCTGGGCGAGCAGATGGCCGGCAAGACCGTGCGCATCGCGCAGAAGGCCGGCGTCGACGGCCGCCTGTTCGGCTCGGTCACCAACGCCGACATCGCCGAGGCCCTGACCCGCGCCGGCATGGCCGTGGCCAAGGCCCAGGTGCGGCTGCCCACCGGGCCGTTGAAGACCGTGGGCGAGCACCCGGTCTCGGTCGCCGCGCACCACGACGTGGTGGTCGAGGTGACGGTGCAGGTGGTTGCGCAGGCCGACTGAACCAGCGTAAGCTGCCCCGAACGCCTGAAGGCCGGCCCCGCCGGCCTTCGTCGTTTCCGGGGGCCGGAGTTGTCCTCGTCCCGCGCACCCTCCATCCACAGCCTTGCCCACAGGCCGCCGCCTGCCGCCGCCATGTCCGCCCTGTTCGACACCCGCGACACCCGGGGCCCCGGCGCCCCGCAAGACGACGAAGTGGCCCGCCTGCGCGTGCCGCCGCATTCGGTCGAGGCCGAGCAGAGCGTGCTCGGCGGCCTGCTGCTGGACAACCTGGCCTGGGACCGCGCCGGCGACCTGCTCACCGACAGCGACTTCTACCGCCACGAGCACCGGCTGATCTACGCCGCCATCGGCGCGCTGGTGGGCCAGAGCAAGCCGGCCGACGTCATCACCGTGTTCGAGCAGCTGCAGAGCCTGGGCAAGGCGGCCGACTGCGGCGGCCTGGCCTACCTCAATGCCCTGGCCCAGAGCGTGCCGAGTGCCGCCAACCTGAGGCGTTATGCCGAGATCGTGCGCGAGCGCTCGATCCTGCGCAAGCTCATCGCCGCCAGCGACGACATCGCCACCAGCGCCTTCAACCCGGCCGGCCGCCAGGTCAGCACCGTGCTCGACGAGGCCGAGAGCAAGATCTTCAAGATCGGCGAGGAAGGCTCGCGCCAGAAGCAGGGTTTCCAGGGCATCGACAAGCTCGTCGTGAGCCTGATCGACCGCGTGCAGGAGCTGCACGACAACGGCGCCGAGGAGGTGACCGGCGTGCGCACCGGCTTCTACGACCTCGACCGCATGACCGCCGGGCTGCAGAAGGGCGACCTGCTCGTGCTGGCGGCGCGGCCCTCGATGGGCAAGACGGCGTTCGCGCTCAACATCGCCGAGCATGTGGCGGTGCAGGAAGGGCTGCCGGTGCTGGTGTTCTCGATGGAGATGGGCGCCTCGCAGCTGGCGCTGCGCCTGGTCGGCAGCCTGGGCCGCATCAACCAGCAGAACCTGCGCACCGGCCGCCTGGACAGCGGCGAATGGGAGCGCCTGACCGACGCCGTCGAGCGGCTGGGCCAGGTGCAGCTGCACATCGACGAGACGGCGGCGCTGACCAGCGCGGAGCTGCGCGCGCGCGCCCGCCGCATGGCGCGCCAGTTCGGCACGCTGGGCCTGATCGTGATCGACTACCTGCAGCTGATGAGCGGCAGCAGCGGCAGCGACGAGAACCGCGCCACCGAGCTGGGCGAGATCTCGCGCGGCTTGAAGGCGCTGGCCAAGGAGCTGCAGTGCCCGGTGCTGGCGCTGTCGCAGCTCAACCGCAGCGTCGAGAGCCGCAACGACAAGCGGCCGATGATGAGCGACCTGCGCGAGTCGGGCGCCATCGAGCAGGACGCCGACGTCATCATGTTCATCTACCGCGACGACTACTACAACAAGGACAGCAAGGAGCCCGGCGTCTCGGAGATCGTGATCGCCAAGCAGCGCAACGGGCCCGTGGGCACGGTCAAGCTGACCTTCCTGAAGCCGCTCACGCGCTTCGACAACCTGGCCCCGGGCGGCAGCGGCGCAGAGTACTGAGCCCCCAGGGCCGGGCTGCGCCCAGCCCGCCCCCCGCGGGGGTTAAAGCCCAGTGGCCAAGCCACGTTGGCTAGAGAGCGCCCCCAGGGCCGGGCTGCGCCCAGCCCGCCCCCAGCGGGGGTTCAAGCAAAGTGGCGGAGCCACACTTGCTCGAGACCCGGCTTGTGGCCGATGCAAAGACTGTATATATTTACAGTATGCCGCAGCCAATCCCACCCACGCGGCCCGCCGCGCCCGCCGCCACCCTGATGTTCGTGCCGCCCTCGGCGGCAGTGAAGGGCCGCGGCACGGTGTGGGCCATCGAGCACCGCTTCAACGAGCGCTCGCGCAGCGAGTTCGACGACGGCTGGGGCACGCTCGAGCAGGCCGCGCTGCAGGAGCGCGCGGCGCCCCAGACGCTGGTACGGGAAGAGCAGGTGCGCGGCATCCTCTCGGGCAACGATTCGCCCGACATCGGTTTCGATCTCTCGATCAACCCCTACCGCGGCTGCGAACATGGCTGCACCTACTGCTACGCGCGCCCCACCCACAGCTGGCTGAACCTCTCGCCGGGGCTCGACTTCGAGACCCGCATCGTGGCCAAGGTCAACGCCGCCGAGCGGCTGCGCGAAGCCCTGGCGGCGCCCGGCTATTCGCCGGCGCAGCTCAACATCGGCTCGGTCACCGACGCCTACCAGCCGGCCGAACGGCGGCTGCGCATCACGCGCTCGGTGATCGAGGTGTTGGCCGAGGCGCGACATCCGTTCTCCGTCATCACCAAGTCGAGCCTGGTCGAGCGCGACCTGGATCTCATCGTGCCGATGGCCGAGGCCCGGCTGGCGGCCGTCTACGTGTCGCTGACCACGCTCGACCCGGCGCTGGCGCGCGCCATGGAGCCCCGCGCAGCAGCGCCGCATCGCCGGCTGCGCACGATCGAGACCCTGGCGCGCGCCGGCGTGCCGGTGGGGGTGAGCGTCTCGCCGCTGATCCCGTTCCTGAACGAGCCCGAGCTCGAGCGCATCCTGCAGGCGGCGCGCGATGCCGGCGCGCAGACCGCCTTAAGCATCGTGCTGCGCCTGCCCTGGGAGGTGAACCCGCTGTTCCAGCAGTGGCTCGAGAACCTGGTGCCCGAGCGCGCGCCGCGCATCATGACCCGGGTGCGCGAGATGCGCGGCGGCCGCGACAACGATGCCCGCTTCGGCACCCGCATGACGGGCGAGGGCGTCTGGGCGCAATTGCTGCGCCAGCGGCTGGTCAAGGCTTGCGCCCGCATGGGCTATCGGCGCGAGCGCGTGCCGCTGGACCTGACGCAATTCCGGCGCCCGCCGCCCTGGCCGGGTCAGGGCCAGCTCTTTTGACCCGGCCCGGGCCGGCGCCGGTGGCTCGGGCCCGGGCCGGGCTCGCTACTTGAAGATGTCCTTCACGCGGTCGGTCCAACTCTTCGCATTGGGCGAGTGGCGGTCGCCAGACTTGCGGAACGACTCGTCCAGCTCCTTCAGCAGCCGCCGCTGGTGCTCGGTCAGCTTCACCGGCGTCTCCACCGAGACGTGGCAGTACAGGTCCCCGGGGTAGCTGCTGCGCAGGCCCTTGATGCCCTTGCCCCGCAGGCGGAAGGTCTTGCCGTGCTGGGTGCCTTCGGGCAGGTCGATCTCGGCCTTGCTGCCCAGCGTCGGCACCTCCACCGTGCCGCCCAGCGCGGCCGTGGTCAGGCCCACCGGCACGGTGCAGTGCAGGTCGTCGCCGTCGCGCTCGAAGATCTCGTGCGGCTTGACGCGGATCTCGATGTAGAGGTCGCCGGCCGGCCCGCCGTTGGTGCCGGGCTCGCCGTTGCCGGCCGAGCGGATGCGCATGCCTTCGCTGATGCCGGCCGGAATCTTGACCTCCAGCGTCTTCTGCTTCTTGATCTTGCCCGCGCCGCTGCAGCTGGGGCAGGGCTCGGGGATGATCTTGCCGCTGCCGTGGCAGTGCGGGCAGGTCTGCTGGATGCTGAAGAAGCCCTGGCGCAGGTGCACCGTGCCGGCGCCGTTGCAGGTGGGGCAGGTCTTGGCGCTGGTGCCGGGCTTGGCGCCCGTGCCGTGGCAGGTCTCGCAGTTGTCCCAGCTCGGCACGCGGATCTGCGTCTCCTTGCCGAAGGCCGCTTCCTCCAGCGCGATCTCCATCGCGTAGCTGAGGTCGCTGCCGCGGTACACCTGCTGGCCGCCGCCGCCCCGGCGTCCGCCGCCGCCACCGAAGATGTCGCCGAAGATGTCGCCGAAGGCCTCGGCGAAGCCGCCGAAGCCCTCGGCCCCGGGACCGCCGCGGCCGCCGCCCATGTTCGGGTCGACGCCGGCGTGGCCGTACTGGTCGTAGGCGGCCCGCTTCTGCGGGTCCGACAGCATCTCGTAGGCCTCCTTGGCCTCCTTGAACCGCTCTTCCGCCTTCTTCGCGTCGTCACCCTGGTTGCGGTCGGGGTGGTGCTTCATCGCCAGCTTGCGATAAGCCTTCTTGATGTCGTCCTCGGAGGCGTTCTTCGGGACGCCCAGGATCTCGTAGAAATCGCGCTTGGCCATGGCTGCGGGAATGCGGGAATTGAGAAACGAAACCGCCGCGGTCGGCGCCGGGCCAGGGCCCGGGCGCTCGAACGCGGCGCGGTGGCTCGGCGGCCCGTGCTCGGGCGCGCCGCGACATTACTTGTGCACGTCCTTGAAGTCGGCATCGACGACGTTGTCGTCGGCCGCCTGGGCCTTGGCCTTGGGCGCTTCGGCGCCGGGCGCCTGGGTCTCCGCCGCGCCGGCGGCGGCCGAGGCGTCGGCGTACATCTTCTCGCCCAGCTTCTGGCT
>JAGWMW010000119.1 GCA_028871575.1 Burkholderiales bacterium | reverse complement strand
GTCATGGCCAGCTACGCCATCGACCCCGGCAGCGCCACGCCGCGCACGAGCGAGATGCTCGACTTCAACCTCTGGGCCTGGAACAGCCGCGTCTTCCCCGGCATCGACCCGCTGGTGGCGCGCACCGGCGACCGCGTGCGCATCCGCATCGGCAACCTGACGATGACCAACCACCCGATCCACATGCACGGGCCGCACTTCCAGGTCACGGGCACCGACGGCGGCTGGGTGCCGCCCTCGGCGCGCTGGCCCGAGGTCACCACCGACATCGCGGTGGGCCAGATGCGGGCGATCGAGTTCGACGCCGTGGCCGGCGACTGGGCCATCCACTGCCACAAGGCGCACCACACGATGAACGCGATGGGCCACGCCCTGCCCAACTTCATCGGCACCGACCTGGGCCGCGTGGCCGACCGGCTGACCCAGCTGGTGCCCGAGTACATGCCGATGGGCAGCACCGGCATGGCGGACATGGCCGAGATGGGCATGCCGATCCCGGCCAACACGCTGCCGATGATGAGCGGCGACGGCCCCTACGGCGCGCTCGAGATGGGCGGCATGTTCAGCGTCGTGAAGGTGCGCGACGACATCAAGCCCGGCGATTACCGCGACCCGGGCTGGTACCGCCACCCCGCGGGCACCGTCGCCCACGAGGTGGTGGACGACGCGCCCGAGCCGGTGCAGGCGCCCGCGCCGCCGGCCTCGGCCGCGACGCTGAACGTGCGCAAGCCCACCGGCCACGAGGGCCATTGACCCCGGCCGCGGCACCGGCCCGGCCGTCTTCCACCCCCCTGACCCACCCCCGAGGACCTCCATGAACCGATCCTTCCTGCGCACCCTGCTCGGCAGCACCGCACTCATCACCTCGCTCAGCGCCGCCCTGCTGGCCAGCCCCCCGGCCTGGGCCCATGCCCGGGTGCAGACCTCGACCCCGGCCGACGGCGCCACGCTCGACGCGGCGCCGAAGGCGCTGCACATCCGGTTCAACGAACCGATCGAGGCGGCCATCAGCCGCATCACGCTGCAGGGGCCGGCCGGATCGGCCCTGGCCACCGAGAAGGCGCAGGGCGACCCGGCCGACGACCACGCGCTGAACCTGGCGCTGCCGCCGCTGGCCGCGGGTGCCTACCGCGCGCAGTGGGTGACGATGGGCCGCGACGGCCACCGCATGAGCGGCGCGATCCGCTTCACGGTCAAGTGACGCGGCATGAATGAGGCCGCCCTGCTGGCCCTGCTGCGCACCTCGGCCGTGGCCGCCGACGCCGGCCTGGCGCTCGGCCTCGGTGCACTGGCCTCGCGCCTGTGGCTGCGCGGCGGCGACTCGCCCTGGGCGCAGCAGGTGGCCGCCC
Source organism: Burkholderiales bacterium (assembly GCA_028871575.1). GTDB lineage: Bacteria > Pseudomonadota > Gammaproteobacteria > Burkholderiales > Burkholderiaceae_C > Rubrivivax. The sequence goes on along the minus strand of JAGWMW010000119.1, from coordinate 8,957 downwards.
GGGCCCAGGCCGCGCTGCGGGCCGGGCTGGCGCTGGCCGCAGTGGCCAGCGGCGGACGGCTCTGGTTCGAGGCCGCGGCGATGGCGGGGCCCTCGATCGCGCAGGCCGGCCCGATGGCGCTGACCATGGCCTGGCAGACCCACCTCGGCCAGGCCTGGCTGGCCGGCCTGGCGGCCCTGGCCGTGGCGGGTGCGGTGGCCGCCACCCAGGGCGTGGCCCGTGGCCGCGGCGGCGCCCTGGCGCTGGCCGCGCTGGCGCTGGCGGTCTTCGCCTACACGCGCAGCGTGGTCTCGCACGCCGGCGATGCCGGCGACTGGAGCCTGCCGGTGGCCATGAACGGCCTGCACCAGCTGCTGGCCGCGCTGTGGCTGGGCCTGGTGCTGATGGCGGCGCTGCGCGTGGCCACCGGCGCCGCCGTCTCGCCCGCCGACCGGGCCGATGCCGCGCGTTGGGCGCTGGCGCTGTCGACCACCGCCACGCTGGCCCTGGCGGGCATCGCCGTCACCGGCCTGTTCAACACCTGGCGCGCGGCCGGCAGCGCGGCGCAGCTGCCGGCGCTGCTGGGCTCCGGCTACGGGCGCATCCTGCTCGTCAAGCTGGCGCTGGTGGGCGTGGCGGTGGCGATGGGCGGCTACAACCGCTGGCGGGTGATGCCCGGCCTGCTGCAGGGGCTGGCCGCGGCGACCGGCGGTGGCGGCGCGGCGGCGCACCGACGCTTCACGCGCGTGCTGCGCACCGAGGCCGTGGTGCTCGCGCTGGTGCTGGTGGCCGCCGTGGTGCTGGGCAGCAGCGCGCCGCCGGGCACGGTCTGACGAGACGGCTCAACCCGGCAGCGGCTCGAAACGCCCCAGCCGCACCGCCGTGCCGCCCGGCTTGAGGTTGTGCGTGCCCGGCATCACCAGCACCGTGTCGTCGTAGGGCGTGGTCCAGACCTGGTCGCCGTCCTGCGCCAGCGGCGTGCCGGCGCGGGCGATGACGTCGAAGCCCTGCACCGGGCGCAGGAAGCGGAAGCCGGTGCTCCGCGCCACCACGGCCTCGGTCACGCGCACCAGCCGCTGCTGGCGCGGCAGCGGCAGGCGCAGGCTCGCCTGCACCCAGGCGGGGTCGGCCATGCCGGCCAGGCCCAGGAACCGCACCAGGCTGTCGATGGCCACTTCGGCGGCCGCGCGCTCCCAGTGCTGGCCGCATTCGATCAGCAGCGCGCGCTGCGGCGCCGCCGGGTCGCCGAAGCCGCCGCGGTCGATCATGCGCAGGCCCGCCGCGTGGCCGGTGTCGATCAGCAGGTCGGCCGGCATGCCCAGCTCGCGCGCATAGACCGCGTTCTTGTCGACCCGGCCGCACACCATCAGCGGCCGGCAGGGCTCGCTCATCGAGTGGATGTCGAGCAGCTGCTCGGCCGCATCGACGTAGGGCCGCAGCTCGCGCGCGCGCCGCAGCTCCGTCGAATCGCGCGGGCCGGCCAGCGTCTCGTCGGCCCAGACGCGGTTGTAGTCCTCGTCGATGCAGCGCGAGGCAAACGGGTCGGCCGGATCGAAGCGCGAATAGGCCGCCACGTTGGCAAAGGCCAGCACCAGGCGCCCGCGCGGCGGGCGCCAGCCTTGGCGCACCTGGCGCAGCAGCCAGTCCAGCGCGATGGCGCCGCAGATCTCGTTGCCGTGCGTCAGTGCCTGCACCATCGCCTGCGGGCCGGGCCGGCCGCTGTCCAGCGCATGCACCCAGTCCACGCCCGTGCCGCCGTCGCGCCAGGGCGCGATGTCGGGCGCCTGCAGCTCCACCGGCACCGCCTCAGCCATGGCGCGGCCCCGGCGTGAACCGCGCAGCCACGCGCTGCACCAGCAGGCCCAGCCGCTCGCGCAACAGCGCGAAGCCGGCGTGCCGCTGCAGGCCCGCCGCGTCCATGTACAGGCGCTTGTTGATCTCGAGCTGCAGGCTGTGCCGGCCCGCGGCCGGGTCGCTGTAGGCGCGCACCAGCTCCACGCCCTTGTAGGGGTCGTTGACCTTGACCTGCAGGCCCCAGCCCTCGAGCACCTCGCGCACGAAGGCGGTGAATGCGGGGCTGCAGGTGGTGCCGTCGCGGTCGCCGAGCACGATGTCGGCGCGCGTGGCGCCGGCACCGCCCTCGCCCATCACGCCGGCCACCGGGTTCATCGAGTGGCAGTTCAGGTGCCAGACCACGCCGTGGCGCGCGTGCGCGGCGTCCAGCAGCGCCACCAGGGCCTGGTGGTAGGGGCGGTGGCAGCGCTCGATGCGCCGGCGCACCTCGGCCACGCCCAGCCGCCGCGCGTAGATCGGCCGGCCGTCGTCGAGCGTGCGCCAGACGAGCGCCTTGCCCAGCACCGCCTTGCCGCTGGGCACCAGGGGCTCGGGCCAGGGCTCGGCCAGCAGCTCGGGGTCGATGTCGGCGGCGTGCCGGTTGGGGTCGATGTAGGTGCGCGGAAACTGCGCCGCCAGCAGCGGCACGCCGCTTGCTGCAGCCTCGGCGTAGAGCTCGTCGATGAAGCAGTCCTCGCCATCCCGCAACTCGGCCTCGCTGCAGGCGGCGCCGAAGTCCGCCGGCATGCGCCGGCCCGAATGCGGCGAGTCCAGCACCAGCGCGGTGGGGGCGTCGCGGGGCCCGTGGATCGTCAGCACGTCGTCGTCGCTCATGCGGCGAGTATGGCCCCGTGACGGCGCCGCCCGGGGGCTTGGCACCGTCCGGGGCGACCCCGATGGCCCGTGCGGGGCGAGCCGATAGGATCGGCGGCCGTTTGCGCTGAACCCCCAGACCCGAACCCGAACCGGAGAGTCGCCATGCAAGACCGAGAACTGCGGGCCCTGATCGAGCAGGTGCGCACTGGCGCGCTGCCGCGCCGCCGCTTCGTTCAGCAGATGCTGGGCCTGGGCCTGACGGCGCCGATGGCCGGCATGATGCTGCTGCACGCCGGCGTGGCGCAGGCCGACCCGCTGCCGCCCTATGCCCCCACCAAGCGCGGCGGCGGCGGCGCGCTGCGGATGCTGTTCTGGCAGGGCGCCACGCTGCTGAACCCGCACTTCGCCACCGGCACGAAGGACCAGGAGGGCTCGCGCATCTTCTACGAGCCGCTGGCGGGCTGGGATGCCGACGGCAACCTGGTGCCGATCCTGGCCGCCGAGGTGCCCACGCGCGAGAACGGCGCCCTGGCCGCCGACGGCAAGTCGGTGGTCTGGAAGCTGAAGAAGGGCGTGACCTGGCACGACGGCCAGCCCTTCACCGCCGACGACGTGATCTTCAACTGGCAATATGCCGCCGACCCGGCCACCGCCGCGGTGACCATCGGCGTCTACAAGGACATCAAGGTCGAGAAGATCGACCCGCTGACGGTGCGCATCCTGTTCGGCAAGCCCACGCCCTTCTGGGCCCAGGCCTTCGTCGGCACCAACGGCATGCTGATCCCCAAGCACCTGTTCGCGGCCTACAGCGGCGCGAAGTCGCGCGATGCGCCCACCAACCTCAAGCCGGTGGGCACCGGGCCGTACAAGTTCGTCGACTTCCGGCCCGGCGACCTCGTCAGCGGCGCCCTCAACACTGCGTACCACATGCCCAACCGGCCCTACTTCGACACGGTCGAGATGAAGGGCGGCGGCGACGCGGTGTCGGCGGCGCGCGCGGTGCTGCAGACGGGCGAGTACGACTACGCCTGGAACCTGCAGGTCGAGGACGAGATCCTCAAGCGCCTGGAAGCCGGCGGCAAGGGCCGCGCCGCCATCGTGCCCGGCGGCGACATCGAGTTCATCGCGCTCAACTACTGCGACCCCAACAAGGAGGTCGACGGCGAGCGCGCCGCCCCGAGCACGCGCCACCCCGCCTTCTCCGACCCCGCCGTGCGCCAGGCGATGGGCCTGCTCACCGACCGCCAGGCGGTGCAGGAGTTCATCTACGGCCGCGCCGGCATCGCCACCGCCGACTTCCTGAACAACCCGCCGCGCTACCGCAGCCCGAACATGAAGTTCGAGTTCAACATCGACAAGGCCAACGCCGCGCTCGATGCCGCCGGCTGGAAGCGCGGCGGCGACGGCGTGCGCGAGAAGGGCGGCGTCAAGCTCTCGTTCGTGTTCCAGACCAGCATCAACGCCCCGCGCCAGAAGACGCAGGCCATCGTCAAGCAGGCCTGCCAGAAGGCCGGCATCTCGCTGGAGCTGAAGTCGGTCACGGCCAGCGTGTTCTTCTCCTCCGACGTCGCCAACCCCGACACCTACACCAAGTTCTACGCCGACATGGAGATGTACACGACGACGCAGACCGAGCCCGACCCGGCGCGCTTCATGGACCAGTTCAAGTCGAGCGAGGTCGCCTCCAAGGCCAACAAGTGGCAGGGCCGCAACATCAGCCGCTGGCGCAGCGCGGCCTACGACCAGGTCAATGCCGCCGCCGAGACCGAGCTCGACCCGGTCAAGCGCGCCGCGATGTTCATCAAGATGAACGACCTGGTCTGCAGCGACGGCTACATCGTGCCGCTGGTGAACCGGCCGCGCGTCTCGGGCGTGAAGGACAAGCTGGTGGCACCGCTGTCGGGCTGGGACAACATCGTCTGGGCCCTGCACAGCTGGTACCGGCAGGCCTGAGGCGGCCCCGAGCCTCGCGGGCCGGGCGCCGCCGCCGGTCCGAGCCTCCCCACCTGCTCCCGCCGCCTTGCGCACCTACCTGCTCCGCCGCCTGCTGATCGCCCTGCCCAGCCTGCTGGGCATCAGCGCCGTGCTGTTCACGGTGCTGGCCCTCGCCCCGGGCGACCCCTTCGGCGAGCTCGCCACCAATCCCAACGTGCCGCCCGAGGTGCGCATGGCGCTGCGCGCCAAGTTCGGCCTCGACGACCCGGTGTGGCAGCGCTACTGGCACTGGCTGACCGCGATGCTGCACGGCGACTGGGGCTTCTCTTTCGTCAGCCGCGTCAACGTCGACACCCTGGTCTGGCAGCGCGTGCCGGTGACGCTGGCCGTCATCGGCGCCTCGCAGCTGGTGGCGCTGGCGGTGGCGCTGCCGGTGGGCATCTACGCCGCCACGCGGCCCTATTCGCTGTTCGACAAGATCGCCAACACGCTGGCCTTCGTCGGTTTCTCGCTGCCCACCTTCTTCACCGGGCTGCTGTTCATCCTGCTGTTCTCGATCAAGCTCGACTGGCTGCCCTTCGTCTTCCGCTCCGACATCGGCGCCACCGGCTGGGCCTGGTGGGCGGCGCAGATCAAGCAGAGCCTGATGCCGGTGCTGGTGCTGGGCCTGTTCCAGGGCGCGAGCTGGACGCGCTTCGTGCGCTCGGCCGTGCTCGACGTGATCCGGCTCGACTACGTGACCACCGCGCGCAGCAAGGGCCTGCCCGAGCGCAGCGTGGTCCTGCGCCACGTGGTGCGCAACGCGCTGATCCCGGTGGTCACGCTGGTGGCACTGACGATGCCGCAGGTCTTCGGCGGCGCCATCGTCACCGAGCAGATCTTCCGCGTGCCCGGGATCGGCAGCCTGCTGATCGACGCCATCCTGCGCAACGACACGCCGGTGATCATGGCCGTGACGTTCGTGTTCTCGGTCCTCGTGATCGTCTTCAACCTGATCGCCGACCTGCTCTATGGCTGGCTCGACCCTCGCATCTCGTTCCGCTGACCCATGAGCGACGCCACCGAGCCGGCCGAGCGCCGGGCCGCCCCAGGCCGGCCGGCAGCCCTCTCGGGGGGCGGGCCGCTGTACCCGGCGGACCGGGGGCGCGTCATTCCGCCCTGGCTCGAGGCCTGGCGGCGTTTCCGCCGCCACCGCCTGGCCGTGGCCAGCCTGGCTGTGCTGGCGCTGCTGGCGCTGGCGGTGGCCTTCGGGCCGCTGTTCTGGCACCTGGCCATCAACGACATCGACTTCAGCGCCCGGCTGGCCAGCCCCAGCGCCGCCCACCCGATGGGCACCGACGACCTGGGGCAGGACCTGCTGGCGCGCATGCTCTACGGCGGCCGCATCAGCCTGGCCGTGGGCCTGGCGGCAATGGCGATGTCGGTCTGCGTGGGCGTGCTGGTGGGCTCGCTGGCCGGCATTTCGGGCGGGGCGGTCGACGCCGCGCTGATGTGGCTGACCGACCTGTTCCTGTCGCTGCCGCAGCTGCCGCTGCTGCTGCTGGTGATCTACCTGTTCCGCGACAAGCTCAAGGCCGCCTTCGGGCCCGAGCTGGGGGTGTTCCTGCTCATCGTCGTCGTGATCGGCGCCTTCCGCTGGATGCCCACCGCGCGGCTGGTGCGGGCGCAGTTCCTGTCGCTGCGCGAGAAGGAATTCGTCGAGGCCGCGCGCGCGCTCGGCGCCTCGGTGCCGCGCCAGGTGTTGCGCCACATCCTGCCCAACTCGCTCGGGCCGGTGATCGTGGCCGGCACCATCGACGTGGCCGCAGCCATCATCGCCGAGAGCACGCTGAGCTTCCTGGGCCTGGGCTTCCCGCCCGACATCCCGACCTGGGGCCGCATCCTCTACGACGCCAAGGACTACCTCGACATCGCGCCGCACTGGGCCCTGTTCCCGGGGGCGGCGATCTTCCTCACGGTGCTGACGATCAACTTCATCGGCGACGGGCTGCGCGACGCGCTCGACCCTCGAAGAGTGCTATGACCCCCCCCCGAAGCGCCTTCGGCGCTCCCCCCCAGGGGGGCGCCCCCAGCGGCCCGGCGAAGCCGGTTTCGCGGCGGCCGCTTGCGATGGCGACTGCGGGCCACCGAGGTCTTTGACTTGGCGCTGCTCGAGATCCGGGGCCTGAAGACCCACTTCAAGACCGACGAGGGCTGGCTGCACGCGGTGGACGGCGTCGACCTCGCCGTCGACGCCGGCGAGACCGTGTGCGTGGTGGGCGAGTCGGGCTGCGGCAAGAGCGTCACCGCCAAGACGGTGCTCAAGCTGATCGACATGCCGCCGGGGCGCATCGTCGCCGGCCAGGTGCTGTGGCAGGGGCGCGACCTGGTGCCGCTGCGCGCCGCCGAGATGCAGCGCGTGCGGGCCAAGGAGATCGCCATCGTCTTCCAGGAGCCGATGACCTCGCTCAACCCCGTCTACCCCGTGGGCCGCCAGATCGCCGAGAGCGTGCGGCTGCACGAGGGCCTGTCGAAGGCGGCGGCGATGGAGCGCGCGGTGGAGATGCTGCGCCTGGTGCGCATCCCCACGCCCGAGCAGCGCGTGCACGACCACCCACACCAGTTCAGCGGCGGCATGCGCCAGCGCGTGATGATCGCCATCGCCCTGGCCTGCAACCCCCGGCTGCTGATCGCCGACGAGCCGACGACGGCGCTGGACGTGACGATCCAGGCCCAGATCCTGGACCTGCTGGCCGAGCTGAAGTCGCGCCTGGGCATGGCGGTGATGCTGATCACGCACGCCATGGGCGTGGTGGCCGAGACGGCGCAGCGCGTGGTGGTGATGTACGCCGGCCAGGTGATCGAGGAGGCGCCGGTGCGCGAGCTGTTCGCGCACCCGCGCCACCCCTACACCCAGGGCCTGATCCGATCGATCCCGCGCATCGACCTGGCCGCCACGCACAAGGCGCGGCTCGAGGCCATCGCCGGCACCGTGCCGCGGCTCATCGCGCCCCAAAGCGGCGGCCTGGCCCCGGGCTGCCGCTTCGCGCCCCGCTGCCGCCACGCCAGGCCCGCCTGCACCGCGGCCACGCCGGCGCTGCGCGAGATCGCGCCCGGCCACAAGGTCGCCTGCATCCTGGACGAGCTTCCCGCATGAACGAACCGCTGCTGAAGGTGCGCGACCTGGTCAAGCACTTCCCGATCAAGGGCGGCGTGTTCGGCCGCGAGACGGGCCGCGTGCACGCGGTGGACGGCGTCAGCTTCGAGCTGCAGGCGGGCGAGACCCTGGGCGTGGTGGGCGAGTCGGGCTGCGGCAAGAGCACCACCGGGCGCTGCATCCTGCGCCTGATCGAGCCCACCTCGGGCGAGGTCTGGTTCGAGGGCCGCAGCGTCACGCGGGCCAGCCGGCCCGAGCTGCGCGCGCTGGCGCGCGACATGCAGATCATCTTCCAGGACCCCTACGCCTCGCTCGACCCGCGCATGACCGTGGGCGCCATCGTCGGCGAGGCGCTCGTCATCCACAAGCTGGCGAAGACGGCGCGCCAGTACCAGGACCGCGTGGTGCAGCTGCTCGAGACGGTGGGCCTGTCGGCCGACCACCTGCGGCGCTTCCCGCACGAGTTCTCGGGCGGCCAGCGCCAGCGCATCGGCATCGCACGCGCGCTGGCGGTGGGCCCGAAGCTGCTGGTCTGCGACGAGGCGGTCTCGGCGCTGGACGTCTCGATCCAGGCCCAGGTGATCAACCTGCTGGAAGACCTGCAGGCGCAGTTCGGCCTGACCTACGTCTTCATCGCCCACGACCTCTCGGTGGTCGAGCACATCAGCGACCGCGTGGCCGTGATGTACCTGGGCCGCATCGTCGAGATCGCACCGGCGCGCGCGCTCTACACGAACCCGCAGCACCCCTACACCGAGGCGCTGCTGTCGGCGGTGCCGATCCCCGACCCCGAGGTGCGGCGCGTGCGCATCCCGCTGCAGGGCGACGTGCCCAGCCCGATCCACCCGCCCGGCGGCTGCGCCTTCCACACCCGCTGCCCGATCGCGCAGCACCCGCTGTGCAGCACCGTCAGGCCGGCCCTGGAGCCCTGCGGCGACGGGCATCGGGTGGCCTGCCACCTGCGCGGCCAGGCCAGCACGGCGGCCTCTGCAGCCCTTACAGCCTCAGCAGCCTCAGCAGCCTCTGCGGCCCCCGCAGGCTAGAGGCCGCAGTACGCCGCCAGCGGCGGCCACAGGTCACGCCCCAGCGCCCAGGCCGAGGCGGTGGCCAGCAGCGCGCCGGCCGCCCGCGTCGCCAGCCGGCTCGCTGCCGCCGGGGCGCCGCCGCCGCCCGCGGCGCGCAGCCGCCGCCACAGCCCCGGCGCGAGCACCAGGCCGGCGGCACTGGTGGCGGCGAAGGCGCCCATGACGAGGGCGCC